>NZ_JAMYNL010000012.1:0-156775 GCF_040319065.1 Mesorhizobium sp. M0968
TGGCGCCGAAAGGCAGGCAATTTGCCGAGGTCAGTGCCAACGGAAGTCTCCCTCCCCCTTGTGGGGAGGGGTTAGGGGTGGGGGTCCGTCGTAGAGCGAAAGCCTCGACTTTCCATCTGCAATAGCCCTGCCCCCAAGTGGGAGATCGGCAGCTTCGGGGACAGTGCCTTTCTGCATCCTACGAAACCTGGCGAAAGCGACGATGGCAGCCAATCTTCCCGTTGAGGGACCTCCAACGCCGGCGCCTTCCCTATTTTGACCTTACCTGCCCCTCGCCTGTAGCAGTCGAAGCGATCCGGCGGTGAGAGGAACGGAGTCTACATGCCAATCGAGCAGGGTTTTTCCGATTTCTTCTACGCCGCGCCGGACGGGCTGTGCCTGCACGCCCGCATCTACGGCGAAGCGAATTCCGGCCGCTGGCCAGTCGTTTGTCTGCCTGGCCTGACCCGCAATTGCCGTGATTTTCACGAGCTGGCGCTTTATCTGTCGACGCAGGCGAAGCGCAGGGTTGTCGCCTTCGATTATCGCGGGCGCGGGCAGTCCGCCTACGATGCCGATATCGGCCATTACAATATCGGCATCGAGGCGGGGGATATTCTCGCCGGGCTGGCTGCACTTGGCGTTGACGAGGCTGCCTTCATCGGCACCTCGCGCGGTGGACTGATCATCCATGTGCTCGGGGCGATGCGGCCGGCCGTGCTGAAGGCCATCGTCCTCAACGACATCGGCCCGGTGATCGAGGCGCAAGGTCTCGCCCATATCCGCTCCTATCTCGACCCCGCGCCCAGGCCAACGGCGTACGCGGAGGTGGTCCGCGGCCTGCGCGGCACCCATGGCGCGGATTTTTCGACGCTGACCGATGCGGATTGGGAGCGGATGGCATCAGCCCTCTACCGCGAGACCGAGGAGGGATTTCTGCCCGATTTCGATCCGAAACTGGTCGAGACGCTGGCGGGGCTCGATCCCAGCCGGCCGCTGCCAGATCTGTGGCCACAGTTCGACGCACTGGCGGCCATCCCGATGCTCGTCATACGCGGCGCCAATTCGAAGCTGCTGTCCGCCGAAACGCTCGAGCAGATGCGGACGCGCCATACCGATATCGAGACGATCACCGCCGACGGCCAGGGGCATGCACCGTTTTTGGAGTCCGGGATCCTGCCGGGCAGGATCGCTGGTTTTTTCGATCGGGCGGAGCAGCGGGGTGGTTAGAAGTAAAGCTCGACCGAGCGAAGTAATTCACGCGCAGGTTTTGCGTCGGTCAAAGCATTCAGGCGGCCGTTGACAGTTCCGTTGGAATTAGCGGTGTAATAATTTTATCGATGTCGGCGCTGCCCCTCATCCGCCTGCCGGCATTTCTCCCGTATGGCGACGGGGAGAAGGGAGGTATCTGCAACGCTGGGGATTAGCGAAATCTTTCGCAAGAGCGCATTTCTCCCCGTCGCTATTCGGGGAGAAATGCCCGGCAGGGCAATGAGGGGCAGCGCAACCCTGAGCGGCTGGCTGATACCTCACGTCAGATCCGTCAGGATTTGGCGCTTCTCTTCGCTGGCTTTGGGGCCTTGCTTGCGGCCGGCTCGCTTTTTGGCCCTCGCCTTGCCGGAGGTGGAGCAGACAAAGCACCTGCGCCGCCACTGTCCGCGCCACTGCACCGCGGCGTCTCCAGCACAGTGACGCAGCCATCGAGGTCGTTGGTGGCCAGATGCGCGTAGCGCATGGTCATCGACAGCGTCTGGTGGCCGAGCCACATCTGCACACGCCTGATATCGATGCCGCCCTGGACGAGACGCGAGGCACAAGTATGGCGCAATATATGCGGCACGACCTGATCGTCGGCGCCAAGCCCGACTTCGGCCTTGGCATCGTTCCAGATGGCGCGAAACTGCGCTTGGCTGAGCTTGGTGAACGGGCCTTTGGGCCGGCGGCCCTCGGTGGCCGGCAGCTTGATCACCTCTTTCACCCGCTCGGTCATCGGGATGGTACGGCTGCGGCCGGATTTGGTGATCCAGAAACTGACGCGGTGCTCCTGGATATCGTTCCAGATCAAGCCCAGCGCTTCGCCGAGGCGGCAGCCGGTGTCGACGAGAAAGACGGAAAGCCGATAAGCGTCCTCGCTGCGGCCCTTGATGGCGGCGAACAGCCTGGCTTCCTCGTCCCTTTCGAGGAAACGAATCCGTCCCGCCCGCTCCTTCTGGCGGCGGAACTCGGGCAGGCTGTGGATATCTCCCATCTTGTGAGCCTTGCGCAGCAGTTTGCTGAGGGCAGCCATCTTCCGGTTGATGGTTGCGTTGCTGTTGCCGCGCTGGCGCAAGGTGCCGATAAGATTGTCGAGGGTGCTTTGGTCAAAGGCGCTGAAACGCTCCCCAAGGAGGATCTCGTCTATTTCGCCGATGAAGGAGCTGACATTGTATTTGTGCCGCCCGTCATCCCAAAGTATGTCCCGGTATGCTGAAAAAAGTTCTCCGATCCTGTGCGACTTTACTTCTCGTATCTTGTTGTAACTGTATTTTATTTTTGCAGTTTGAGAAGAAAACATCGAAAAATGATCAGAGGTTCCTCCCTCTTGAATCGCATCGTTCGTCATTATTCGCCACACCCCCGAGTGGATAGGCCTAGACCTACCTGCTTGGCGGTGCCCTTTCAAGAGTTTTAAGCGTTGCGGCCGATTTCATCCACCAGCGGCGGATCCCAACGACATCGTTCCACAACCCTGTTCAGCTACCGAACCCCCTTTTCCTTCTGTTTGCGACCAGTCGCGAAAACAAAACAGCCCGGGCGCTAAAGCGCCCGGGCTGGATTTCACCTGCCTTAAGTCCAGCCCTTAGAACGAGCGCTGGAAGCGGAGGAAGCCGCCAACGGCGTCTTTCTTGTTACCCGGGATGCCGGTCCAGTTGTATTCGTAGGGGCCCAGAACGCCGATGAGGCCGCCGTAGTTCTTCGTATCATGGTCATTGTGAGCATAGTCCACTTCGGCCGTGATCGTGAAGCCGGGAACGATGTCGTAGGCGATATTGGCCGCGACGCCAGCTTCCTTGGCTTCGTCATACGACGCCTGCAGGTTGAACGAGGTCTTCTCGTTGATGGTGTAGGTGCCACCACCCCAGACTGCCCAGTTGCCGCCCCACTGCTTGTAGAAGTTGCGCGGAGCGTTGTCGTCAGAGCCGTAGCCGGCCATCAGGAACAGCGACAGGTTCTGCATCGGGGTCACGTCGAGGCGAACCTTGGCAGACCATTCTTCCAGGCTGCTGTCATAGGCAGCAACACCGGAGATTGAGCCCCAGCCCTGCGTGTATTTGAGACCGCCAACTACATACGGAACAAAGCTATCGACCGAGTCGTGACCGAAATTGAAGGCAGTATTGTCGTCGTTAATCCAAAAACCTTCACCGGTTTCCAATGAAGCCACGGCTGAGAAGCCGTTGCCTGCATCGAAATAATACTGGACGACATTGGTGTCGAAGCCGCCATACGGAACGATCGTATCCTGGATGACGTTGCCGGCGTAGCCGGTGAACGTGTTGAAGGCTGTTTCGTCCTTACCGACGCGGAGACCGCCAAGCTGGATCCAGGCGAAGTTCAGCGAAACGCCTCTGCTGCCGAACTGAGAGCCGTCGACGCCCAGCCCGAGGTCGTGATAACCGGTTCCCCAGTTGAACCGGGTCTCGGTGTAGGTCTTCAAGGTGCCCATCTCGGTTTCCTGGCCGGTGTAGGTCCTCAGCGTGAAGCGGGCCTGCTTGTAGTAGCCGTCATTTTCGTTGATTTCGCCGTCCAGAAGATCCTTGCTGTCAAGGTATCGCGCGCCGTCGAACGAGCCAGCCTGGCCGACGCCGATGTCGTAGCGGACATAACCGCCGATGCGCAGGCAGATTTCGGTGCCGGGGATGTAGTAGTAGCCAGCGCCGTAGACGTCGCAAATCTTGACGTATTCAGCGGGTTCCGGCTCGGCGACGACGACGGCGTCGGCGGCGCGCGCACCGGAAACTGCGATCAGTGCCGCAGCGGAGCCGAGAAGAAGGCTCTTGATGTTCATTTTCTGACCTCCAGTCAAAAGTTAAAAAACGGGTCTGGGTATTCTTTGCTGAAGGACAGCGTTCCCTGCCCCATCCCCACTACCGAAAAAGATGCGCACCGCGCCGCTCCTTCAAACCCGACATTACCCATGAGACGGCGGCGTTCAACCACGATCGTACCGGCAAAAGGTTTGTGTTGGCGCTATACCCCGGCGTTGTTGCACAAATGACACGATTTGGCCTCACTCCGAAAGCTCCCGTTAACCTACAGCCCTTCGCAAGCCGCTGCAAACCGCGGATTCCAGCGATGGTCGGCCCGAAATGTGACCATGGCCCGAGTCGCGAGCAAGGGAATTGCCGCAGAATCGCCACATCGCTGGGCGGCGCTTTGGCGAAGGGTCGATTTTTCAAGGATAATAGCGCCAGCTTGTTGATTGTGCCGGCGCTTTTCTTTATCCACCGGCGCAACGGAGAGGTGGCCGAGTGGTCGAAGGCGCTCCCCTGCTAAGGGAGTAGAGGTCAAAAGCTTCTCGTGGGTTCGAATCCCATCCTCTCCGCCACCCTACGCCCTGCGGGCTTCGGGTGGCAGGCCATCCTGCTTCGCGCTGCGCGCTTCGCAGGACAAGTCCAGCGAATCCCTCTCCGCGCGAAGCAGGATGCCCTCCGAAGCCGTAGCGAAGGAGGGCCGCTAGCCCCGAAAACCCCCGCTGCCGCTTCGCAGGGCAAGTCCAGCGAATCCCCTCTCCGCGCGAAGCGGGATGCCCTCCGAAGCCGTAGCGAAGGAGGATGCACTCCAATGCGTTGGCGAGGGAGGGCCGGTTCGTGTGGTATGTATATCTGCTGGAAAGCAAGACTGCGGAAGGCGAGCGCTATATCGGTGTGACCTCGGACCTGAAGCGACGGATCGCCGAGCATAACGCCGGAAAATCCAGCCATACCTCAAAATTCCTGCCATGGCGGATCGTGACCTGCATCGCCTTCTCGAACCAAGCCAAAGCGACATCATTCGAGCGTTATCTCAAATCCGGTTCCGGGCATGCTTTTGCCAGCAAACGCCTCTGGTGACCATCTGCCGCTCCTCACGTGATCGTGCAAAAATCAACGGTTTTCCCAAATAATAACGCAATCTCAGCTACTTACGACAGAAACACACGGCGCCAATTCCGCTCTTTCGTTCGATTCTGACTGGAGGTCAGAAAATGAACATCAAGAGCCTTCTTCTCGGCTCCGCTGCGGCACTGATCGCAGTTTCCGGTGCGCGCGCCGCCGACGCCGTCGTCGTCGCCGAGCCGGAACCCGCTGAATACGTCAAGATCTGCGACGTCTACGGCGCCGGCTACTTCTACATTCCCGGCACCGAAACCTGCCTGCGCATCGGCGGCTACGTCCGCTATGACATCGGCATCGGTGACGTCGGCTCGTTTGACGGTGCAAAGACTACCGATCAGCAGGACGGCGACTCGCAGGATACCTACTACAAACACGCCCGCTTCACGCTGAAGACCTGGACCGGCCAGGAAACCGAGCTCGGCACCTTGAAGACCTACACCGAGACCCGCTTCAACTGGGGTAACCACAACGATTACCTTGATGACAACTTCAATGGCGGTACGAGTGTTTCGCTGAACTTTGCCTGGGTCCAGCTCGGTGGTTTGCGCGTCGGTAAGGACGAATCGGCCTTCGATACCTTCATCGGCTACGCCGGCAACGTCATCCAGGATACGCTGGTCCCCTACGGCGGCTTCGACACCAACGTCGTTCAGTATTACTTCGATGCCGGAAACGGCTTCTCGGCCGTGGCTTCGTTGGAAACCGGGTCGGGCAGTGCCGCCGCGGATCCTGGCATTTTCCAAGACAGCAACAGCGGCAATGATTCCATCGACAGCTATGTCCCGTATGTCGTCGGCGGTATCAAATACACGCAGGGCTGGGGCTCGATCACCGGTGTCGCCGCCTATGACAGCACCTGGGAAGAGTGGGCCGGCAAGGTTCGCGTCGACGTTACGCCGATACAGAACCTGACACTGTTCATCATGGCCGGCTACGGCTCTGACGACAACATCGACCGCAACTTCTACAAGCAGTGGGGCGGCAACTGGGCAGTCTGGGGTGGTGGCACCTACACCATCAACGAGAAGACCTCGTTCAATCTCCAGGCCTCGGCTGACGACGACAAGAACTACGGCGTCGCTGCGAACATTGCCTACGATATCGTTCCCGGTCTCACGATCACTGCCGAAGTCGATTGGGCCCGCGACGGCCAGTTTGATAAAGCCTACGATCGCAACTGGACCAATGCCGACGACAAGGACAGCGTCGGCGGGATGCTCCGCTTCCAGCGCTCATTCTAACAGTCCGAGCTAGATTGAGATTGAACCCGGCGGGCAACCGCCGGGTTTTTCGTATCGGCGCGACGCAGCTGTCAACTCTCGATGCATAATGCAGGCTGCTGCTGAGCAGCCGATCGCAGGGCTGGTCGAATGCAATGCTCGCTCCGCACGCTTGTTCGTGCAAAAGAAAAACTTGGGCCGATCTGAAGAGCTGGCCTACCGGATCAATGTATCTCGACAGCAAGTCACGATCGACCTCGGCCGATCGGGCGCATCCTACTTGTTCAAATTTCAGCCAGATCGCCCAAGGCGTCAATCAGCGGCTGAATTGCGCTCTCATACTTTTTCCAGCGTTTGACGGACGAACTATAGATCGGCTGCCGGACCTGCCAGCGGCTGGGGGTATTGACCGATCCGCTCCTCTCGAAAAAGCGCAGGCAGGAATCGTCCCAAGGCAAGCCGAGATGATCGATGAGACGGCGCGATTGCGTCTCCTGATCCGCAACCAGCGTCTCATAGCGGCTTTCGAAAATACGTCCGGGAAAGACCTTGTCCCAGTGCCGCATCAAGCGATCATATTCGCGGTAGTACAACCCGAGCGTCTCAAGGTCGGCGTTGTAGCCGTGGTCCTTGGTGAAATGCAAGACGAAGCAGGAGACGCAATTGTCGATGGCATCGCGCCGGCAATGAATGATGCGTGCGTTGGGAAAGAGAATTCCAATCACGCCGATAAACTCGAAGTTGTGCGGCATCTTGTCGACGATGCGGGGCGCGGCAGGCGCGTGCTGGCGCAGATAAGACAGGTATTCTTCGGCCAGCGCCCTCGACTGATCCCTCGTCATCGACATAATCGAACTGCGCAGGTCCTCATCCGACAGTATTCTAAAGCCCATCGAGTTCGCGATTCGCCGCAGCTTCGTAAGCTCCCCGGCGCCATGGACATCCGGATGGCTCGCGCAGATCTGCTCGGTCAGCGTCGTCCCCGACCGGGGCATGCCCAGCACAAACACAGGCACTTCAGACGGACTGCCGTGGCCAGCCTTGGCTTCCAATAGTGACGGGCTGAATATCTCGATCATGGAATCGACGCTTCGGCGGTAGTACTCCAGGTCGAAATCGTGACCAGCGGCCTTTTTCGCCCTCTTGAAGTGACCTATCGCCTCTTCATAGCGCTGAAGATCGTTCAGCACTTTGCCTGCCGCGTGGTGGAGCTGCGATGCAGCAACGGGTTCGAGCCTGGGATTGGAGAGTTCGCGCAGGATAGAGTCGAGCTCGGCAGGTTTTTCGGTGAACTTTTGCGTGTCGACCAGGTAATTGTAGGCTGTCCCAACATCGACCCGACGTTCTATTGCCTGATCGAGATAGGCTCTGGCTTCGTCCATGCGGCCGAGGCTGGTGAGCGCACCAGCCAGACCAATCCGGACCATGGGATGGTCGCCGTTGATCTTTAGCGCCTTCTCGTAAAGGGGCAAAGCCATCTCGGCCTTGTCGAAGTTGACGTAGGCACGCGCCAGTCCGCAAAGCGCTTCCACCAGATCGGGTTTCAATTCGCAGGCGCGCTGCAGGTGCCTGATCGCAAGCAAGCTGTCGCCAAGCTTCAGACCGGCCTCTCCCAGGCTAAGGTGGAAATATGGATTCTGAGGCGTCTGGCTTACTGCCCGCGCAAAATATTTGAGAGCCAACTCATCGTCGATACCGAGTCCCAACGTGCCGAGGATGTAGAGCGAAAGCGGGTGGTTGGGCGTGCGGGCGAGAACGCGATGGCATAATTCCTCCGCCTCCGGGAGCCGCTTGGCTTGCTGAAGTTCGAGCGCCTGTCGCAGCAGCATGTCGTCAGCTTGCGCGCGCGAGGGCGGTTTCGCTTTCGGCGGTTGCACGTTCGGCGCCGAACGTGGCTTTATGTGTTTGGACCAAGCGGGCGGCAGTCGGTTGCTCATCATGTCTCGCTAGCAAAATGGTCCGGGAGAATCCAGCCTGGCCTGAAGGGCTGGCCTATCCTGTCGGGCGCCCTCCTTGTTCAAAGTTCGGCTAGGTCGCCCAAGGCGTCGATCAGCGGCTGGATCTTGCCCTCATAATTTTTCCAGCGCTTGACAGATGACCTGTAGATCGGCTGCCGGACTTGCCAGCGACTGGCCGTGTTGACCGATCCCTGCTTGTCGAAGAAGCGCAGGCAGGCATCGTCCCAGGGCAATCCAAGATAATCGATAAGACGGCGCGATTGTGCCTCCTGATCCGCAACCAGCGTCTCGTAGCGATTTTCGAAGATGCGTCCTGGAAAAACCTTGTCCCAATGCCGCATCAGGCGATCGTATTCACGGTAGAACAGCCCGAGCGTCTGCAGGTCGGCGATGTAGCTGTGTCCCTTCGAGAAATTCTGGAAAAAACACGAGAGGCAATTGTCGATGGCGTCGCGGCGACAGTGAATAATCCGCGCGTTGGGAAAGAGAAGGCCTATGAGGCCTATCAGTTCGAAATTCCGGGGCATCTTGTCGACTATGCGACGTGCGGTCGGCGAACGCTCACGAAGGTAGGACAGGTGCTCCTCGGCCAGGATTTTGGACAGGTCAGGGTTGATCGGCACGATCGATTGGCCCAAAGCCCGTGCCGAATGCCTGGTGACGCCGGTAGCATTTGCGGCTCGCCTTAGCTTTTTAAGTTCTCCTGCGCCGTGAACATCCGGGTGGCTCGCGCAAATCTGCTCGGTCAGGGTGGTCCCCGACCGGGGCATTCCCAACACAAACACGGGCACTTCCGATGGGCTTCCATGACCCGCACTGGCAGCCACCATGTCCGGGTTGAAGAGCTCGATCGTAGAGTCGACCCAGCGGCGATAGGCTTCCAGATCAAACTTATAGCCTGCGGCCTGCTTGCCTTTCTTGAAATGATCTATCGCGTCCTCGTAGCGCCCAAGGTCGTTCAGCACCTTGCCGGCTGCGTGATGAAGTCTCATCGCACTTTCGGGGTCAAGCTTTGGGTAACCCAGTTCGCGCAGGATGGACTTAAGTTCGGCCGGCTCTTCGGTGAATTTGCGCGTATGCACAAGCTCGTTATAGGCAGCGGGCATCGCGATGCGACGTTCGATCGCTTCTTTCAGATAGACTTCGGCTTCGTCCACGCGACCGAGACCGGTGAGTGCGCTGGCCAGTCCTGTCCGAACGCGAGGATGATCGCGGTTGATCTTGAGCGCTTTCTCGTAAACCGGGACAGCCATGTCAGCCTTGTCGAATTCGACGTAAGCGCGTCCCAATGCGCAAAGCGCCTCCAGCAAATCGGGCTTCAACTTCAATGCTTGCTGAATGTGCCTGATTGCGGGCGAATATTCGCTGACTTTTAGATAAACTTCACCCAGACTAAGGTGATAAAAGGGGTTTTGAGGCTCCTCGCCGACGGCTCGGGCCAAATATCGCAGCGCCATTTCATCGTCGAGCCCGATGAATAGCGTGCCCATGATATACGAAGCCAAGGGATGGTTGGGCGTGCGCTCCAGCACGCGACGGCACAGTTCCTTAGCCTCGGCCAACCGCTTGGCCTGCTGCAAGCCATACGCCTGTCGCAGCAGCGCATCGTCGGCCTGCGCGCGCGACGGCGGTTTCGCTTTCGGCGGTTGCACGTTCGGCGCCGGGCGGGACTTTATGTGCTTGGACCAAGCGGGTGGCAGTCGGTTGCTCATCATGTCTCGCTAGCAAAATGATCCGGGAGAATCCAGCCTGACGTTCCCGCCTGCCGCGGAACTTGCGCAGGCCAAGCGGGCAGGCTAGCAAGAAGGCCCCCTTTCGAACGAGCCCTATCATGCGCCTGCGCCCTCCCCTTACGCCGCTCATCGACGCGCTTGCCTCCACGGTACCGTTTGTCGGCCCGGAGGCGCAGGAGCGTGATCGCGGCCGCGCCTTTCGCGCCCGCATCGGCGCCAATGAGAGCAGTTTTGGCCCTTCCCCGCGCGTCATTGCCCGCATGGCTGAGATTGCCGGCGACATGTGGATGTATTGCGACCCTGACAATCACGATCTGAGGGTGGCCGCCGCCGGGCATCTCGGCGTCGGTGGCGAAAACGTCGTCATTGGCGAAGGCATAGACGGGCTGCTCAGCCTGGTTGCGCGCATGTATGTGGCGCCGGGCGATGCGGTGGTGACCTCGCTCGGCGCCTATCCGACCTTCAACTTTCATGTTGCCGGCGTCGGCGGCCGGCTGGTCGCAGTGCCCTACGAGAACGATCGGGAAAACCTCGATGGCCTGCTGGCGGCAGTGGCCAGGGAAAAGGCGCCACTGGTCTACCTGTCCAATCCGGACAATCCGATGGGCAGCTGGTGGGAAGCCGCCGAGCTCAGCCGCTTCATCGAAGCCTTGCCGGAGACCACAATGCTGGTGCTCGACGAAGCCTATGGCGAATTAGCGCCAGCCTCAGCGCTGCCGCCGATCGATGTCGCGCGGCCGAACGTCATCCGCATGCGCACCTTCTCCAAGGCCTATGGGCTGGCCGGCATACGCTGCGGCTATGCGGTGGCCGAGGCCCAGGTGATTCGGGACTTCGAGAAGATCCGCAACCACTATGGCGTCAGCCGCATGGCGCAGATCGCCGGTGTCGAGGCGCTTGCCGATCAGGCCTGGCTGGAGAGCGTGGTGGCGCGGGTCGCCGCCGGCCGTCGACGCATTGCCGCAATAGCCGAAGCGAACGGGCTGAAGCCGCTGGCTTCGGCGACCAATTTCGTCACAATCGACTGCGGCCGCGACGGCGCTTTCGCACTGAAAGTGCTGCAGGCGCTGTTGTCACGCGACGTCTTCATCCGCAAGCCGATAGTGCCGGTTCTCGACCGCTGCATCCGGGTCAGTGTCGGCCTCGACCACGAGCTCGACATCTTTGCCGAGGAACTGCCTGGCGCGCTGGCGGCAGCGCGAGGAAATTGAAGAGCCTTCGCCCCATGTGGCTGACCGGCGGCAACGCGGTTGAATTTGCACGGCGATGCGCCAGACTCGACTCAAACGATGGAGAGCGCGATGACCGATCGTACGGTGCAGGTACGCATATACGGCAAGGTGCAAGGCGTTAGCTACCGGGTTTGGGCGCGGCGCGAGGCGTCGGCGCTTGGCCTTGCCGGGTGGGTGCGCAACGAAGTTGACGGCTCGGTGACAGCCTTGATTGCGGGGACCGGTGCGGCGGTCTCGACAATGATCGAACGGCTTTGGCAAGGGCCGCCAGGGGCAGCGGTTTCGAAGGTCGATGTCGAAGAGATCGAGGCTCGCGACACGTCGGCCGATTTCAGGATTGTTGCCTAGCAAGGCATGGTCCTGCTCATTCGCCGCCATCGCACATCATTCTCCAGGGTGCAGATAGAGCAAATCTGAAGCCATTGCCCTGCCCGGACGTGCCTCAGTCCTTGAATTAATTGAACGTTTGTTTTATTGTCCGCGAAAAGGCGGCTTGTCATGGCGCGTACGACCGGTTCCGACGGCGAAAAGACCGAAGCTGCGGTCCGCGAGGCAGCGGTCAGCCTGATTGCGCGTCTCGGCTACGAGGCGATGTCGATGCGCCAGCTGGCGGCTAAGGTCGGCGTCCAGGCAGCGGCGCTGTACCGCTATTTCCCGACCAAGCAGGACCTTCTGTTCATGCTGATGCGTGAGCATATGGAAGGCTTGATCGAGGCGTGGCGCGCAACACGCCCTGTCGGCGCCGATCCGGCAGCGCGGCTTGCCGCTTATGTCGAAAACCACATCGCTTTCCATATCGAACGCCGCCACTCCACCCATGTCTCGAACATGGAGCTGCGCAGCCTGTCGCATGAAAAACTCACGCAGATCCTGCGCATGCGCACGGCCTACGAGAAGGAGCTGCGCGCCATCCTGCGCGACGGCGTCGAAGCGGGGTTATTCAGCATCGAAGACACCGGGCTCACCGCCATGGCGCTGATCCAGATGATGACCGGCGTCATCGTCTGGTTCCGGCCGGGCGAACGGCTGTCGATCGCTGAAGTCACCGCTACATATCTAGCAATGACAATGCGCCTTGTTGGAGCAAAGAGCGATGGCGCGTCAACGAGCTCCGACGCCGCGCCTCTATTCGGGCGCGCAAAGGACGCTCTAGCAACTTGATTTCGCGCATGATCCCGATTTCGGGATCGTGCGCCGGGAGGAACGGCATGTACACGCATACGCTCAACTTCGGGCTTGACGAAGACACCGAGGCGCTGCGCGACCTGGTGCGGCGCTTCGCCCAGGAAAAGATCGCACCGATCGCCGCCGAAATCGACCGCTCGAACGAATTCCCGGCGCATCTGTGGGCGGAGCTCGGCGGGCTCGGCCTGCTCGGCATCACCGCCGATCCCGATTTCGGCGGCACCGGCATGGGCTACCTCGCCCATGTCGTGGCGATGGAGGAGATTTCGCGCGCCTCGGCCTCGGTCGGCCTCTCCTACGGCGCCCATTCCAACCTCTGCGTCAACCAGATCAACCGCTGGGCAACGCAGGCGCAGAAAGAAAAGTATCTGCCTTCGCTCTGCAGCGGCGAAAAGGTCGGCGCACTGGCGATGTCGGAATCGGGTGCCGGCTCCGATGTCGTGTCGCTGCGCCTGCGCGCCGAAAAGCGCAACGACCGCTATGTGCTCAACGGCACCAAGATGTGGATCACCAACGGGCCGGATGCCGAGACACTGGTCGTCTACGCCAAGACCGATCCGGAACTCAATTCGCGCGGCATCACCGCCTTCATCGTCGAAAAAGCCTTTGCCGGTTTTTCGGTGGCGCAAAAGCTCGACAAGCTCGGCATGCGCGGCTCGAACACCGGTGAGTTGGTGTTCGAGAATGTCGAAGTGCCATTCGACAATGTGCTGCACGAGGAAGGGCGCGGCGTCGAGGTGCTGATGTCGGGCCTCGACTACGAACGCGCCGTGCTGGCCGGCGGGCCGGTCGGGCTGATGGCAGCGTGCCTCGACGTGGCGATCCCTTACGTGCATGAACGCAGGCAGTTCGGCCAGCCGATCGGCGAATTCCAGCTGGTGCAAGGCAAACTCGCCGACATGTATGCGACGATGAACGCGGCGCGCGCCTACGTCTATGCCGTGGCCGCCGCTTGCGATCGCGGTGAGACGGCCCGCAAGGATGCTGCCGGCTGTATTCTCTTCGCCGCCGAAAAGGCAACGCTGATGGCGCTCGACGCCATCCAGCTTTTGGGCGGCAACGGCTACATCAACGACTACCCGACCGGCCGGCTTTTGCGCGACGCCAAGCTTTATGAGATCGGCGCCGGCACCAGCGAAATCCGTCGCTGGCTGATCGGACGAGAAATCATGTCGGAGAGCGCCTGATGGCATTCTTTTGAGCTTTTGCCAGAAGCCGCACGATGTGGCATACTTCGGTTAATGTGCCACAATCCAGGCGAGGCGGACCATGGCGGGCAGAACGGGAAGGTCCGGATTTGACGAAGATCCGCAAGCACGGTTCGATGCCGGTGCTCGCCAACCACAGCTTCGTGCTCCGGCGAAACGCGAGCGTGTCAAGCTTGGCGAGGGCGGGCGCTTCGTCATCCCTGCCGCGATGCGCGAGGAGATGGGCGTGAAGCCTGGCGAGGATATGATCCTGCATGTCGAGAACGGCGAACTGCGGGTAAGATCGTGGCTGCAGAATCTGCGACGCGTCCAGGCCGAATTGTCAGCGTTGAAACAGCCCGGTCAAAGCGTCGTCGACGAATTTCTGAAGGAGCGGCGGGAAGAGCAAAGTCGAAGCGACAAGCGTCTCGACCGGCTTCACGCCGAAGGGACAACGGGAAAGCGGGCGAAATGAAGCCCTATGTCATGGACAGTTCGGCGGCGCTCGCAATCCTGCTCAACGAGCAAGGCACCGATAATGCTTTGGGGTTCGCGCCGGATGCACAATGCAGTTCGGTCAATGCGGCCGAAATCATCGCCAAACTGATCGACAAGGGACGCAGCATGGAACAGGCTGCGGACGACCTCGCCAGTCTCGGCATGCCGATCGCCGTTTTCGACGACGCGATGGGCATCGCCGCCGGGCAGCTTCGCCAATTGACGCGGCATCGCGGCTTGTCGCTGGGCGATCGGGCTTGCCTGGCGCTGGCAATTCGCGAGAATGCCATTGCCGTCACCGCTGATCGCGATTGGGGCGACCTCGATGTCGGCTGCAAGATCGAGCTGATCCGGTAGCGCCATGGCCCCCCTCACCTCGCAGATGTCGCCCGCCTCCGATATTTTCCGCGCCAATGCCGAGCGCATGCGGGCGCTGGTCGCCGATATTGCTGAAAAAGCCGCCGCCATCGAGGGCGGTGGCTCGGAAGAGGCGCGTGAGCGGCACGTCTCCCGCGGCAAGCTCCTGCCGCGGCAACGCCTAGCCCAATTGCTCGATACAGGCTCGCCCTTCCTCGAAATCGGCCAGTTCGCGGCATGGTCGATGTATGGCGAGGACATCCCTTCGGCCGGCCTCATCGCCGGCATCGGCCGCGTCGAAGGCACCGAAGTGATGGTCGTCGTCAATGACGCCACGGTGAAGGGCGGTACCTATTATCCACTGACGGTGAAGAAGCATCTGCGTGCACAGGAGATCGCATTGCAGAACAATCTGCCTTGCGTCTATCTGGTCGACAGCGGCGGCGCCAATCTGCCCAACCAGGACGAGGTGTTTCCCGACCGCGATCATTTCGGCCGCATCTTCTACAACCAGGCCAACATGTCGGCCGCCGGCATTCCGCAGATCGCCTGCGTCATGGGTTCGTGCACGGCCGGCGGCGCTTATGTGCCTGCGATGTCGGACGAGACAATCATGGTGCGCAACCAGGCAACCATCTTTCTCGGCGGGCCGCCACTGGTGAAGGCGGCCACCGGCGAGGACGTCACCGCCGAGGACCTCGGTGGCGCCGACGTGCACACAAGGCTTTCCGGCGTTGCCGACCACTATGCGCTCGACGACGAGCATGCGCTGGCCATATGCCGGCGTATCGTCAAAAACCTGAATCGGAACAAAAATGTAAGCCTGGCCTTGCAGAAATCGATTCCGCCGCTTCACGATCCACATGAACTCTACGGCATCGTGCCGACGGATCTGCGCCACCCCTATGACGTGCGCGAGGTAATCGCCCGCACCGTCGACGGCTCCGAGTTCGATGAGTTCAAGCAGAATTATGGCACCACGCTGGTCACCGGTTTTGCCCATCTCAGCGGCATGCCGGTCGGCATCGTCGCCAACAATGGCGTGCTGTTTTCGGAAAGCGCGCTGAAGGGCGCGCATTTCATCGAGCTGTGCTGCCAGCGCAAGATCCCGCTGATTTTCCTGCAGAACATCACCGGCTTCATGGTCGGGCGAAAATACGAGGCCGGCGGCATCGCCAAGGACGGCGCCAAGCTGGTCATGGCGGTCGCAACGGCCAAGGTGCCGAAGGTGACCGTGATCATCGGCGGCTCGTTCGGCGCCGGCAATTACGGCATGTGCGGACGCGCCTATTCGCCACGCTTCCTGTGGATGTGGCCGAATGCCCGCATTTCGGTGATGGGCGGCGAGCAGGCGGCAACGGTGCTTGCCGTGGTCAAGCGCGAAGGCATCGAGCGCAAGGGCGGGGAATGGAGCGCCGAGGAGGAAGCGAAATTCAAGAAGCCAATCCTGATGAAGTACGAGCATGAAGGGCACCCGCTCTATTCGTCGGCAAGGCTCTGGGACGACGGCATCATCGATCCGGCCAAGACCCGCGAGGTGCTGGCGCTCAGCCTTTCGGCCGCGCTCAACGCCGAGGTCGAGGAGACAAAATTCGGCGTGTTCAGAATGTGAGATGAGCGATACCGGCCAGAGGATTCGCATTCAAACCGGCGACATCACGAAGCTGGCGGTCGACGCCATCGTCAACGCCGCCAACACCTCGCTTCTCGGTGGCGGTGGCGTGGACGGCTCCATTCACCGCGCGGCCGGCCCCGAGCTTGTGGCAGAATGCCGGACCTTGCATGGCTGCAAGGTCGGAGACGCAAAAATCACCAAGGGCTACAGGCTGCCCGCGCGCTACGTCATTCATACGGTCGGGCCGGTCTGGCAAGGCGGCAGCAAAGGAGAAGCCGAGTTGCTCGCCTCCTGCTATCGCCGGTCGCTCGAAATCGCCGCCGCAAAGGACTGCCGGACGGTGGCGTTTCCAGCGATCTCGACCGGCGTCTACCGCTACCCAAAGGATCAGGCGACGCAAATTGCTGTCGGTACCGTGAGTGCCTTCATCGGCCAGAACATCGTTCCGGAAACCGTCATTTTCTGCTGCTTCGACAAGCCAACGGCCGAATTGTATCAGCGGGTCGTTGCTGCACTCGGTAGGGTGTGACCCTGCGCGGGCGACAACTCACCACATCTCCAGACTATTTTTTGCTTCTCGATCTGGCCAGACGAAAGAATCACGGCTATTGATCATCGCAAATACCAACGGGGATTGGGCGAAGATGAGGCGACGGGTTTTTCAGAGAACAACTGCGCATATACTTGCGGCGTTGCTTATATTAGCGACGCCTGGCATCGGCGCAGCGGAGTCGCTGGCGGGAAGCAAGGGCGAGACCCGTTTCTATCCCTATTTGCCGCAGAGCCCGAAGGATCCGTGTACCAGGGCCTACAAGGCCTATGTAGCGGCCGGCGGCCATTCAGCCTATGCAACCACTCCGTATTCCCGGGCGCGTTTTCTGTACATCATCTGCGGCTCGCGCTTGAATGCACCGTCACAGCAAGCTGCCGAAGAATTGGCGTTGAAATCCTGTCAGGCCGCCCGCAACAGTTACAGAGTTACAACAGGCGGCGGCTGCGAAATCGCTGCCTCCAAGTAGGCGAATATATTTCAGTGTTTGGGGTTCAAATGGGTTTGGCAATGAAATCTTTATCAATCAAGCGAGCAACCATGTCGGTACTTGCACTGCTTGTGGCCTCTGCACCGAATGTCGGCGCCGCCGAATCGCTGGCGGGAAGCAAGGGCGACAGCCGCTTTCCGGTCTATTTTGCACCGGGTACAATCGGAGGCTGCGGCAAGAATTACAAGGACTATGTGGCGGCTGGCGGTCACTCGGCCTATGCGATGACGCCATTCAACTGGGCAACCGAATTCACTATTTGCGGTGCTTATCTGAATGCAACATCCCAGAAGGCTGCGGAGGCGCTGGCGTTGAAATCCTGCCAGTCCGCGCGCAGCAAGTACAAGGTCACGACTGCAGGGGCCTGCGCCATAGCTGCCTCCAAATAGACCGACACTCGTCGGCCTTCGACGTATTCAATGGGTAGGAAAAATGAAATCTATAAGCGTCAAACAAGCAGTCTTCTCGCTGATAACCGGGTTGCTTCTAATCTCGAGCCCCACTGTCGGCGCGGCGGAATCGCTGGCTGGAAGCAAGGGCGACGTCCGCTTCTACCCGTATTTTCCCGCGACCGCGGATCGGCCATGCACCAAGGCATATAAGGCCTATGTGGCGGCCAGCGGCCATTCAGCTTATGCGACCACTCCGTATTCCCGGGTGCGTTCGTTGTACATCCTGTGCGGCTCGCGCTTGAATGCGCCCTCGCAAAAGGCTGCCGAGGATATGGCGATGAAATCCTGCCAGGTCACCCGCGACCGTTACAGGGTCACGACCGGGGGAGCTTGCGAAATCGCGGCCTCAAAGTAGGCAGGCCTCGCTTGCCTACCCTTTGACCGCCAGACTACAAAGCAGGGCATTGCCGCAGTTCGCGTGACGAGAATTCGCGCCGTTGGCGGCAGCTCTGCCTGTGGAGGCCCGATGTTCGCCAAGATCCTGATCGCCAACCGTGGCGAGATCGCCTGCCGGGTGATCCGCACGGCACGCAGGATGGGTGTGCGCAGCGTCGCCGTCTATTCCGACGCCGACGATCGCGCCTTGCATGTCGAAATGGCCGACGAAGCGGTGCATATCGGCGCCTCTACCGCCAACGAAAGCTATCTGCGCGGCGACAAGATCATCGCGGCGGCCTTGGCCACAGGTGCCGAGGCCATCCATCCGGGCTACGGCTTTCTTTCGGAAATCCCTGATTTCGTCGACCAGGTGGTCGCGGCGGGGCTGATCTTCATTGGGCCGTCGGCGGCCTCGATCCGTGCCATGGGACTGAAGGACGCGGCCAAGCGGCTGATGGAAAAGGCCGGCGTGCCTGTCGTTCCGGGCTATCACGGCGAAGCGCAGGAGATCGTGTTGCTCGCCTCCAAGGCGCGCGAGATAGGCTACCCCGTACTGATCAAGGCGCGCGCCGGCGGCGGCGGCAAAGGCATGCGGCGCGTCGAGCATCCCGATGATTTTTCGGAAGCACTGTCGGGCGCGCGGCGCGAGGCGAAAGCCGCGTTCGGTGACGACCGCGTCTTGGTGGAAAAATATGTCGACAAGCCTCGCCACATCGAAGTGCAGGTGTTTGGTGACAATTTCGGCAACGCCGTGCATCTTCACGAACGTGACTGCTCGGCACAGCGCCGCCACCAGAAGGTGATCGAGGAGGCGCCTGCCCCGGGCATGACGCCGGCACTGCGCAAGGCGATGACCGAGGCGGCGGTGAAAGCCGCCAAGGCAATCCACTATTCCGGCGCCGGTACCATCGAGTTCATCGTCGATGCCTCGCAAGGTCTGAAGGCCGACCGTTTCTGGTTCATGGAAATGAACACCCGCCTGCAGGTCGAGCACCCCGTCACCGAAATGGTCACCGGCATCGACCTGGTCGAGTGGCAGTTGCGGGTAGCCTCCGGCGAAAAACTGCCGAAGACCCAGAGCGAGATCGCGCTCTCCGGCCACGCCTTCGAGGCGCGCATCTATGCCGAGGACGCGGCAAGAGGGTTTTTGCCGGCGACCGGCACCTTGCACCATCTGAAATTTCCGCAGCCGGCACCGGAGGGTGCGACCATGCGCGTCGAAACCGGTGTGCGCGCTGGCGATGCGATTTCGCCGTTTTACGATCCGATGATCGCCAAGCTGGTCATCCACGGCAAGGACAGACGGGCGGCGCTCACGGCACTTGGCGCAGCGCTGTCGCAGACCGAAATCGCCGGCTCGACGGTCAACACTGCCTTTCTTGCCGCGCTGGCCGCTGATGCGGATTTTGCGGCGGGCGATGTCGATACCGGCTTGATCGCCAGGCATCAGCAGGCGTTGACGGCGGTTCCGCCGCCGAGCGGTGAGACGATTGCCGCCGCGGCACTTGCCGCGTCCGGTGCGCGCGACTTGCCGTCCTCGGACGATCCCTGGTTGTCGCTGGCCGGCTATGCGCATTTCCACGCTGTAGCGCGGCGCACCCTGCTGAAGTTTGGCGAGCAGGAGATCGTCACGCGCGTGTCGGTGCGGCCGGACGGACGGTTCGAGGTGGCGCTGGATGCGCCCTATGACAGCGTCAATTCGCATGATCTTCGCGCGGCGCCTCGCCTCGCCCGCTGGCCGGGCCACGTCACGGTCTTCGATGGTGCAATCGGCTACGGTTTTGCCGTGCCGGATCCGCTGGCCCGAGCCGACGAAGCCGCCGCTTCCGGCAGCCTGCGCGCTCCAATGCCCGGCCTGGTCAAATTGGTGCGTGCAGGCAAAGGCGAGTCCGTGATCAAGGGCCAGCCGCTGCTGATCCTGGAGGCGATGAAGATGGAGCACACCATTGCCGCGCCCCATGACGGGGTTATCGCCGAGATTGCTGCCGAAGGCGCGCAGGTAACCGACGGCACCGTGCTGGTTCGCTTTGTCGAGGAACCTCAGTTGACTGCTGTTTCCCTATCCACGAAGTGATCTCGAACGCGTGACAAAGGCGTCGCCAAAAAAAATGTGGCCGGGTTTGACCCCCGGCCATGTTCGATTACAGCAGCGCGTCTTGCGGCGCCGCGGCCATCACGGTTGGATCGGCGCGTATTTGCCGTCATGCCACTGGTTGATGTCGTAGCTCGCGTTCTTGAGGTCGCCCTTCTCGTCGAAGGTGACCGAGCCGACAACCGTGCTGATCGGCTGGCCATTCTTTAACGCTTCGGCGACTTTTGCCGGATCGTCGCTGCCGGCGCGTTTGATGCCTTCGGCGAAGGCCTGGATCACCGCATAGGAAAACAGCGTGAAGCCCTCAGGCACGAAGCCGCCGGCCTTGATCTTGGCGATGGCCTCCTTGGCTTCGGGCTTCGCCTGCGGATTCGATGGGAAGACGAACATGGTGCCTTCGCCGGCCGGACCGGCAACCTGCCAGAATTCCGGCGAAGCGATCGAGTCCGGCATGATCAACTGGAACTTGAGGTTCTGCTCCGCCGACTGGCGCAGGATCAGGCCGGCTTCGGGGTGATAGCCGCCGAAATAGACGACGTCGGCTTTCAGCTCCTTGAGCTTGGTAACAAGAGCGGAATAGTCCTTCTCGCCAGCGTTGATGCCCTCGTAGAGGATTTCATTGAGACCGTTCTGGTTCATCGTTGCCTTCACGGCATCGGCCACGCCCTGCCCATAGGCGCTCTTGTCGTGCAGGATGACGACTTTCTTGCCGGCATATTTCTTGGCGATCCAGGGACCGATGAAAGCGCCCTGCGCATCGTCGCGCGTATAGAGGCGCATGATCGTCGGCCAGCCGGCTTTCGCCGCTGCGTCGGTCAACACCGGGTTCGAGGAAGCCGGACTCATCATCAGCGCACCGGCTTCGGCGTAGACAGCGGAGGCCGGGATGCTGGAGCCCGAGCAGGCGTGGCCATCGATGAACTTGACGCCGTTGGCGATGATGCGGTTGGCGACCGAAACCGCCTGCTTCGGATCGCACTGGTCATCCTCGATGTCGAGCTTGATCTGGCGGCCGTCGACGCCGCCCGCCGCGTTGATCGCGTCGGCGGCGGCTTGCGCGCCTTGCTTAAACTGATCGCCGATGTTGGCAAGCTGACCGGTCATCGGTCCGACCACCGAAAAGGTGATGTCATCGGCGAAGGCGACCGGCGCGGTCATCATCAGGCCAAATATGGCTGCGCTGAAAATACTGAATTTCTTCATGGTGACACAACTCCTCCACTCTCGCGCGACCATCCCGGCCGCGCCTCTTCCAGAATGGCGGGAGAATTTCATCCTTCACCGGAGCTGTCTAGACGCATCGTCGGCGCTCGATTGGGCCTGTAATGCGCTGTTCCAAAGACAAAGCCGCGCCAGCCTTGTTCCGGCCGGTCGCAGCTTTTCTCATCGAGCTTCCCGACGTATCCCCACCAGGATCCGCTCGCCTTCTCTGTTTGTACGGTTTATGGCGCGGCTCGTCCGCGGTGTTCTTGATCTTGTTGGCCCGGCCGTCTTGCGCGGCCTTGATTTTTCGGGCCCGGCCCTCTGCGCGGCCTTGACCCGAAGCGTCCCTGTCGTGAGGTCAGTACCCCTTGTGAGGTCGATGCCGGCGAATTCAGTGCATCGTCATCCATTCGCGAGCTTCGCGCAGCGCCTTGGCGATCTCGACCTTCGACATGGCGGCAGACAATTCGGAGCGCAGTTCCGCGGCGCGGGCCGAACCCTTGATCGCGGCGATGTTGAACCATTTGTGGGCGGCGACGACGTCGGTCTCGCAATCGCGGCCAGTCGCATACATCATGCCCAACTCGAAAAGAATATCGGCCTGGGCGGTTGCCCCCATGGCGCCGAAGCCGGCTTCAAGCATTTCAAAACGTGCCATTTCAAATCCCCTGTTCTGGCTCCCGAGAGCTGTCTCCGTATGTCCCTCGGTGTCCTTGATTACCGTCGGGGGCGGCCGCTCTTTCGATGCTTTCGAGAATGCCCCGGAGGCTTGAATCCGTCGTTAAATGGCGTGCTTAATTTGAGGAAAACAAAGCTAAAACAAGAGGTAAACACGAAAATTCGTTAAGGATAAAAAGCCAGCAATCGCGCCGGTTTGCACAAGATTTGAAGAAAACTTGCGAGGCGCGGATCAAGACTCCGCTAACCACAGAAGACAAAGACGTGTGCGGCCCGTTTCATTTTTCGCCGGCGCGGCCGTTCGGGAGCGGGCAAAAACCCGCAACCCTTCCGTCGCGGCACCGCTTTTGTTTTTCCGGGAGCTGGACTAGCTTACGTTTGCGTAAGGGGCAGACACCCGGGACGGAGCCCGATTGGACTTACCTGAGGGAGGAAAGACATGTTTCGACAAGTGAGCCTGGCCCTCGCGGCCGCAATAATGATGACCGGCACGGCATGGGCCGATCCGATCGAAGGCAATTGGAAAACGCAAGCCGGATCGACTGCCGCCATTTCGGGTGGCGGCGGGGCATTTTCGATTACGCTCAAATCCGGCAAATTTGCCGGCAAGAACATCGGTTCACTGAAGATTGCCGGCGACAACAAATATGCCGGCACCATAACCGACCCGGAAACCGACAAGACTTATTCGGGCAAGGCTTCGCTTTCCGGCAGTTCGCTCAAGATGAGCGGCTGCGTGCTCGGCGGGCTGATCTGCAAGAGCCAGACCTGGCACAAGCTCTGATCGTGCCCTTCCTGCCGGGGTGAGCGGGGCCAGTCGGCCCCGTTTTCATGTTATCGGTCTCGCAGCCATGGCGTCGCCATGGGTCGCTGCACTCAAGGCGGACCCTCTCAGAGATCATCAACCATTTTTGAACCGCAGATGAACGCCGGGATCAGAGCCGGTTCAGCCGGGGCAAGGCATTGTCATGCGTGTTGAAGGAGACACCGCGCAATGCTTGCCCGCCGCTTCACCATCGTCTGCCTGCTGATGAGCCTGTTCGGCATGTTGTTCGCCGTCCTTGTCGCCGAAGCCGGCCGGCCGTCCCGCTCCTGGAACGTCGCCAGTTCCTGCCGACTCGGTTGCTTGAACCATCTTCACCACTGAAACGACAAAGAGCTGAACCTTTAGAGAAAAGCAAAACGCCAATGAACCGCCTCGCCGCCAACACGCTCAAGACGCTTCGGCTGCTGCCGCGCGCGGCGCTCATCCTGACTGTTCTTTCGGTACCGGTACTGGCCGTGCCGACGATGCGTACCAATGCCGGCTCGACGATCGAGGCGCCTGCGTTGAGGAAGTCAGGCCTCGGCTTTGTGCTGCTGGTTAGCCTTCAGCGCGGTTAGCAGACCGAAAAAACGCCGACAGCGCGTATTGAGGCCGCCTTACCCCCTCCCAACCGCGCGTCCAACTCTCTATATTGGGTCATGGAAAAGCGAATCTATCCCCAAGCCATTGAATCGGTGGTCACGCCGGAGCCGTTTGGCCGGCAGAGCTTCAACGACGCCAAGAAGGCCGTCGCCGCCCTACAGGTGCTTTACGACCGCAACACCAAGTTCCTGCGCGATTCGTTTGCCGCGCTCGCCGCGGGCGGCGACAACAACAAACGCTACCGGGCTTTCTATCCGGAGATCGGCGTCACCACGAGTTCCTTCACGCAAATCGACTCGCGGCAGGCCTATGGCCACATGCCGACGCCGGGGCATTTCTCAACCACCGTCACCCAGCCTGCTCTTTTCGAAAGCTACCTCACCGAACAGCTTCGGCTAATCATGCGCAACCACGGCGTTCCCGTCACGGTTTCGGAATCGACCACTCCCATCCCGCTGCATTTCGCCTTCCTCGAAGGCACCCATGTCGACGGCGCTGCTGCCGAACGCATCAAACGGCCGATCCGTGACCTGTTCGACGTGCCGGATCTCGACGGCACCGACGACCAGATCGCCAACGGCACGTTCGAAGTGGCATTGGGCGAGGCACGGCCGCTGGCGCCGTTCACCGCGCAACGCATCGATTATTCGCTGCACCGGATGTCGCACTATACGGCGACCAGCCCCCAGCATTTCCAGAACTTCGTGCTGTTCACCAACTACCAATTCTATATCGACGAATTCGTCGCCCGTGCACGCGAATTGATGGCCAATGGCGGTGATGGATATGTCGAGTTCGTCGAGCCGGGCAACATCGTGACCAAAGCAGGGGACGGCGCGCCCGGTGAGGGTGCCGCGCCGCCTCGCCTGCCGCAGATGCCGGCCTATCATCTGAAGAAGCCGAATCATGGCGGCATCACCATGGTCAATATCGGCGTTGGGCCTTCCAACGCCAAGACGATCACCGACCATATCGCGGTGCTCCGGCCGCATGCCTGGATGATGCTCGGCCATTGCGCCGGCCTGCGCAACACGCAGGCGCTCGGGGATTATGTGCTGGCCCATGCCTATGTACGAGAAGACCATGTCCTCGACGACGATCTTCCGGTCTGGGTGCCGATCCCGCCGCTAGCCGAAATCCAGGTGGCTCTGCAGGAAGCGGTCGCCGAGGTCACCGGGCTTTCCGGATATGATCTCAAGCGCATCATGCGCACTGGCACCGTCGCCACTATCGACAACCGCAATTGGGAGCTGCGCGACCAGCGCGGGCCGGTCCAGCGGCTGTCGCAGTCGCGGGCGATCGCGCTCGACATGGAATCGGCGACGATCGCCGCCAACGGCTTCCGCTTCCGGGTGCCCTATGGCACGCTGCTTTGCGTATCCGACAAGCCGCTGCATGGCGAATTGAAGTTGCCGGGCATGGCGACCGAGTTCTACAAGCGGCAAGTAGCGCAGCACCTGACCATCGGCATCAGGGCGATGGAGAAGCTGGCTGAAATGCCGATGGACCGACTGCATTCGCGCAAACTCAGGAGCTTTTCGGAAACTGCCTTCCAGTAAATGCCGAATCGCATGTGTCTGTCCAGGTCAGGACATTTCGTCATCTTGATTGAGCCGCACTTCTGCCGATAGACAAAGCGATGGCACGTATTCGGGACATGACGGTTGCGCTGGCATTCGTCGCAATGCTTGCACTCTCGGCCGCGCTGGTGGCCGGGTTCTTCGGATCGCTGCATCCGGCCCTCGATTCCTTTGCTCATTTCCGCGTCCACTTTTCGGTGCTGATGGCGCTTTGCGCGCTGCCGCTGCTCGCCACCTCGTTTCGCCTGCAGGCCGCGGCCGCATTGCTGTTTGCGATAGCCTCCTTTGCTACCACGCCGAATGCCTTGCCGCTTTCGCGGCTATGGCAGGTGCAGGCCGCCTACGAAGCCAAACCCGGTGACGAGCCAGTCTACCGCCTGCTGCAGATGAACCTCAGGTTCAACAATCCAACGCCTGAGAAGGTGCTGTCGCTGATCGGCCGGACCCAGCCTGATGTGATCACCCTCGACGAGGTGTCCGAGATGTGGAAGGCAAAGCTTGGGCTGCTATCAGGCGCCTATCCCCACCGGATCCTCTGCCCATATCCCAATGGCGTGTTCGGCGTTGCGCTGCTGTCCAGACGACCGTTTGCCATGGGCACGGAGCCGCACTGCGACAGCCGCGGCGCGATGGCGATCGCCACGGTCGATTTCGGCGGAACCGACGTCGATGTCGCCGCCATCCACCTCACCTGGCCATGGCCACACAACCAATCACGGCAGATTGGAGGGTTGTCTGACGAAATCGCCTCGCTTGGCGAGACGTCAATCCTGGCAGGCGACTGCAACGCAGCGCCATGGAGCGCCGCCGTCCGGCGCGTCGCATCGCTTGGCAAGCTGACTGTAATGCCGTCGGTCGGGCCGACCTGGCTCTACAGAAGGCTGCCGGATTTCCTGCGCTTCGCCGGACTGCCGATCGACCAGGTCTTCAGCAAGGGCGCCATTGTTATCCATTCGGCGTCGACCCTTGAGGACACCGGCTCAGACCATCTGCCGGTGCTGGTGGAGTTTTCGCTTCGGTCGGATGAACAAAAGCCGCTCGACGAGCACCAGACGGCGACCGCGCTTGCGGCGCTGCCTGGCGGGACGCGAAGCTGAAAATCCGCAGTCCAATCTCGACCTGGCTTATTACTGGCCCACAAAAGCGCGGATGAGGTGCTCGACAGGGCCGCCGTCGCGATGCTCGTGCGCATCGAAGGCGATCTGCTTTGCCTCGTATTCGGCATAGATGGCATTGATCCGGCGCTTTGCCTCGCGACGTGCCTCGAAACAGTGCGGGTCATCACCGACTGTCAGCCCTCGAACCGACTTTTCGGTGGCCCGCATCATCTGTCTGGCGATGCGGCCATGGGTCTCTTCATGGGCGCGAACGCCAGCGAAGAACCGCTTCCAGCGCTTCTGCAGCGCAGGCGACGTGGCTGAGACTAGTTTGGGATAGGTATAGAAGAGATTGAGCGTCCCGTTGGCCTGGCGCAGGCGGCAGACGCCGTTTTCCCGTTGGGCGTCGAAGGTCCAATCATCGACGCTGTAGCCGGTCTGCGCGATGGCGTGGGTCATGAAGCCGTGCTTCGGCCCACTGCGATCCATGGCCTCGATCAGGGCCGCGCCGGTGGTTCCGGCAATGTTGTAAGTTCGTGTCTTGACCAGCACCTTAGTGCCGGCCAAGGCTGCAGGGGCGCACAATGCCCCGATCGCCACAACGCTCGTCAGAACTGCCAGGCGCATTTTTCCTTCCTCCCTGTCGCCGCAGAAAGGAAACACAGGCAGGCGGTTTATTCAACAATCCTCCGGTTGCGCTGCTCCTCATCTTGTTTAGTCCGGAGCAAACCTTGTGACTTACATGTTCTGGTAGACCGGGCCCTCGCCGCCCTGTGGCGGCACCCAATTTATGTTCTGGTTCGGGTCCTTGATATCGCAAGTCTTGCAGTGCACGCAGTTCTGCGCGTTGATGACGAAGCGCACATCCTTGGCCGCAGGATCGGCGGCGGCATTGCCATCCTTGTCGACCCATTCGTAGACGCTGGCCGGGCAGTAACGCGTCGAGGGTCCCGCATAGACGTCATGCTCAGAGCGCTTCTGCAGGTCCATGTCGGCGACGAGCAGATGCACCGGCTCGTTCTCCTCGTGGTTGGTGTTGGACAGGAACACCGACGACAGCCGGTCGAAGGTCAGCACCCCGTCCGGCTTCGGGTAGGCGATCTTCTGGTGCGCGGCGGCCGGTTCCAGCGTCGCATAGTCGGCCCTGCCGTGCTTCATCGTGCCGAAGGGCGAGAAGCCGAACAGCGTGTTCAGCCACATGTCGAGGCCGCCAAGGCCGACGCCGACAATGGTGCCGAAGCGCGACCATAGCGGCTTGACGTTGCGCACTTTCTTCAGGTCCTTGCCGATATCGGTGGCGCGCCAGGCGGCCTCGTAGGAGGCCAGCTCGTCATTGGTGCGGCCGGCGGCTATCGCATCACAGACATGCTCGGCCGCCAGCATTCCGGAGAGCACGGCATTGTGCGAGCCCTTGATGCGCGGCACGTTGACGAAGCCGGCTGCGCAGCCGATCAGCGCAC
This sequence comes from Mesorhizobium sp. M0968, assembly GCF_040319065.1. Classification (NCBI taxonomy): domain Bacteria; kingdom Pseudomonadati; phylum Pseudomonadota; class Alphaproteobacteria; order Hyphomicrobiales; family Phyllobacteriaceae; genus Mesorhizobium; species Mesorhizobium sp. M0968. Next base: position 27,491 of record NZ_JAMYNL010000012.1, read on the forward strand.
CGCCAGGGAAGGACAGTTTCGGCACCGACTGCCAGCCGCCTTCGGTGATGGCGCGGGCACCATAGCCCAGCCGCTTGGCACCCTCGAAGGTGCCGCGGATCGCCGGATGGGTCTTGAAGCGCTGAAACTCGTCAAAGGGCGACAGATAGGGATTCTTGTAGTTCAGGTGAACGACGAAGCCGACTGCCACCTGGTTGTCCTCGAGATGGTAGAGGAAGGAGCCGCCGCCGGTCTTCAAATCGAGCGGCCAGCCGAAGGAATGCTGGACAAGGCCCGGCCGGTGGTTTTCCGGTTTGATCTGCCAGAGTTCCTTGAGGCCGATGCCGTATTTTCCGGGCTCACGACCGTCGGAAAGGTGGTATTTGGCGATCAGTTGCTTGGCCAGCGAGCCGCGCGCGCCCTCGCCGATCAAGACATATTTGCCCATCAGCGCCATGCCCGGCGCAAAGCCCGGACCGTGCGTGCCGTCCTTCTCGACGCCCATGTCGCCGGTGACGACGCCAGTGACCGCACCGGCCTCGTTGTAGAGCAGGCCGACCGCGGCAAAGCCCGGATAGATCTCGACGCCCAGCGCCTCGGCCTTGGTCGCCAGCCAGCGGCAGACATTGCCGAGCGAGACGATATAGTTGCCGTGATTGTTCATCAGCGGCGGCATCAGGATATTGGGCAGACGGAACGAACCGGCGGGGCCGAGAACCAGGAAATGGTCGTCGGTGACCGGTGTCCTGAAGGGATGACCCTCCTCTTCGCGCCAGCCGGGCAGCAGCCGGTCGATGCCGATCGGATCGACGACGGCGCCGGACAGGATGTGCGCGCCGACTTCGCCGCCCTTTTCCAGCACGACGACGGAAAGCTCGGGATTGACCTGCTTGAGACGGATCGCGGCGGCGAGGCCGGCCGGGCCGGCGCCGACGATGACCACGTCGAATTCCATGCTTTCGCGTTCGATATCGCTCATCGATCCCTCACTGGCTCGCAATTCCGGCATCTTGCTGGCTCACGCGCTGCATAGCGCATCAAATAGCGACGGGAAACCGGCGCGGACGTGACAATACCGATTTCGTCAAAAAGTCGCGTCCTGCCGCACAGATTCGCGGTGACGAGCATCAATCTTCAACCCTATTCCGTTTGCACAGATATGTCGCACTGATGTTTTTAATTGTTCGACGGCTTGCTTATCGGCCATACTTCCCGCCATGCGCATATTCGGGCCGGCTGGCTTTTCATCGACGCGCTTTTTTTTCACGCCCGGCCGGTTTTGCCGTGCGACGCTCTTGGCGCTTCTGCCACTGACGGCCTTCGATGCCCGTGCCGAGCAGCAACTGGTCTGGGCGACCGGCGCCTATTCCTTTTCCGACGAGCGCGGCGGTTTCCGCATCACCGGGGCTTCCGGCATCGGCACGAAAGAGGATCCGCTGGTCATCACCGAAGAGCTGAATTCAGCGACGCCGGTAACGCTGGCCATTCGCACGACAAGGCCGATCCAGCCGTTCGGCAAGGCGGGAGACTTCGCCAATGGTCTGATGTATATGCGCATCGACGTGCTCAACAATAGCGGCCAAGCCTGGGTCGAGTTCCAGTTCGAACTCCAGGAGATCCTCGACCAGCCGAGCGTGTTCGGCGACGGCCTGTCGTTCGACCAGCGCAACAAAACGCCCGAAAATATCTGGTCGAGCAGCTACGCCGATTTCGACCGCAATTTCGAACCGTATGACCGCCTGCTGTTCAAGAACGGCAAGATCGATCCGCTGAAGACCGCCAGCTTCTATTTCCTGATCACCGACTACACGCCGCGCTGGACGTTCTATCTGGTGCAGGATCCGCGCATACCGTCGAGCTGAACTTGCAAATTCAAGCTCCGCGGCCGAATGTGAAACCATGACTGCCGCCCCCCACACTAGCCGAGCCGATCTCGCCGAGCTGCTGGCCTTCTACGCCAGCGCCGGCGTCGACGAGGCACTTGAAGAACAGCCGGTAAACAGGTTTGCAGAAGCCAGGCCGCCGGAGCGGGTGCCTGCGGCGGCCGCTCTGCCGGCCGGTGAAAATGCATCGCCTCATCGCTCGACGAGCGTGTCGCGCGGCGAAATGGGCGAGAGACCGAATACGGCACCGGCAGTGCGAACGTCCCCGGCCATGTCAACGGTGCCCGACGAGGCGCAGGCGGCATTGGCGCGGCAACTGGCGAGATCGGCGGCAAACCTCGACGAGCTTCGCCAGCACATGGCGGCATTCGACGGCTGCAATCTTAAATTCACCGCCAAGAACCTGGTGTTCGCCGACGGCAATCCGACTGCCGCGGTGATGCTGGTCGGCGAAGCGCCGGGCCGCGACGAGGACATAGAGGGCTTGCCGTTCGTCGGCCGCTCGGGCCGGTTGCTCGACCGCATGCTGGCCGCGATCGGTCTTGACCGGACATCTGCCTACATCGCCAACGTGATTCCCTGGCGGCCGCCGGGCAACCGCACGCCGACGCCGCACGAGACCGAGATCTGCCGGCCGTTCATCGAGCGGCAGATCGAACTGGTCAATCCGAAGGTGCTGGTCAATCTCGGCGGCCCGTCGGCAAAGACCCTGCTCAACACCTCCGAAGGCATATTGCGGCTGCGCGGCAACTGGCGCGTCCACACGACCCCGTCTGGCGTCGCCATTCCCGCCATGCCGACCCTGCATCCGGCCTATTTGTTGAGAACGCCTGCGCACAAGAAGCTGGCGTGGCGGGATTTCCTCGAAGTGAAGGCGAAGTTGCGGGCACTTGGGTAACGGTGCAGAACGCGTCTTCCGTCCTCCCCTTGCGAGGAAGGAAGGGCGGCATCATGATCTCGCAGGTAATTGAAATGCGCCCACTGCCGGCCTAGTCATCTCGTTATGACAGCAGCCCAGATTTCCGCCGGCAGTCTCATTCGCGAATGGCGTACACGCCGGCGCATGAGCCAGCTCGACCTCGCCATGGAGGCCGAGATCTCGCAGCGGCATCTGAGTTTCGTTGAAAGCGGCCGCGCCGCACCCTCGCGTGACATGGTGCTGCATCTGGCGGAGCAGCTTTCGATCCCGCTCAGGCAGCGCAACCAGCTGCTGCTGGCCGCCGGCTTTGCCCCGAGCTTCAGCGAACGACCACTTGACGATGCCTCGATGGCACCGGCGATGGCGGCGGTCGAGACCGTGCTCAAGGCGCACGAGCCGTTCCCGGCGCTTGCCGTCGACCGGCATTGGAACCTGGTGTCGGCGAACGCCGCCATCGGCCCGTTCCTCGCCAATGTCGCCGACGCCTCCCTGCTGAAGCCGCCGGTCAACGTTTTGCGCCTCAGCCTGCATCCCGGCGGCATCGCGCCGCGCATCGTCAACCTTGCGGAATGGCGGACGCATCTTCTGGAGCGGCTGAAGCGGCAGAACGACGCTGCCGCCGATCCGGTTCTGGTCGAGCTCGAGCGCGAGCTTCGGGCCTATCCGTCCGGCCTTAAAAGCAGCCGGCCGGCGCCGGTCGAACCGAACGCGATTGTCCATCCGCTCAAGCTTGCCCATGGCGACGCGGTGCTGTCGTTCATCAGCACCATCACCGTGTTCGGCACGCCGCTCGACGTGACGCTGGCGGAGCTGGCGATCGAATCTTTTTTCCCCGCCGACGAGCAGACGCGGGCGGTGCTGATGCGGCTGGCGAAAGAGCGGACCGACGCAGCGGGCTGATCACCCTTCCGGCGCGACGGCCTTGCGGGTGCGGGTGCGTTCGAGACCCAGCTGGCGCTCGCGCCAGATGATGAAAATCCCCGCCGCAACCACGATCATGCCGCCGACCAGCATGTTGATCGTGGCGACGTCGCCAAAGACCAGATAGCCGACGACGACGCCGAGGATCATCGAAGTGTATTCGAAAGGTGCTACGACGGAAGCCTCGGCATGGCGATAGGCCGAGGTCATCAGAATCTGGCCAAGCCCGCCGCAAAAACCCGCGGCAATCAGAAGCCCCGCCTGTGCTGGCGTCAGCGCCTGCCAGCCGAATGGCAGCGAAAGCAGCGCCATGACGCTCGCGGTTACCGAAAACCACAGCACGATGGTCGCCGTCCGCTCGCTCTGGACGAGGTTGCGAACCAGGAGCATGGCGATGGCCGAGATCGCCGCGGCTATGAGGGCGGCGATGACGCCAGGCACCTCCTGATCGCCAAGGGCAGCGCCCGAACTGAGCAGCGTCAGTTCCGGCCACGAGATGATCAGCACCCCGACCAGGCCGACGGCAACCGCACTCCAGCGATAGATGCGGATGGCTTCGCCGAGGAAGATCGAACTGAACACCACGACCAGCAGCGGCTGCGCGTAGTTCAGTGTGATCGCCTCCGGCAGCGGCAGCCGCGTCAGCGCGAAGAAGCCGAGCCCCATGGCACAGACACCGACGACGCCGCGCGCAATGTGGTTGAGCGGGCGCTTTGTCGAAAAGGCGGTTCCGAGTTTTCCCTGGAAGGCGAGGAAGGCGATGATCGGAAAAATGGCAAAGAAGGAGCGGAAGAAGACGATCTGGCCCGCCGGCACGGTGCCTGCCGCCTTGATGCAGGACGACATGCCGACGAAGACCGCCACCGATACGATCTTGAGCAAGATCCCGGTCAGCGTGCTGTGCTCGCCGGCAAGGTCGCCAGCTGCAAGCACTGGCAAATCCGGTCTGGCTGTCACGCCCCTTTTGCTTCCTCGATCGCCGCCCAGATGCACGCCGGCGTTGCCGGCATGTCGATATGCCTGATGCCGTAGGTGCGGTAGAGCGCGTCGGTCACCGCATTGAGCGCGGCAGGCGTCGACCCGATCGTACCCGCCTCCCGCGCGCCCTTGATGAAGGCCACATCCTCGCGACGCAACACAGAGGCGCTCGTTCCGAATTTCGGCGTGACGACGGTCATGGAAGCCTCGCGGTGATGCTTGGGAAATGATCGCCTGAAATAGACGTCGCTGCAGTTTTGTCGAGGGAGCGTTTCGTGTAAAGAGCGCAGACTTCAAATTATTTGGACCAGCGGACCCGCCCGCCGCACCCGGATCGACAGGAAAAATCAAGGAATGCGCACAGATACCGGCCAGGTCTTCAAGCTCGAAGACTATCGCCCCAGTGATTATCTCATTCCGGAAACCAGCCTGACTTTCCGCCTTTCGCCTGAAGCAACGCATGTGACCGCCGTGCTGACGGTCGAACGCCGCGACGGGATTGCGGCGTCGGTGCCACTGGTGCTGGATGGCGACGGGCTGACGCTCCGCGGCATCGCCATGGACGGCCAGGAGCCGAGCCCTGCGGATTTTCTCGTCACGCCCGATCAACTGACAATCATCAGCCCCCCTGCGACAAGGCGCTTCCAGCTGAGAATTGAAACCGTGTTGGCGCCGGCGCAGAACGAAGCGCTGATGGGCCTCTATCGCTCGAGCGACGTCTATTGCACGCAATGCGAGGCCGAAGGCTTTCGCCGCATCACTTATTTCCTCGACCGTCCCGACATCCTGTCGGTCTATACGGTGCGTATCGAAGCTGAGCGCAATGAGGCGCCGCTGCTTTTGTCCAACGGCAACCCGGCCGATCGCGGCGAGCTTGCCGGCGGCTGGCACTATGCGGTCTGGCACGACCCCTTCCCCAAGCCGTCCTATTTGTTTGCGCTGGTGGCGGGCGACCTCGGCAAGATCTCAGACAGTTTTGTCACCCTGTCTGGCCGCAAGGTCGAGCTCGGAATCTATGTCGAACCGGGCAAGGAGAGGCTCGCCGGCTACGCCATGGACGCTTTGAAACGGTCGATGAAATGGGACGAGGAGGCATTCGGCCGCGAATACGACCTCGATGTCTTCAACATCGTCGCTGTGTCCGACTTCAATATGGGAGCAATGGAGAACAAGGGTCTCAACATCTTCAACGACAAATATGTGCTGGCCGACCAGGAAACCGCGACCGACGCCGATTTCGCCAATATCGAGGCCATCATTGCCCATGAGTATTTCCACAATTGGACAGGTAACAGAATCACTTGCCGCGACTGGTTCCAGCTTTGCTTGAAGGAAGGCCTGACCGTTTTCCGCGACCACGAATTCTCCGCCGATCAGCGCTCGCGCGCCGTCAAGCGCATCGCCGAGGTTCGTACGCTGCGCGCCCATCAGTTTCCCGAGGACCAAGGGCCGCTGGCGCATCCGGTCCGGCCTCGCCGCTACCGCGAGATCAACAATTTCTACACGGCGACGGTCTACGAAAAAGGCTCGGAAGTCGTGCGCATGATCCATACCATCCTCGGCGCCGAGACGTTCCGCGCCGGCATGGACCTCTACTTCGAACGTCACGACGGCCAGGCGGCGACGATCGAAGACTTCATCAAAGTGTTCGAAGACGTCTCGGGTCGCGACCTGTCGCAGTTTTCGCTGTGGTATCATCAGGCCGGTACGCCGAACCTGACCGTCAGTTCGGCGTATAATCCGGCAGCGCGGGAATTCACGCTCGAAATCGAGCAGTCGGTGCCGCCAACGCCGTCGGAAAGCCGCAAGCGGCTGATGCACATTCCGCTTGCCTTCGGCCTGGTTGGCGCCGGTGGCGAGGCGATAGCCCACAGCGGCGCCGAAGGGGCGAACGTCGAGGACGGTGTCATCCATATCCGCAAACGCCGCCATGTCGTCAGGTTTTCCGGGATTGCCGAGCGTCCAGCCATGTCGCTCAACCGCGGCTTTTCGGCGCCGGTGACACTTTCGGTCGAGCAGCGGCCCGACGACCAGTTTTTTCTGGCTGGCCACGACAGCGACGCCTTCTCGCGCTGGCAGTCGTTCAACTCGCTTTTGACCGATGCGCTGATTGCAGCCTTCCGCCAGATCCTGGACCACAAGCAACCCGAGTTCAGCGCCCGGCTGACCGGGCTTGCCGGCAAAATAGGCGGCGACGAAGCGCTCGAACCCGCCTATCGGGCACTGGCGCTGGCGCTGCCCGGCGAGGCCGATATCGCCCGCGACATCGGCAAGAACATCGACCCCGACGCCATTTTCGCGGCGCGCGAGGCGCTGGCGGTTGCGATCGCCGAGACCAACCGCGAGATATTCTCCAAACTTTACGATCGGCTCGCCGACAACGGTCCGTTCAGCCCGGATGCGGCCAGTGCCGGGCGGCGGGCGCTGCGCAATGTCCTGCTGGATTATCTGTGCTTGCTGCCGGGAGGTGCGGAACTCGCTGCCCGGCACTTCCAGTCGGCGACCAACATGACCGACCGGGCCGCGGCGTTGACCGTGCTTGCGCACCGTCACCACGGCTCACCGGAGGCAACCAAGGCACTGGCCGATTTCGAGGCGAAATATGCAACCGATGCGCTGGTCATGGACAAATGGTTCCAGACCCAGGCCAGCGTGCCCAGCCCGCAAACCGTGGACGCGGTGCGCGCCTTGACCAGCCACCCGGCGTTCTCGATGGCCAACCCGAACCGGGTACGGGCACTCATCGGTACGTTTTCCAGCGCCAACCAGACCGGCTTCCATCGCGCCGACGGCCAAGGCTACCGGCTTTTCGTCGAAACGGTGCTGCAGGTCGAAAAACGCAACCCGCAGGTGGCCGCCAGGCTGGCGACGGCGCTCAGGTCGTGGCGCTCGCTCGAACCGGTGCGGCAGGCCAAGGCAAGGGAGGCGTTGCTTTCGATCGCCAATACCGAGAAGCTGTCGGCCGATTTGCGAGACATCGTCGAGCGCACCCTGGCGTAAGCGACCTCCCGTTCTCCCCTTGTGGGAAAAAGGGAAGACCACCCGAAAACCCCATTATTTTAGTCGATTTTTAATCTTTTTTCGCCGCGCCTCTGGACAAGGCGAATCACCTTTGATTCTTTAGTGACGATTCGGAAGTGCGGCGTTGCCGGATCGTCAAGCGGGACAGAAAATCGGGGAGTGCCATTTATGGCGAAGGCGGACGCGTGGGGCGCGCCCGGTGGGACGGCTTTTGGGCGGCGCGAGGCGCGAAGCGACGGTCTCGCGGGCAATACGCGGCTCATCGCCGAACCTGCCTACCGACGGCTGCTGGCAGCCGAGCCGCTGTTGCGGCGATCGATACCCGCCCTCATCATCATGTTTCTGTTGATCATCGCAGTACTGCGCTTTCTGTCACTGATGAACGAGCGCGACGAGATCGAGCGCGACGCCAAGGCGATCCTTGCGCTGGCCGCCGGCCAACTGGCCAGTTCGATCGCTGCCGATGCGACCATGGCTTCCACGCCCGGCGCGATCCAGGACCTGCTGGAGAGCACCGGTCGTCAGGGCGCGATGGGCCGAAGCCACGTACTGGCGATCACCGATAGCGCCTTCAAGATCATTGCCGTATCGCCGCAGTCGATGCACTGGGAGGGGCGATCGCTCGATGGCGTCGTGCAGGGCGGGCAGCCGCTGTTCATGTTCGGCGACCGCGCCGGGGTAATGGAGGTCAACATCGGCGGACAGGACTGGTACGCGGCAGTGAGCCTGGCGAATGGCCGAAGGGGTGCCGCGGCAGCGTTCGTGCCGCGGGAGGCAGTTTTTGACGCCTGGCGCAAGACGGTCTCACTCAACGTCACGCTGTTCGTGCTGACGGCCGGTGTGCTGATCATCATCCTCTACGCCTATTTCGGCCAGGCGGCGCGCGCCCAGGCCGCCGATCGCATCTATCTCGAAGCCCACCAGCGCATCGACATGGCGCTGGTGCGCGGCCGCTGCGGCCTGTGGGATTGGGACATGGTGCGCGGCAAGATGTACTGGTCGCGCTCGATGTACGACATGCTGGGCTACGAGCCTTGTGACACGATGCTGTCGTTCGGCGAAGTCGATGAAATCATTCATCCCGAGGACGGCGATTTGTTCGAACTCGCCAACAGGATCGTCGCACGCGAGATCGACCATATCGACCAGGTGTTCCGGATGCGCCATGCCGACGGGCAATGGGTTTGGATGCGCGCAAGAGCACACGTTATCGACCCGGAAGCGCCGGAGATCCAGCTGATCGGCATCGCCGTCGACGTCACCGAGCAGCGGCATCTGGCGCTGCGCTCCGAAGCGGCGGACCTGCGCCTGAGGACGGCCATCGAAAACATCAACGAATCTTTCGTGCTGTGGGATTCGTCCGAGCGCCTGATCATGTGCAATTCCAAATACCAGCAGGACAACGGCCTGTTGGATCGCGACGTGATGCCGGGCGCTCCGCGCGCCGTTCTGGAGGAACGCATGCTGGCCTTCGCCTCGGAGCGGCGGCTTGCCAACACCAACGGACCGCAGGGAGGCGTGACCTTCGAGCGCCAGCTTGCCGACGGCCGCTGGTTGCAGGTGAACGAGTTGCGGACAAGGGACGGCGGTACCGTCTCTGTCGGCTCCGACATCACCCAGATCAAGCTGCACCAGGAGAAGCTGGTCGACAGCGAGCGCCGGCTGATGGCGACAATCCATGACCTCAGCCTTGCCCGCCGCGCGGAAGAAGAACGGGCGCGTGAGCTCGTCGAACTCAATCGCAAATACATGAAGGAAACCGAGCGCGCCGAAGCGGCAAACCGGGCCAAATCCGAATTCCTGGCCAACATGTCGCACGAGTTGCGCACCCCGCTCAACGCGATCATCGGCTTCTCGGAACTGATGGAACGGCGGCTGTTCGGGCCGCTGGGCTCGCCGCGCTACGAAGAGTATGCCACCGACATCAACGGCAGCGGCAAATATCTTCTCGGTGTGATCAATGACATCCTCGACATGTCGAAGATCGAGGCCGGCCAGTTCGCCCTGGATCAGGAAGAAATCGATCTCTGCCCGCTCATCAGGGAGACGGTTCGCGTCGTTTCTCTGCAGGCGGCGGAAAAGTCGATCACCGTCGAAACCCGCATCGCCGATTCGCTGACGCTGTTCGCCGACCGCAGGGCGATCAAGCAGATCCTCATCAACCTTCTGTCCAATGCGGTGAAGTTCACCGGGCAAGGCGGCCACATCTCGGTCAGAGCCCGCAGCATTTCCAGCGCGCTGATCCTGACGATCGAGGACAATGGCTGCGGCATCCCGAAGGCGGCGCTGAGCAAGCTCGGGCGGCCATTCGAACAGGTGCAAAACCAGTTCTCCAAGAGCCATGCCGGCTCCGGCCTCGGCCTCGCCATCTCGCGCTCGCTGGCCGAGCTTCAGGGTGGCGCGTTGAAGATCCGCTCGACCGAAAGCGTCGGAACGATCGTCTCGGTACGCATCCCGATCAAGAAAGCCCCGCAGGCGGTCAGGGCCGCTGCCTGAATGACAAAATAACGCTCCGGCGGCTCGCACCGCCGGAGCGTTATCAATTCTCACTGCATGCCGTCAGTGCCATCATTGCCCTCGCCGTCCCATTGGCGGTGACCGCCGGGACCCTTCGGCAGTTCGTTCTTCTCGATTTTCCCGTCATTGTCACGGTCGAGCATGGCGAAGACCTTCTTCTGGCGGCTGGTGATGTCATCGGCGGTCAGCGTGCCGTTGCCCTTGGTGTCGTAACGGGCGATGATGCGCCTGGCCATCTGCTCGGAGCGTGCCTTCTCGAGCGCGTCGGCGAGCTGTGCCACGGTCAGCTTGCCGCCATTGTCGGCGACCATCTTCTTCAGCCGCGCGTTCATGGCGTCGGAGAACTGGTCGAAGGTGATGGTGCCGTCATTGTCCTTCATGACCTTGCCGAGGCGCATCATCATGCCGTCGCGCGGCCCGGCCACGGAGTGCTCGTCTGCATAGGCAGCGGTGCCGACGGCGCCGGCCAGGGCTGCGAAAACGAGTGCAAGTCTGGTTGTCTTTCTCATGGTCTTCTCCTGTTGCATCGTCACCCCCGATGCTAGAGCGGCGGACCTTCAATCCCCCGCTCTATCTCTTTGATTGAACATCGGAACCTCCCAAAGCAGGTCGCAATTTTGGGCCCGATGCTCTCGCCCGTACGGCTGGTTGCCGTCACGGTTGTTTCGCACGAAGCAGAAGGTCGAAATCCTTTCTGACCTTCTGCGACGTCTCCTTGAGGTGCGCTTCAAGCACCCCGAAATCCGGCAGGTCGGTGACCGCAAGAAGTAGATCGGAAAGCCCTGGCGGAACGTCGTCGCGTTCGAACGCGCCGGTGAGGCAAAGCCGTATCATCTGGGTCAGCGCCAGATAGAGCGAATAGGCATCCACCAGTTCCTGCCTGACCTGGGCCTTGGCGAAATCCGGCGCCAGGCGCGACAGGACCTCAGCCGTGCCGGTGGCCCTGCGGCCTGCCTCGATCTTTCCGGTGATCAGCGCAACCTGGGCAATGAATTCGAGATCGATGAGGCCGCCCGGGATCAGCTTGATGTCCCAGGGATCGCGCGGCGGCTTCTCCTTGTCGACCATGGCGCGCATCTCGGATGCCTCGGCCATCACCTTGGCTGGATCGCGCGGCAGAGCGAGCACTGCGGCAACGTCCCCTTCGATCTCGCGGCAGAGCTCGGCATCGCCGCCGATCGTGCGGGCGCGCGCCAGCGCCATGTGCTCCCATGTCCAGGCGTCCTGGCGCTGATATTTCTTGAAGGCGTCGACATGGGTAGCCACCGGCCCCTTGTTGCCGGACGGCCGCAGGCGAAGGTCGAGCTCATAGAGCACGCCCTCGGCTGTCGGCGCGGAAACGGCGGCGATCAGCCGCTGTGTCAGCCGGCTGTAGTAATGCGACGGGGCAAGCGGCTTGTCGCCGTCGGACTCCTCCGCATCGGCGTCGTGATCGTAGAGCAGGATGAGGTCGACGTCGGAGCCCGCCGTCAGTTCGCGGCTGCCGAGCTTGCCCATGCCGAGCAGCGCGACCCGGCCGCCGGCAATATAGCCATGACGCAAAGCGAATTCCGCCATCACCGCCTGCAATGCCGCCTCGATGGTCAGGTCGGCGAGATCGGAAAAAGCGCGGCCGGCGCGCGACGGGTCGATCGACCCGGCAAGCAGCCTGACGCCGATCAGGAATTTTTGCTCCGAAGCAAAGATGCGCAGCCGGTCGAGCACGTCTTCATAGGCTCTGTCACCTTCGAGGAAGGCGGCAAGGCGCGCCGACAGATAGGCGCGGTTTGGCAGTTCGCTCAGCAGCGCCGGATCGAGCAGCCCATCGAAGACATGCGGCCGGCGCGTGATGATGGCGGCCAGCCGCGGTGCCGCGCCCATGATAGTCGCCATCAGCTTCAGCAAAGCCGGATTCGACTGCAGCAGCGAAAACAGCTGGATGCCGGCAGGCAGGCCGGCAAGGAATTCGTCGAAGCGGATCACTGCCTCGTCCGCCCGCCGCGTCTGGCCGAAGGCTTGCAGCAGCGCCGGCGTCAGTTCGGTCAGCCGCTCGCGCGCTTCCGCCGACCTGGTGACGCGGTAGCGGCCGAAGTGCCAGCCGCGGATAACCCGGCAGATGTCGCTCGGCCGCTGGAAGCCGAGCCGCTGCAAGGTCTGCAAGGTATCGGGATCGTCGACGTCGCCGGTAAAGACCAGATTGCCGATACCGGCCGAAAGCTCCGGCGCGGTTTCGAACAGCGCTGCATAGTGGCGCTCGACCTGGTGCAGCGCCGCGCGGAACGTTTCGGCAAAGCCTGCCGCATCGGCAAAGCCCAGCATGCGGGCGACGCGCTCCAGCCCCTCTTCGTCCTCCGGCAGGATATGCGTCTGCTGGTCGGCAACCATCTGGATGGCATGTTCGACGCGGCGCAGGAACCAGTATTGCCTGGTGAGCGCATCGCGCGCGTCGGCGGTGATCCAGCCGCGCGCGGCGAGCTCGCCCAGCATCGGCACGGTCTCGCGGCCGCGCAGTTCGGGAAAGCGGCCGCCGGCGATAAGCTGCTGGGTCTGGACGAAGAACTCGATCTCGCGGATACCGCCGCGACCGAGCTTGACATTGTGGCCTTTGACCGCGACCTCGCCATGGCCTTTGTGGGCGTGGATCTGGCGCTTGATCGAATGGACGTCGGCAATCGCCGCATAGTCCATGTATTTGCGCCAGATATAGGGCTGCAGTTCCTTCAGGAACGCGGCGCCGGCGGCAAAATCGCCGGCCAGCGGGCGGGCCTTGATCATGGCGGCGCGCTCCCAGTTCTGGCCGCGCGCCTCATAGTAGCGCAGCGCCGCCTCGACCGGGATCGCCAGCGGCGTCGAGCCGGGGTCGGGACGAAGCCTGAGATCGGTGCGGAAGACGTAACCGTGCTCGGTGCGGTCCTGGAGGATACGGACAAGCCGGCGGGTCAGGCGCGAAAACAGCTCTGTGGCATCGAGCGGATCGACGACGGCAGGCGCATCGGGGTCGAAGAAGACGACGAGGTCGATGTCGGAGGAGAAGTTCAGCTCATGCGCGCCGAGCTTGCCCATGCCGAGCAGGATCCAGCCCGAGTGTCGCGCCGGATTTTTGGCATCCGGCAATCGGAGCTTGCCTTGCTCATGCGCGTCGCGGAGCAGGAAATCGACAGCCGCACGCGTGCAGGCGTCGGCAAGGTCGCTCAGTCGCCGCACCGTCAGCGAGGTCTCGGCCTCGCCGGCGAGATCGGCCAAGGCGATCAGGAAATGCGCCTCCGCCTTACATTGGCGCAGCTCCATCATCAGGCTGCTTTCGGAGACGGCCTCTACGCGTGCTGCCTTGTCGACCGCGGCGCCGATCGATGACAGCCGCGCCTCGACGCTCCCGTCGAAAAGCGCATCGAGTATCCGTGGCCGGCGGCGCGCGGTATCGCGCAGGAACGGCGACAGGTCGAACACGGCGGCGAGGAAATCCTGGACGACCCCCTTGCCGGCGAGAAATTTCGCCAGTCGCGGCAGTTCCTTTTGCCGCGCGGCGTCGGCGATCTCCGACAATTCCTGCCTGGCGCGGCTTGCATCCAGCGGAACGAGCTCTACCGCTGGCTTCAACAGCCAGTCCGTTTCGAGGCGTCGCACTGCCATCCTCGCAACCATCAGCGATCCTCCCGCCCGGGAAAACTCATGACGACCGACAATCCGGGATTGCCGGGCAGAAGCTCAAGCCGTCCATTGTGGAATGTCATGATCGCCTTGGCGAGGCTCAAGCCAAGGCCGGAACCCGGCTGCGAGCGGCTCTTTTCCAGCCGCACGAAACGCTCGGTCACCCTGGCGCGGTCGACATCGTCGGGAATGCCCTGGCCGTTGTCGGAGACGGCGAGTCTGATCTCGCTACCGACACGCTCCAGCGTCACGCGAACCGTAGGCCTGGAGGTCGAGTCGGTCGAATATTTGATCGCGTTGTCGACGATGTTGGACAGCGCCTGGCCAATCAGCTCGCGATTGCCGTTGACGGCGAAGGAACCTTGCACCGAAGTTTCGAGCGTCACGCCCGCCTCCTCCGCTACCGGCTCGTAGAGTTCGACGACGTCGTGCACGGCAGCGGCCAGATCAACCCTGGTGGTGCTTTCCGAGGAATAGCCGGCTTCCAGTCGCGAGATCATCAGGATGGCGTTGAAGGTCTTTATCAGCTGATCGGATTCGGCGATCGTTCCTTCCAGCGCCTGCCGGTAGTCGCTGGTGTTGTGCTTGCCGGAAAGCGTCGCCTCGGCGCGATTGCGCAGCCTGGTGAGCGGCGTTTTCAGGTCGTGGGCGATGTTGTCGGAGACCTGCTTCAGGCCCTCGTTCAGCGTGGCGATCCTGGCCAGCATGGAATTGAGGTTTTCCGACAGCCGGTCGAACTCGTCGCCGGCGCCGGTGACCGGCAGCCGGCCGGAAAGATCGCCGCCCATGATGCGGCGGCTCGCCTCCGACACGCTGTCGATGCGCTTCAGCGCCGCGCGCCCGACGAAGAACCAGATCAGCAGCCCGCCGACGCCCATCATGCCGAGCGCCAGCATCAAGGCGCGGCGAATGACGGCGCGGAAGCGCTCCGGCTCGCCGAGGTCGCGGCCGACCAGCATGATCATCTGGTTGGGCAGGCGCAGCACCAGGGCAATGGCGTTGTGGCCTTTCTCGCCTTCGGCCTGGACTTCGCTCTGGGCGGGCTCGTTCGGGTCGGAGACCGGGTTGCGCTGCCGCTCGAGCTCGCCCTCGCCGAAGCGGCGGTAGGAGAACGGCTCGGTGGTCCAGCCCTCGGCCTCGATCACGCCCGGCTCCAGACTCTGCACGTTGCCGGTCAGGATCTGGCCGTTGGCATCGGCGATCAGATAGAGATTGGCGCCGGGCTGGCGGGAGCGCTGCTCGACGACGCGGACCAGCAGCGGGAGGCCGCCGCGCTGATAGGCGCGGGCGAGGCCGAGCACCTCGTCGTTGATCGTGTCCTGGGTCTGGCCGGTCAGCATGCGCGCCGACAGCGAGGTCATGTAGAACACGAGCAGCACCGCGCAGATGGCGAACAGCAGGAGGTAGAGCGCCGAAAGCCGCGCTGCCGTCGTCTTCATGATGGCCGGCACGGAAAGAGCCATGGGGTTCTAGCCGCTTTTCAGCATATAGCCGGCGCCGCGAACCGTGTGCAGGATCGGCTTGTCGAAGCCCTTCTCGATCTTGCCCCGCAGCCGCGAGATATGAACGTCGATGACATTGGTCTGCGGATCGAAATGGTAGTCCCAGACATTCTCGAGCAGCATGGTGCGGGTCACCACCTGGCCGGCATGGCGCATCAGATATTCGAGCAGGCGGAACTCGCGCGGCTGCAGCGTTATCTCGCGCCCGGCGCGGCGCACCGAGTGCGACAGCCGGTCGAGTTCGAGATCACCGACCCGGTAGACGGTTTCGGCTTCCCTGGCGCTGGCGCGGCGGTTCAGCACCTCGACGCGGGCGAGCAGTTCCGAAAAGGCGTAGGGTTTGGTCAGATAGTCGTCGCCGCCGGCGCGCAGACCGGTGACCCGGTCGTCGACTTCGCCGAGCGCCGACAGGATCAGCACGGGTGTCGTATTGCCCCGGGACCTGAGCCCGGCAATGACGGACAGGCCGTCGCGGCGCGGCATCATGCGATCAACGACCATGACGTCATAGTCGCCGGAATCGGCGAGCGCGAAGCCGGTTTCGCCGTCGCCGGCGACATGGGCGGTATGGCCGGCCTCGGCGAACGCCTTCTGCAGGTAGTCGGCTGCCTCGCGATCGTCTTCTATGACGAGAATCTTCATAGAACCGTTATACGCGATTTCGCTGGAAGATTGAGTGGCCGGCATATGCATCGTGGCCTTCTCCATGGCGTATCGCGAACAAATTGATTCAGGGATACGCGGTAAGTCTTTGTTTTAGCATGTCGTAGCCTAAAACCGCTTCACGCCTTGAGCGGCATGTTCGAGCGGCAGCGGGCGATGGGAAGCCCGCTGCCGCTGGGGCGGAACACGATGACTGACGAACGTATTCAGGCCCCGTGCTTTCCCGTGCGGCGGCTCGGGGGTGTTGAAAACCGCCGCACCGGAAAAGTCGACCACTAGAGCGCCGCGCGTCCTCTTGGACGCGCAAAGGACGCTCTAGCACCTTGAATCGGCGCATGAGCCTTTCCGAAAACGGAATACGTGTTCGGGGTCATGCGCTCAGCCCTTGGCGACAGGCAGTGCGACGAAGCGGTTGCTGTCGTCGCGGGTGATCTGCATCAGCACCGCCTTGCGGCCGGACTTCACCGCGTCGGCCATCGCCTTGTCGACGTCGCCGGCGCCGTTCACTTCCGCCGAATTGACGGAGGTGATGACGTCGCCGGGCTGGATGCCGCGATCGGCGGCATCGCTGTCGGGGTCGACATCGGTCACCACAAGGCCCTTGCCATTGTCAGACTTGGTGACGGTCAGGCCGAGATCGGCGAGCGTGTCGGTCTTCGGCGCGGGGGCAGGCTGCTGGTCGGCCGAGGCCTGCTTGTCGCTCGACGGCAGCTTGCCGAGATCGACCTTGACCGCCTCGCTCTTGCCGTTGCGCCACACCGTGACATCGACAGATTTGCCGGGCGGGTAAGCGCCAATCAGGCGGGCGAGTTCCTTCGGCGAAGCAACGTCCTTGCCGTCCACCTGGGTGATCACGTCACCGGCGGTGATGCCGGCCTTCTTGCCGGGACCGTTGTCCTGCGCGCTGGCAACGAGCGCGCCCTTGCCGGACCCAAGGCCAAGCGACTCGGCGATTTCGGGGGTGACCGGCTGGATTTCGACGCCGAGCCAGCCGCGCTGGACTGTACCGTTCTTCATCAGATCCTGCACGACCTGCTTGGCGGTCGAAGCGGGAATGTCGAAGGCAATGCCGACGCTGCCGCCCGAGGGCGAGAAGATCGCGGTGTTGATGCCGACAACCTGGCCGTTGAGGTTAAAGGTCGGGCCGCCCGAATTGCCGCGGTTCACCGAGGCGTCGATCTGGATGAAGTCGTCATAGGGACCGGCGCCGATATCGCGGCCGCGGGCCGAAACGATGCCTGCGGTAACCGTGCCGCCGAGGCCGAACGGATTGCCGACAGCCACCACCCAGTCGCCGACGCGAACCTTGGAATCATCGGCGAAGTCGACATAGGTGAACTTGTTGCCGTCATCGACCTTGAGCACGGCAAGATCGGTGCGCGGATCGGTGCCGATCAGCTTGGCGTCGAGTTCCTTGCCGTCATTGGTCACCACGGTGAAGGCGGTGCCCTCCTCGACGACATGGTTGTTGGTGACGAGATAGCCGTCATCGGAGATGAAGAAACCGGACCCTTGCGCCACTGGCCGCGGCTGGTCGTTGTTGCGGTCACGGTGTCCAAAACGGCGCATTCCGTTCGGGCCCTGATCGCCGCCTTGATCGCCAAAGCCGCGGAATTCGCGGAAGAACCGGCGCAGCTGCGGGTTGTCGGGAAGATTGCCTAAGCCGTCCTCGTCGTCCATCTGGCCGGAACCGTCATCGGCCGTCGGCTGGATCTTGGCCTTGACGCGCACGCTGACGACCGCCGGCGAAACGCGCTCGACCACATCGGCGAAGCTCGGGACCTGCGGTGCCTCGACACGCACGGCGTCGGCCAGCACCGGGGCTGTCCCGGTGGCAACAGCACCAAAGCCGATCGCGCCGGCAATGGCCAGGGATGCGGCTGCGGCCAGCAGGCGTTTGCGGGTGCGTAGATATGAATTGGGGGCAACATTCATGGTTCTCGTATCCTCTTTTCAAGGGACGCCCCTTGATTGGCATCCTCGACAACGGAAATAGAGAGCCGCACATTACGGCGCCATTTCCGGTACATGAAACTTTCGTAATGTATCGATCAATCGCGGCGGAGCATCTTGTCCAGCGCCGTCTGTTCCTCGGCAGTTAATGCGGCGGTCACCGTCGAACGACGCGAGCGGGCGGCCACCAGGATGAATGTCCCGCCAACGAGCAGCAGAAGAACTGGCGTCCCCCAGAGCAAAACATTGCGCAGATTGAAGCGTGGCTTCAGCAGCACGAATTCGCCGTAGCGCGAAACGACATAGTCCATCACCTGCCGGTCGGTATCGCCGGCGACCAGGCGCTGGCGCACAAGGATGCGCAGGTCGCGGGCGAGGTCGGCATCGGACTCGTCGATCGACTGGTTCTGGCAGACCATGCAGCGCAGGCCTTCCGACAATGCGCGCGCCCTCGCCTCGAGTGCCGGGTCGGCCAGCACCTCGTCCGGCTTGACCGCCTGCGCGGCGCCGGCGAACAACAGCGCCAGCAGCAGGACCAGCGAGGCCAGCGTGGCCCTTTTCATTGCAGGCTCGCCGATGGCACGCCGGCCGCAGCCTTGCGGCGCGACGGTGCGCCGACGCGCAGGCGGCGGTCGAGCAGCGACATCGCCGCGCCCGCCATCATCACCAGTCCGCCGCCCCAGATCAGCGTCACCAGCGGCTTCCACCACAGACGAACGACCACAGAGCCATCGCTGCCCTCGTCGCCAAGCGAAAGATAGAGCTGGCTGAAGCCGATCGTCCTGATGCCGGATTCGGTCGTGGTCATCTGGCGCACCGGATATGAGCGCTTGGCCGAGGTGATCTCGCCTGCGACGCTGCCGTCGGCGCCAAGCAGGGTGAAGCGGCCGCGATCCTCACTGTAGTTAGGCCCCTGGGCCGGGTAGAGCCCCTCGAAGCGCAGCTTGTGGCCGGACAGTTCGACGGTCTCGCCGGCATGCATCGACAGGATTTTTTCGGTGCCGAAACAAAGCGTGCCGACAATGCCGAGCGTTGTCAGCCCGAGGCCGAGATGCGCAAGCGCTGTGCCGAAGACCGAGCGCGGCAGGCCGGCGAAGCGCCTGAGCATGGTGGCGGGCGCGACGGTGCCGAAGCCGGATTTGACGGCGAGATCGGTGAGCGCGCCGCAGATCAGCCAGAAGGCAAGGCCGACACCGAGTGCCGCCAACACCGAAGCGCCATCGATGAACAGGGCCGTCACCAGCACGGCGAGCAGCGCCGCCGCGAAAGCCGCCATCAGGCGCTGGGCGACCGCGAAAATGTCACCGCGCTTCCAGGCGAGGAGCGGCCCGAACGGCACGACGACCAAGAGCGGCACCATCAGCGGGCCGAATGTCAGGTTGAAGAACGGCGCGCCGACCGAAATCTTGTCGGCAGACAGGGCTTCGACCACGAGCGGGTAGAGCGTGCCGACCAGCACGGTGGCGGTGGCGGTGGTCAGGAACAGATTGTTCAGGACCAGCGCGCCTTCGCGCGAGATCGGGTGAAACAGGCCGCCGGCCGTCAGCCGGGAGGCGCGCAAGGCAAACAGCGCCAGCGAGCCGCCGATGAACAGCGTCAGGATGCAGAGGATAAACACGCCTCGCGTCGGATCGGTGGCGAATGCGTGCACCGAGGTCAGCACGCCGGAGCGCACCAGGAAGGTGCCGAGCAGCGACAGTGAGAAGGTCAGGATCGCCAGAAGCAGCGTCCAGATCTTCAGCGCCGAGCGCTTTTCCATGACGATCGCCGAATGCAGCAGCGCCGTGCCCGCCAGCCACGGCATGAAGGATGCGTTCTCGACCGGATCCCAGAACCAGAAGCCGCCCCAGCCGAGCTCGTAATAGGCCCAGTAGGAGCCCATGGCGATGCCGCCGGTGAGGAACATCCAGGCAACCAATGTCCACGGCCTTACCCAGCGCGCCCACGAAGCGTCAATGCGGCCCTCGATGAGGGCAGCGACAGAGAAGGAAAAGCAGATCGAGAAACCGACATAGCCGAGATAAAGCAGCGGCGGATGGATGGCGAGGCCGAGGTCCTGCAGGATCGGGTTGAGATCGCGGCCCTCGATAGGCGCCGGATTGAGCCTGACGAACGGGTTCGACGTCGTCAGGATGAACAGGAAGAAAGTGGCGCCGATCGCTCCCTGCACGGCAAGCACATTGGCCCGGAGCGTCGCCGGAAGATTGCCGCCGAAGACGGCGACGAGCGCGCCGAAGAAGGTCAGGATCAGCACCCAGAGCAGCATCGAACCTTCGTGATTGCCCCAGGTTCCGGTGATCTTGTAGATCAGCGGCTGCAGCGAATGCGAGTTCTCCCAGACGCTCTCAACCGAGAAGTCGGAGCCGGCGTAGGCGGTTGCCAGCGCCACGAAAGACAGCGCCGTCAAGGCAAAGCCGGTCAGCGCGGCCGGTGCGCCGACGGCCATCATCTTGTGGTTGCCGGTGCGCGCACCGAACAGCGGCACCATCGTCTGCACCAGGGCCAGCGCAAACGCCAGGACCAGGGCGAAATGTCCGGTTTCAACCATTGTCACCGCACCCGCTAGTCACTCTTGCTCTCCTGCCATACGCCCTTGGCCTTGAGGCCGTCGGCCACTTCCTTGGGCATATAGGTCTCGTCATGCTTGGCCAGCACGCTGTCGGCGACAAAGATTCCGTCAGGGCCAAACGAGCCTTCGGTGATCACGCCCTGTCCTTCGCGGAAGAGGTCGGGAAGAATGCCGGTATAGGTGACCTTGACGTCCTTCTGGTTGTCGGTCACCGAAAAGGCGACGGTGGCGCCTTGGCCACGCTCGACCGTGCCTTTTTCGACAAGACCGCCGAGCCTTATGCGCTGGCCCGGCTGAAGGCTGGCGGTGGCCAGATCGGCCGGCATGTAGAAATAGGAGGCCTTCTGGCCAAGCGCATAGAAGGTCAGCCCCGTGGCAACACCGAGAAACCCCAGCCCCGCTGCGATCACCGACAGTCGTTTCTGCTTGCGCGTCATCGTCTACTCCGTCGCCGTCACGCCAAGCGAGGCGGCAAAGGCGGTGAATTTCCTGGCCTGGTCACTGTCCGCGCCAAAGACGGCGATACCGCGATTGAGCGCGTCACGCGCCTGATCTGTCTTGCCCAGCACGGCATAGGAACGAACGAGCTGCATCCACCCTTCCTCGTCGCGCGGATTTTGCCGAAGCCTTTCGTCGAGGCCGGCAACCATGGTGCTGATCATGGCTTGCCGGTCCTGCGGCGACATCGAGGAGGCAGCATCGATATCCTCGGCGCTCGGCCCTTTCGCGGGCGCCTCAGAAGCGACGCTGCGGGCGGCGGATTCGGCCAGCGCCTGCTCGACGGCGCCGCGCCACGGCGAGCCCTGCGGCAAGGCGGCAAGCATCTTTTGCCAGGCCGCCGTGGCTTCAGCTATGCGGCCTTCCTGTGCCATGCCCATGGCGAGATAGAACGAGGCCTTCGGATTGGCCGGATCGAGCTTCAACGCCGCCTCGAAAGCCGCCTGCGCTTCGGCGGAGACAATGCCGCCGGCCGCATTGGCGATCGCCTCGCCAAGACCCGCCTGGCGGGCGGCGCTGTCGCCGTCGAGGCGGATGGCGTTGCGATAGGCGGTCACCGCATCGGCGTATCGCTGCATGCGCAGATAGACCGGCGCCAGCACGTCCCAGCCGCGGCCATCGGATGGGTTGGCCGCCAGGTGCGCCTCGGCGCGGGCTATCAGCTCGTCGACCGAGCTGTCGGCGGGGTTCTTGGCCAGGCGTTCGCTGAGCGGCTGCGACGGCAGGTCGGGTGAGCCGAGCTGGCCATAGAGGCCCCAGCTGACCAGCGGAACCAGCAGCACGGCCGCCGTCGCCACCAGCCTTGTCGACCGCGACGGCTGCGTCGCCGTCTCGTCGGCGTGGCCGGCATTGCTCAGGCGAAGGATGCGGCGGGCGATTTCGGCGCGTGCCTCTTCGGCCTCCATTGGCCGGATCAGGCCACGCGCCATATCGCGGTCAAGCTCGGCCAGCTGGTCGCGATAGACTTCAAGGTCGTGATCGCCGGCAGCGGACGCGTTCTTCGATCCGCCGGCCAACGGCAGCAGCACCGCCAAGCTTGCGCCCAGCGTCAGGAGTGCGGCTATGACCCAAAACAGCATGGCTCTTCCAATAGAACGAGACCCTTGCCCTGCCAACACAAGCGTGCTGCGACGCTTTGGCGGGGCCGCTCCGATCGATAATGCATGTCGCGCAAAAGTGTGCAGCGGTTTTGCGATAACGACCATGCATCAAAACAAGAACCTATAGCGCGTCGCATGACGCCGGTCGAACGCGACGCGCTTTAGTGCCGGACCGGTATCGGCGGATCGACGGCCGGGCGTCTTTGTTTTTGCGCAATTCCGGACGGAAAACCGTTTCACACTTTTCCTGGAATTGCTCTACGTCAGCGGCGTCCAGCTGCCGTCGGCATTGCGGCAGGCGGTTCCGCGCGCGGTGGCGCCGGCGGTGCCGGTAAACACCGTATGGGTGTATTGCCGGCAGTCCTGCGAGCCGACGCGATAGGGCTGGGCGGCGACCACTTCGCCGCGATGGGCCGAACTGTCGCTCTTCCAAGCCACTTTCTGGCCGCTCGCCGTGTATTCAAGCGCCTTGTATTCCGCCTCGAGCGCGCTGCGCTTCTCGGTCTCGCTCAGGCCGGCGCCGATAGAGCCGCCGACGAGGCCGCCGCCCATGGCGGAGATGATCGTCGTCGCCACCTTGGCGCCGCTGGGGGGCGTCAAGGCCGGCGTCACCGTAACGGCCGGGCCCTTGCCGAGCGTCGTGCAGCCGGAGACGGCGAGCAGGGCGGAAACGAGCGCGACGCGAATCTTCATGCCAATACCGGCTTTCTTGAGCTGGACCGCCGCGCTGTCAGCAGCTGGCGCGGCCATAATGTCGATGTTTGTCGGAAATTTGGCCGCAGCCAGCCACCTGGAAAAGCAATCTGGAAAAGCATTACTGAAGGCTCCGCAATCGAACCATCGCCTTCAATCCACCCATGATGGATCGTTCCAGCGCCAGAGAGCCTCCATACTCGTTGACAAGGTCGGCGACAATGGCAAGTCCGAGCCCGCTGCCCGGTTTTGTCTCGTCGAGCCGCCGGCCGCGCTGCAACACCTCGCGCGCCTTGTCGTCGGGAATGCCGGGGCCGTCATCCTCGATGCTGATCTCGAACAGGTTGGCTGCGCCTTCCGTGCCAGCGCCACCTTTGCTGGAGATTGGCTTGACCGAAACGGCGACCGCGCTCCTTGCCCATTTCATCGCATTGTCGAGCAGATTGCCGAGCAGCTCCTCCAGGTCCTCGCGTTCGCCGGCAAAGACGATGTCGGTGGCCGGCAGCGACAGCGACAGCGCCGTCTGCGGGTTGAGCTTTTGCAGCACCCGAACCATGCGCTGGACCAGCGGCGCCACCGGCGTACGGTAGACGACGCTGTCGCGCTGCGCGGCGACGCGAGCACGTTGCAGATAATGGTCCACTTGCTTTTGCATGGAAGCGGCCTGCTCGGCGATCAGCTGGCCCTTGGCGCCACCCAGCGCCCGTCCCTCGTTGAGCAGCACGGCAAGCGGCGTCTTCAGCGAGTGCGCGAGGTTGCCGACCTGCGTGCGCGACCGCTCGACGATACGCCTGTTGTTCTCGATCAGCGCATTGGTCTCGTTGGCGAGCGGCTCGATCTCGGCCGGGAAACGGCCATCTAGGCGCTGCGCGGTTCCTTCGCGCACCATGGCAAGCGCATTCCTGACCCGGCGCAGCGGCTGCAGGCCGAGCAGGATGGCAATCGCATTGATGGCGATCATGCCGACGCCGAACAGCGACAGATAGGTCAAAAGGCGCCGCTGGAAGGTGGCGATTTCCTGCTCGAGCTCGGTCTGGTTGCCCATGACGCGGAAGCGCGCGGCGCGGTTTTTCGCATCGAGCACGAACTCGCTCTCGAACACCTCCAACTGCTCGCCTTCGATGCCGTCCGCTGAATAGCTGCGCTGGAAGCTGGCATTGAAGGGCACCTCGGCAACGCTTGGCGACGGGATCGCCTTGGTCATCGACGACGAATGGAGATCGCCGTGCACGCCTTCCGAGGCAGGCTCGACCGACCAGTACCAGCCGGAATTCGGTTCCGAGAACCTCAAATCACCAAGGTCGGGGGCGCCGGTCAATTGGCCGCTTTCAGAAACGCCGACCGAGCCGATCAGGTTGAACAGATGCGCCGAAAGCAGGCTGTCGAAACCGCGCTCGCTGGCCTGGCGATAGAGCGTGGTGATCAAGGTGAAGATGACGACCAGAGTGAGGATCGCCCAGACCGTGGAAAAGGCGATGACGCGAAACGCCACCGAACGCGGCCATGACCGCAGCGACGGCGTGTTCGAGACGGCGGGTTTTGTAGGCAGCGGTTCCGCGTTACGCCTCCGGCTTACGCATGCGGTAGCCCATGCCGCGAACAGTTTCGATCATGTCGATGCCCATCTTCTTGCGAAGCCGTCCGACAAAGACCTCGATCGTGTTGGAATCGCGGTCGAAATCCTGGTCGTAGAGATGCTCGACCAGCTCGGTCCGGGACACCACCTCGCCCATGTGGTGCATCAAATAGGCAAGCAAGCGAAATTCGTGCGAGGTCAGCTTCAGCGGCACGCCGTCGACGTCGGCCTTGGAGGCCTTGGTGTCGAGGCGGAGCGGCCCGCAGGTCAGTTCGGACGAAGCGTGCCCGGCAGCACGCCGGATCAAGGCCCGCACCCTGGCCAGGATTTCCTCGATGTGGAAGGGTTTGGTGACGTAGTCGTCGGCGCCGGCGTCGATGCCGGCAACCTTGTCGCTCCAGCGGTCGCGTGCCGTCAGGATCAGCACCGGCATCTTGCGGCCGCCGCGCCGCCATCGCTCGACCACGCTGATGCCGTCCATCTGCGGCAGGCCGATGTCGAGCACCACGGCATCGTAGGGCTCGGTGTCGCCGAGAAAGTGCCCTTCCTCGCCGTCGAAAGCGCGGTCGACGACATAGCCGGCATCGACCAGCGCGTCGCCGATCTGCCGGTTGAGATCCTTGTCATCTTCGACGACGAGTACGCGCATGCGGAAGGCCTGTTGAAGCTGTTCAGATATAGGCCGATTCCGGCAGTCTGGGAAACGGCACGGTTCAGTTCAGCGGAACGACGATCTCCGAGCGACGCGGACGCTGCCCTTCCTTGCCCGGAACCAGCACGACGATGACGCAGACGGGCTGGCCGCCGCGTGTCGACTGCGAGGCCTTGGCCAAGGTGCCGCCATTCTGCTCGGCCACCTGCTGGCCGATCGCATAGCAGTCGGAGGCGGCGAGGACGACCGGTTGGGGCTGCTCGGGCACGACAACGGGGATCGCCATCGCCTGCGACGCAAGCAGACCGGCGGCTGACAGCGCCAGTGCCGCGGTCCGGAAGTGGGAGCGAAGGGTTTTCATGGTCAGCGTTCTAACGCGCCGGTGCTGAACGTGATATGAACGGTGAACGCTCGAATGCATGCCCGCCACACCCCTGAAGCGCGAGATTACCGGATTGCCATTTCGCCGCCCATCCCGCGAAATTGCCAAGTTTAACCTAGCCCTCCGATCCTTCGCCGACAACCGGGCATCGTTTGGCAGTGAAAGGCAATCGCTTCAGGTTTGCCCCGACTTCGATAATCGATCCGGCAACCGAAGGCAGATTCAGGCGAACCGACCGGAAATAAAAACCCGCCTCTGCGGCGGGTCGCTGGCGCCATCAGCACCATAGGCGAATTAGTAACATAGCTGCCGGCACAAAGCAAGAACAAAATTGCCGGATTGTAAAAAATGCCCGGTGGTCAGCCCTCGTCCTTGATCACGGCGCGGAAGCGCAGCAGCCCGTGATGGGCCGAAAGGTCCTCGTCGTAGCGGGCTTCGGCGAATTCGAGCTTGAGGTAGGCGCGGCGATGTTCGCCGAGCGAGAGAGCCGTATCGCGCAGGCGGGTGCTAACAAGGTCCATGATGTCATTGGTTTCCTTGCTGGCCTCTGATTTCGACCAGACATGCAACGTCAGCAACTGTTCTGCGTCGTTCTCCATTCCCGTTGCCCAATCGTAGACGCTGGTGCGGCCGAAGGTCATGTGGGGGAACGCAACATTTTCCGGCGCACGGTCGAACAATCGTGCGTCGCCCAGTGCCGCCGATAAATCGGGATCGTCATTCACTGCCTCGAATATGGCCTTCTGCAATTCGACGGCCGGCGCGGTCATCGTCTTTCCCTTCGTCCGTCGCGTCGACCTCCCGGCTGCGTAGCTGCGTTGCATGAAGGCATCCCGCCAAAGCGCGAATCAGCGCGTCTCATGCGGATTATGAACCTTCATGATCTCGGCAATAAGCCCTGCTCCTGGAATGCGCGACGCCCCGGCCGTCCGCGCCACGGACCCTTGAGGGTGATGCCAACCTGCGCGAAGTCATTTGGCATGCAGGAGTTCGAAAAAAGGATGCTATGACGATGTCTGGTTTCCAGACATTCGAGGTCGTTTTTCGTGCGCGAGCCGTCGCTGCTGCCTGTCTTCGGAAAGCTTGGGGCCAAGGCGCCGCCGGTCGCGATTGCGGCGTCGACCATGTCGATGACCGTCAAGAGTCTGGTCAACCACACTCGGGAGGTGCTCTCGGCGTACGGTAGCCTGGCCCTGAAGCTGTCCGTCGTTTTGTGGACGGTGCTTGTCGTGGCGGCAGTATTCTTCATCGCCCAGGCCTGATCGAGCGACATTCATTGATTGGGCGGAAACGAAAGGACCCAAGATGGCAAAGCGCTACGCGCTCCGTATGGAACATCCTCACAGCTGGACCGTCTTCGACGTCTTCACCGGCCAGCCGGTCGAGCTCAAGCAGCAACTCACGGCCAGTTTGAACACGCGCGATGCGGACGCGATGGTCGACCGGCTGAACGGTCGCGACGTCAAGCGGCGAGCGAAGGCGGACCGGAAGCCCTGACAAAGCGTCTTGTGGACGGATCGCGACGGACTAGCGAAAATCGGCCGCAGTCAGCACATATATGCTCCTGCGGGTGCGGGCATAGGCATTCCTGGCGACATCGTGGATCGAGTTGGAAGCCGTGTCGAAGGCTGCCAGGTAGGTAGCTTCTGAGGCCGCCGTTCCCGGCTGCATCTTGGAGATGGCATCGGTTGCGACAGAGAAGGAAATCTGGAACATCCCGTCATGGCCGACGAAGCGGATGCGTTTGCTTGCCTCGTCGTAGCTGCGGCTGGGATTGGGAAATGTCAGGCTCATGATTTCGCCTCCGTCGATGCAGATACGGCCTTCTTGACTGCCCGTGACGCCCGCTTCTTCTTTGGTGCGACCGGATTCAGAGCTTCCGCCGCGCGGTCCGCCTCTTCCTTGGCCAGTCGCAATTCCCTCAGCCTTGCCGTTTTGATGCTCCTCGCCTTGGCTTCCGAGAGATATTCGGCAGTTGCTTTGTTCCGCTCCGCCGTCTTCTTTTGATTTTCCATGAAGCGGGCCTGAGCTTTTTCCATGATGTTCTGATTGCCTTCGGCCATCGGTAAAATCTCCCTTGCAGCGAAAGTCGTGAATGTGAATTCACCATAAAATAGGTGTTCAAAGATAGAAATTCAATTTCATTAATATTCGGCAAGGCCCGAACACCAGGGGATAACCAGGCAAGATAATACGTTCAATATTTAATGTGCCCTATGAATATTTTTTGGCGCTCCTATCAATCGAGTGCCAGGGCGCCTATAGAGAGGGGCGGCCGCCTAAGCTGGCCCCAGAAAGAGTCCCCATGAAATTCCGGCCACTCCACGATCGCGTCGTCATTCGGCGCGCCGAAAGCGACACCAAATCCAAGGGCGGCATCATCATCCCCGACAATGCCAAAGAAAAACCGCAGGAAGGCGAAGTGATCGCTGTCGGGCCGGGCGCGCGGGACGAAAGCGGCGCGCTGATCCCGCTCGACGTCAAGGCCGGCGACCTCATTCTGTTCGGCAAATGGTCCGGCACCGAGGTCAAGATAGACGGCGAGGACCTTCTGATCATGAAGGAGGCCGATATCATGGGCATCATCGAAAAAAGCGAGACGGGCATCATCGACAAGACCGTGGCTGCCAAGAAGGCCGCCTGATTGGAAGGCCGCGCGCCCTCCCGCGCGCGCGCAAAGGACGCTCCGAGCTTTGATTCAGGCGCTGCAAGCGCCTTGCCACGACAACCGAACTGGAAAAGATCATGTCTGCCAAGGAAATCAAATTCTCCACCGACGCGCGTGACCGCATGCTGCGCGGCGTCGAAATCCTCAACAACGCCGTCAAGGTGACGCTCGGCCCCAAAGGCCGCAACGTCATTATCGACAAGGCCTACGGCGCGCCGCGCGTCACCAAGGACGGGGTGGCCGTGGCAAAGGAAATCGAGCTTTCCGACAAGTTCGAAAACATGGGCGCGCAGATGGTGCGCGAAGTGGCCTCGAAGACCAACGACCTTGCCGGCGACGGCACCACCACCGCCACGGTGCTTGCCGCTTCCATCCTGCGCGAGGGCGCCAAATTCGTTGCCGCCGGCATGAACCCGATGGACCTCAAGCGCGGCATCGATCTTGCCGTCAGCGCCGTCGTCAAGGAAATCCAGGCGCGCGCCAAGAAGGTCAAGTCCTCAGCAGAGATCGCGCAGGTCGGCACCATTGCCGCCAATGGCGACACCAGCGTCGGCGCCATGATCGCCAAGGCGATGGACAAGGTCGGCAATGACGGCGTCATCACCGTCGAGGAGGCCAAGACCGCCGAAACGGAGCTCGACGTCGTCGAAGGCATGCAGTTCGACCGCGGCTATCTCTCGCCCTATTTCGTCACCAATGCCGAGAAGATGCGTGCCGAGCTGGAAGACCCTTACGTCCTCATCCACGAAAAGAAGCTCGGCAATCTGCAGGCACTGCTGCCCATCCTCGAAGCCGTGGTGCAAAGCGGCAGGCCGCTGCTGATCATCTGCGAGGACGTCGAGGGCGAAGCGCTGGCAACGCTGGTCGTCAACAAGCTGCGCGGCGGCCTCAAGGTAGCGGCCGTCAAGGCGCCTGGCTTCGGTGACCGCCGCAAGGCGATGCTGGAAGACATCGCCGTGCTCACCGCCGGACAGATGATTTCCGAGGATCTCGGCATCAAGCTGGAGAACATCACCATAGACATGCTCGGCCGCGCCAAGCGCGTGCTGATCGAGAAGGACACCACCACGATCATCGACGGCGCCGGCGAGAAGACTACCATCCAGGCGCGCGTCCAGCAGATCAAGGGGCAGATCGAGGAAACCACGTCCGACTATGACAAGGAGAAGCTGCAGGAACGTCTCGCCAAGCTGGCGGGCGGCGTTGCCGTCATCCGCGTCGGCGGCGCCACCGAATCCGAGGTCAAGGAAAGGAAGGACCGCATCGACGATGCGCTGAACGCCACGCGCGCGGCCGTCGAAGAAGGCATCGTTCCCGGCGGCGGCGTCGCGTTGCTGCGCGCCAAGGCTGTGCTGAAGGGGCTGACCGGAGCCAATGCCGATGTGACGGCAGGCATCTCGATCGTGCTCAGGGCCCTTGAAGCGCCAATCCGGCAGATCGCCGAGAATTCCGGCGTCGAAGGTTCGATAGTCGTCGGCAAGCTCGCCGAGGGCAAGGATCACAATCAGGGCTTCGATGCCCAGAACGAGGTCTATGTCGACATGATCAAGGCCGGCATCGTCGACCCGGCGAAGGTGGTACGGACGGCGCTGCAGGACGCGGGCTCCATTGCGGCGCTTCTGATCACGGCGGAAGCCATGATCACCGACGTTCCGGCGAAGGAAGCCGCTGCTTCGCCCGGCGGCATCGGCTATTGACCAGCCACTGCCGGAAACAAGCCTGAAAGACAGCCGCCGGGGTATCTTCCCCGGCGCGCACCATCGGCAAGAAGATCGATCAATGATCGCATTCGTCCCGAAGCCAAAGGCAGCGGCGAAAATCGAAGTGGCCGAGGAAAGCCGCTTCGATCGCATTCGCAGGCTTGCCGACAAGCACAGGAAAGCCAACGCCGGCATGATAGGCCGCGACCCGAAAAAGATCGCGGACAAGCGTCCCATGTGACGACTGCCAATCCTCGGCACCTCGCGCAAGCGCGGAACCTTCATCGCCCTTGTAGGCAGCGCCAAAATGGACGAATAGTCATAGCGGCGCGCCGCCGTGAAATTGCCGGCATGCGGTTTCTCAGTTGGCGGCATCGCCGCAGCCGGATCCTGGAATGGCCAGTCCTTTGGAACCACGCAAGAGAAGAGGTCCGATCGCCGCAAGGCTGCTGGCGGTGGATGCGTGGATTGATTCCTCGGTCTACGAAATCGGCTTCAGGGCGCGCCAGTTCTGGGAAGCGGCGACCATCTTCTCGCGGCGTTTCCGTGTCGACGGCTGGCGCCGCGGCCTGATCGAACTGTTGAGTGAAGGCTTTACGCTCGGTGCCGGCGGCATCGTCGTCCTTTTGGCGCTGGCCTTGCCGGCCTTCCAGATAACCGCCGGCGACTGGCGCACGCAAGGCGACCTCGCCGTCACCTTCCTCGACCGCTACGGCAACGAGATCGGCCAGCGCGGCATCATCCAGCGCGATTCGGTGCCGGTCGACGAGATGCCCGACCATGTCATCAAGGCGGTGCTGGCGACCGAAGACCGCCGTTTCTTCGACCATTACGGCATCGATGTGCTCGGCCTGTCGCGCGCCATATTCGAGAATGTGCGGGCAAATTCCGTCGTCCAGGGCGGCTCGAGCATCACCCAGCAGCTGGCCAAGAACCTGTTCCTGACCAATGAGCGGACATTCGAGCGCAAGATCAAGGAAGCCTTCCTGTCGCTGTGGCTCGAAGCCAATCTGTCGAAGAAGGAAATCCTGCAGCTTTACCTCGACCGCGCCTATATGGGCGGCGGCACCTTCGGCATCGAGGCGGCAGCCGATTTCTATTTCGGCAAGAGCGTCAAGGACCTGAACCTTGCCGAGGCGGCGATGCTGGCCGGCCTGTTCAAGGCGCCGACCAAATATGCGCCGCACATAAACCTGCCCGCCGCCCGGGCGCGGGCCAATGTGGTGCTGTCCAACCTGGTCGATTCCGGCTTCATGACCGAAGGCCAGGTGCTGCAGGCAAGATTACACCCGGCCGAAATCGTCGACCGCGGCGAGCAGAAGAGCCCCGACTACTACCTCGACTGGGCCTTCGACGAGGTCAAGAAGATCGCCGCCAAAGGCGGCCCGCACTCGCTTGTCGCCCACACCACCTTCGACGCCAACATCCAGAAGGCGGCCGAAGAATCGATGGAGTTCCACCTCCGCCAGTTCGGCCAGGAATACAACGTCACCGAGGGCGCCATCGTCGTCATCGAGACCAATGGCGCGGTCAGGGCGATCGTCGGCGGCCGCGACTACGGCGCCAGCCAGTTCAACCGCGCCACCAAAGCGCTTCGCCAGACCGGCTCCTCGTTCAAGCCCTATGTCTATGCGACGGCGATGGAGCATGGCTTCACGCCGGATTCGGTGGTTTCCGGCGGACCCATCTCCTGGGGCAGCTGGTCGCCCCACAATTACAATGGCGGGTCGGCCGGCAACGTCACGCTGATCACGGCGATGGCCAAATCGATCAACACGGTGCCGGTGCGGCTGGCCAAGGATTATCTCGGCATCAAGCCGATCAAGGCCATGGCCGAGGCGATGGGCGTCGAGTCGCCGCTGGAATCGCACAAGACCATGGTGCTCGGCACGTCGGGCATGACCGTGATGGACCAGGCGACGGGTTACAGCGTATTTGCCCAGAACGGCCTTGCCGGAACCCGGCACGGCGTCAGCCAACTCTTCACCCGTACCGGCGAGGTGGTCTACGACTTCGCCAAGGATGCGCCGCCGCCGCATCGGGTGCTGTCGGAGCAGGCGCTCAAATACATGAACACCATGCTGGCGGCGGTGCCGGTGATCGGCACTGCCCGGCGCGCGGCCCTTCCAAACATCGTCGTCGCCGGCAAGACCGGCACGACCCAGTCCTACCGCGATGCCTGGTTTGTCGGCTTTACCGGCAACTACACGGCCGCCGTCTGGCTCGGCAATGACGACTTCACCGCGACCAACAAGATGACCGGCGGCACGCTGCCGGCCATGGTGTGGCAGCGGCTGATGGTCTATGCGCACCAGAATATCGACCTCAGACCGATTCCCGGCCTCGATCACCCCTTCGTCGATGCCGAAATTGCCGCCAAGGCCGAGGAAGCGGAAAAGAAGAACGCCGAACAGGCAGCTGCCGATGCCGCCGCCGAGCGTCCGCCGGTGCTGTCCAGCCGGACCACCCAGACCCTGAAGGAACTGACCAGGCTGTTCCAGGCGGCACCCGTGCTCGACGCGCCCGCTGCACCGGAAACCCTCTCGGCGCTGTGACGCCCAATTGCGCGGGGCCGCTTGCCACAAGGCCCTGCGCCGCGATATCCCCGAGCGGCAATCTTTCAGTCCCGGCCTTCGGTTCCCTGCCTCCTCATGCTCAAGAACGCCTTCCTGACACTGCTTTCGCTTGCCATCGCCGTCGTCGGCGGTGGCGGCAGCGTCTGGTATGCACTGAAGCTGCAGGATGGCGTCGGCGCCATCAGGATCGGCCAATGGACCGCCTTCCCCGATATCGGCACGCCGACGGCAGATCCCTATTCGAAGGCCCGCGTGGCTCGCGAAGGCGTGCTGGCGCTCGGACAGGCGGAAGGACTGTCCTTCATAGCCGAGCGCGATTCCGGCGGCGAACAGCTCCAGCGGCAATGTGCCTACAAGATCGCGGGCGGCTTTCCCACCGCCCGGTTCTGGACGCTTTATGCCGCCGACCAGTCGCTTGGCGTGGTCGAGACCGGCAAGCCGAGGCCGGCTGCGCTGCAGTCCTATCAAGTGCTGCGCCAGGCCGACAATTCGGTGGTCATTTCCGTCGGCAGCCGCCCAGCGCCCGGCAACTGGCTGCTGACCAGCGGCGCCGGCAAGATGTACTTGGTGCTTACGTTCTACGACACGCCGATCGCCAGCAGCACCGGTCTCTCGGACGTCACGCTGCCACAAATCCAGAAGGTCGGCTGCAATGCGTAGCCTGCTGCATGCCGTGCTGCTCGGCCTGCTCGGCGCCGGCATCGTGCACATCATCGTGCTGCTGCTCGTCCCCGAGTTCTCCGAACGCGACGCCTGGTCGCGATTGGCCATGGCTTCGGATCTCTACAAGATGACCAGGCTCGACGCGGAAGCCGGCGGCGCGCCGGTGGTGAAATCGGTCGATCCGCTATTTTATGCGGCGGCATGCCGTTTCGATCTTGCCGAGGGGATGGTGCGGGTCAAGGCGCCGGGCAAGGTGCCGTTCTGGTCGATATCGGTCTATGACCGCGGCGGCCACAACATCTACTCGTTCAACGACCACAGCGCGACCGCAGGCATGCTCGACACCGTTGTGCTGACGCCGGCCCAGATGATCGAGGTCCGCAAGGATCTTCCCGAGGAACTGCAAGGGGCCATCTTCGTCGAGGCGCCGATAGAGGAAGGCGTATTCGTCATCCGTTCGTTCGTGCCCGACGACAGCTGGAAGCCGATCGTCTCGCGGTTTCTCGAACAGAGTTCCTGCGAACTGCAGGATTTTTAAGCCGGTTCCGATGCTCAGTGATGCGGTACCGGCAATGTTCCCGAAGGTCCCGGCTTGTCGGGGCCGGCCGGCCGCGTTTCGCCGGTCAGCGGCCGCTGTTCGTAGCGCACCCCGGGAAAGATGATCACTGCCGCCGGCGCGGTTTGTTGTGCTCGATTGGTTGCCGCCGTTCGCGGCACGAAAGACAGTACCATGCCCATGGTTCGCGTATTCCTCTCGGTTGCCCCGGAGCACAACGCAACGCCTCCATAGTCGATTAAGAAGGCAGTAGGTTAACGGAGCGCTAACGGATCGCCGCTAAATTGATCTTTGTTCTTGGGAAACGCGAAACCGGTACAGCCCGGCAGAGCGCTGTCCAGATCGTGTCGAGTGTCGGGCGTATCCTTCGTGTCAGCTTCGGATTTCAGGCAAATCGCAGCAGGAGCTGAATCGGGAAAGGCCGAAAGGCTGTTTCGCGCCGCGGTATCGGCGTTCTGCTCGCTCACCCGGCCTTCGCGCCGGGAAATCGCGCAGCTCGAAGACCTGACGCTGCCGCTGTTCGAGAATGTCTCGGTCGAATCGCGCCGCTACGTCGCGGCAGCCCTTTCCGAATGCGAATATGCACCCGCCGCGCTGGTGCGGCGGCTTTGCCAGGAGCGGGTCGACATCGCCGCTCCGCTGCTCATCCGCTCGCGCGCCCTCAGCGACGTCGACCTGATCGCGCTGATCGGACGTCACGGCCTGCCGCATGCCCGTGCCATTGCCCGCCGCAAGGATCTCAATCAGACGATCGCGGATCTCATCAAAGTGCTCGAAAGGCCGACGCTGGTGCGGTCGCAGCAGCAGCCGGAAACAACCGCCAAAGCCGCGTCCGAAAACGCCGAAGTGGTTGCGGGCGAGGTCAACAGGCAAGAGGCTTCCGATGCCGCTGAAACTGTACGCCGCCGGTTGCGATCCATGATGCGCGCCGAGAGCGGCGCCTCCATCAGTCCGTTCGTCGAGCCACAAACCTATGTCAAGCTGCGCGAGACCGCGCTGACCGGCAATGCGGCATTCTTCCAGACAGCGCTCGCCGATGCGCTCGAAGTCGATTTTTCAACGGCGCGGACGCTCACCGCAAGCCACAATTACACATCGCTGCTGGCCGCCTTGCGCGCGCTCGACCTCAGCGAAGACAAGGCGTTCCTGATCACGGCCGCCATCTATCCGACCGAGTTTCCGCACCCGCAGGCGATCCGCATCTTCCTCGACCGCTACCGCCTGCTGCACCGCGACGCGGCGTTGGACAGGCTCCGCGGCTGGAAGGCCGAGACCGTGTCGAAAATCGTTCGCAAGCCTGGGCGCGTCGCCGCAAATGCCGACCTGCGCAAGCCGAACAGCGCCGATATGACCGCCACCCCAAAGGCGCGTCGCGTCTGAAGGGCTTGCCGTTAAGACGCCTTGACCGAGATAAGCTCCTCGACGCGAATGGCGCCCGCCTCGATCTCGACCACCCAGATATCCGGATCGAATCTCTTCTCGCGCTCCAGCCGCGCGTCGAAGATGGCGGCATCGTCGCCTTCGCCAAGCAGGCTGAAAAAACGGTCGTCCGGCCTGGCTGAATCGTAACTCGTCTGCGGCGCCGGCCCGAACAGCGCCATCTCCCCTTGCCTGCCCCGCGCCAGCACGAAAACCGCGCCGGCTTCCGTCGCGCCGCGCTTGACCACGGCGGCAAAGCCGCCGGCGCTGAAAACCCGGCGCAACAGCGCCGACACCCACAGATCGGTGGTTACCCGCATGGAGAAGTCCTGGACATGCGGCGGTCCTTACAGCATTGGCCGGAAGACCGTAACCGTCTTTGCGAGGCGATCGGCGAGCGGCCGTTTCGACCCTTAGTTGGTCAGGCCGATCTCGCGCATCTTGACGTAGACGATCTCGTCGGGCTCGCCGGTCTCCGGCAAGCCGAACAGCGCCTGGAATTCCTTGATCGCGGCCTTGGTGCGCGCGCCGACGACGCCATCCAATCGCATGTCGTCATTGCCGAACGCCTTCAGTCCGGCCTGGATCTTGACGATGCGGGGATCAGGTGTTTGCGCCACCGCATTTGCCGGTGCGGACGCTGGAATGGCGGTTGGAACAGCGGCCGTTTCGACCGGCCGCGGCACGGGATGCGGCACCACGGCTGCGGTCGTCGGCGTGGCACCCAGTTGATCCAGCAAAACGCTGTCGATCTCGCCGGAGGCATTTAATCCGACCTTCTGCTGATAGGCCTGGATGGCCTTGCGCGTATTCGGTCCGGGAATCCCGTCGACGGTGCCGGAATAGAAATCGAGATCCTTCAATATGCCCTGGACCTGCTCGACGACCGGGTCGCTCTTCATCGGCGCAGCGGCCGGACGCACGATATTGATGGTGGTTTCGGGCTCGTCGCTGTCCGCCCGGGGAAAGCGCTCGATACTCCTCGTGGCGAAAAACGCGCCGGCATGCGGAAAAGGCTGGTACCAAAGCGCGTTCGCCGAGACGTAGAACAGCGTCACCAGGAACGCGGTGGAGCCGCCGACCACAACAGGATTGCGCGAGATCAGGCTGCCCAGCGCCATCGCTCCGTGCCCGAAGGCATTGCCGCGGCGTTTGACCGCCCTAGGCTGTTTTGCGGAGCGACCCATTGCTCTCCCCTTTGCCACCGTCCGCCTTGGCTTTGACTGCGGACATCGGCACCACGCCGGCCTTCTCCGCCGAGCGGCCCGTCGGGCCGTTCACGGGAAGGCTGATCGTCACCGTGGTGCCCTCGCCAGGCATGCTTTCGATCGACATGGTGCCCTCGTGCAGCGCCACCAGCCCCTTCACCAGCGAAAGCCCGAGGCCTGTGCCTTCGAAACGGCGGGTATAGTCGTTCTGGATCTGCATGAACGGCTTGCCGAGATTGGCGAAATCTTCCTCGGCGATGCCGATGCCGGTGTCCCGGACCCAGAAATGCAGCCGCGAGCCGATGCGCTTGGCGCCGATGACGACATTGCCGCCTTCGGGCGTGAACTTGATCGCGTTGGAGACGAGATTGATCAGGATCTGCTGCACGGCGCGACGGTCGGCATTTATTTCGCCTGCGTCCGGCGCGATCTGGGCCTGCAGATCGATAGCCTTTGCCTCGGCTTGCAGGCGCATCATCGATTGGCACATCTCGACCGCTTCGCGGAAGCGGAACGGTTCCGGTTCGGTCGCGTAAGCGCCCGATTCGATCCGCGATACGTCGAGTATCGAGGTGACGACGGCAAGCAGGTGCTGGCCCGAATCCCTGACCAAGCCGACATATTCCTTCTGGCGAGGATCCTTGAAGCTGCCGAACATCTCGTGCAGCAACATGTCGGAAAAACCGATGATGGCATTGAGCGGGGTGCGCAACTCATGGCTGACGACGGCAAGGAAGCGTCCTTTCGCCACCTCGGCGGAGGCAGCCGCCTCATTGGCAGCGGCAAGCTCCTGGCGCAGTCCGGCCAGTTCGTCGTTCTCGCGCAGAAGAAGCGTGAAGACAGTCTCCTGCCCCGGCGCGCGCATCATCTCGAGCGAGAACGCCCGGTAATTGTCGGCCGTCACGCCGCTGCTCTGCGGCAGCCGGACGCGAAGGTCGAGCCGGTGCGACAGGGCGCCATCGCGCATATCGGCCAGCGCACTGAGATACGGGACGCGGTCGGACAGATGGATGCGATCGAAAAGTCCGGTGCCGAAAAGCAGCTCCGGCGGCAGCCTCAGCATAGTGCGTGCCTTAGCCGAGACGTCCAGAACCTCACCATGCGCA
The DNA here is from genome assembly GCF_040319065.1 of Mesorhizobium sp. M0968. Classification (NCBI taxonomy): domain Bacteria; kingdom Pseudomonadati; phylum Pseudomonadota; class Alphaproteobacteria; order Hyphomicrobiales; family Phyllobacteriaceae; genus Mesorhizobium; species Mesorhizobium sp. M0968. The sequence continues at coordinate 64,820 of NZ_JAMYNL010000012.1, forward strand.
GCGATTCGCAGCACGACGGCGTCGATCAGGTCTTCGAGCCGGTGGCTGCCGGCCGGATCGAGCTGTGCGTTGGCGGCGCCGCGAAGCGGAGCGATACGCGGAATGAGCGTGAGTGCCCAGGCCAGTGGTACCAGCCAGTGCCATGCGGCGATTTCGGTCTGGTGGGCGAGCAAGACTGAACCGGCTAAAGGCTGCAGCAAGACTGCGACAAAGGCCGATATGGCGCCCCAGACCACGGCACGGCGCGATTGGCCGATCCACCACGCTTCAAACGGCAGCGCCACTGCGAGCAAGGCAACCGGCGAGGCCACACCGCCGGCGGCAGCGATAAGGGCACCGAGGGCAACGCTGCCGACGACCAAGGCGAGTTGGCCGGCCAGGGTCATCTTGCCCGAGGCAGCCACCAGCAGGGCGGCGAACCAGCAAAGGCCGAACGCCGCAAAGATCGCAGCCACAGTCACGGCCGCGCCCATTCCCGACGTGACCAGCGTCACCGCTGCACCCGCGCTGAAGAAAGGCGCCGCCAGCATGACGCCAATGAACCGGCTGTGGCGGCGACGATCGCTCTGGCCGAGTACGGACGGATGAACCATCCGTTCGCAACCGGCGGCTATCGCGCCCGGCAACTCGGCGTATCTGGCCTTGATCGCACTCAACTCAACGCACCCGGTCGTGAAAGGCCCTGCTTTGCAGGCGGCTTTTGTCGATCCGAAACTCGCATCCAGCGTTTAAGGAATGGATAAGGCTGGGCTGATCGTCCCCCGGCTGGCTGCAAATATCGGGATACCGGCGGGGAAAAACCGGGGCAATTGTCGCCATAGTAAACGGAGCGTTATCCACACCGCCCGCGCCTGCACCTGCGACCAATGGCATCAACTTGTCGCCGATTAAGAAAATGATCATGAAAAACAATAGGTTGGATAGTTATTATTTGCTGAATAAAATCTGAACCGTTCGAGGCAAATGAACTTCAAAACGCTTCGTTTCGAATCTGCCTAAAATTTGAGGAAAACTGTTGCTTTCGGGACAAGCCGTCCTTTGCGCGTCTGTGTCAGTATCGCGGTACAAGGGTCGTGCGGTTCGGAGGCATGACCGTCATAAAGGACAGACAGATGGGCTTTCTGATAAGAGCTGCTTTCTGGTTTTCGCTGGTGCTTCTGGCGCTGCCGCTGGGTGTCGGCGCCGATGATGCGGGCCGCGAAAGCGTCGGGCCGCTCCAGGCGCTGTTTGCGGCGCGCGAAGCCGTCGGCGATATCGCTGGCATCTGCGAGCGCAAGCCGGACGTGTGCGAGACCGGCAAATCGGCAATGCATACCATCACCGCCCGGGCAAAGGAGACCGCCAAGATCGCGGCTGCCATGCTGGACGACAAGGCCGCTGAACCCGATACAGTGACGACTACCGGCAGCGTGCCCGGGGAAATCGTCTTGCCGGCGAAAGTCGATCTGCCGGCGAAACTGCACTTGCCGGCGAAGAACTGAGACTGTTTCGGCCGAATTCATCGCCGGACCGCAAGGCTCCCCATGCCCGGCGCCTGCGGCGTTTCTCCTCTTTTTCCGTGACGTGGCAGCGCTGGATGACTATATCCGGGGGCATGACGACGACGATCCAGACCATCCGCGACGACTTTTCCCTGCTCGACGAGTGGGAAGACCGCTATCGCTATGTGATTGAACTGGGTGAAGCGCTGCCGCCGTTTCCCGATGAGCAACGCATACCGGCAAACAAGGTGCCCGGCTGCGTCAGCCAGGTCTGGTTGACCACCGAACAGGGCGGGGGTGCCGACCCCGTTATCACCTTCAAGGGCGATTCCGACGCCCATATCGTGCGCGGCCTGGTCGCCATCATGCTGGCGCTGTTTTCGGGACGGCCGGCCAGCGAAATCCAGAGGACCGACGCCGAGGCAACGCTAAAGGCGCTCGGACTTGACGAGCACCTGTCGCCGCAGCGCGCCAATGGTCTCCGCTCGATGGTCAAGCGCATCAAGCGTGACGCCGAGGCAGCGTTGAAGCAGACCGCCTGACCGCACGGCAGTTGCTGGCGGGCATGGCGGGTTCGACCTTGACCCCATAATACAAAACGGCGCCCGCAGGCGCCGTTTGAGTGTCAAACCGGAAGAGCCGGTTGTCAGCGTCCCTTGCGCTTGCGGCCGAGACCCATCTTCTTGGCGAGCTGCGAACGGGCGGCCGCATAATTGGGCGCAACCATTGGATAGCTCGGGTCCAGGTTCCACTTTTCGCGATACTGGTCGGGCGTCAGATCATAGTGGGTCATCAAGTGACGCTTGAGCGACTTGAACTTCTTGCCGTCTTCGAGACAGATGATGTAGTCGTCATGCACCGACCGCTTCGGATTTACCGCCGGCTTCTGCTTGTCGGCAGGCGGCTGCTCGGCGGCCCCGCCGACGCGCCCGAGAGCGGCATGGACATCGGCGATGAGGTTCGGCAGTTCGCCGACCGGCACGGGATTGTTGCTGACATAGGCGGCCACCACATCGGCGGTGAGCTCGATCAGCGCGTCACTGTTTCTGGAAGGTGTTTCGGTAATATCCATGGCGTTCAGGTCCCAACGAGAATTGTTTCTGTCTACACCCTATTTTTGGCAGGCAGGGCATCGCGCGAACTTGTGCAGGAAAAAGCCTCCGCGATTCGCGTCGCGGCATCTTAATGAGCCTGAGCGCCAAGTAAGTCAATTCGCTTCTTGCGGTCTATTCAGCGATACAAGTCAAATATTCCTCATTCAGCTTCACTCTTTCGTGCAAAGTGTAACTTTGCCGTTTTTTCTGGTCAGACCAGCATCGACTGACGCGGCGGCAAGCAGCCATTACACAAACGGCAGCAGGTAAATAGAGCTCGATGCTTGACCCTGCCGGCGGCATTACAGCCTGGATGATCGGCGGTTCAGTAAAATCATAGGTTGCGCTGTGTTACTGTTGCTCGTGAGCCGTCGCCGGAGCGGTGCGCTGTATCATTGAAATGGGGTAGTGTATTTCCGTAGACCCAGCCATATCGGCCACTTGCCAAGCCGCGAAGGCAGTTGCATGAGATTGACCGGCACTGGCAGGGTCATCGCAGCGACCGCGAGAACCGCGGCAGTCCGAGAAGAAATATTCGTTATCCGCTCCTCCAGCCCGTCCTCTCGAGCCACCACGACAATAGATCATAGCCCTTGAACCCGCGCTGCTCGGCGTGTTCATTCGCCATTCAAGTAGCTTCCACAGCGAGACGCAATGACCAGAACCCCAGTGTTTCCGACCGCCACGCCGCCGCAGCCGGAGAGGCGGCCGATCTTCGACACGCATCACGGCATAACACGGACGGACGATTATGCCTGGCTGAGGGCCGCCAATTGGCAAGAGATGTTCAGGGATCCGTCCCTGCTCGACGGCCAAATCCGCGCCCACCTCGAAGCCGAGAATGCTTACCAGGCGGCGCTGATGGCCGATACGGTCCAACTGCAGAAGCAGCTTTTCGCGGAAATGAAGGGACGCATCAAGGAAGACGATTCTTCCGTGCCGATGAAGGACGGACCTTACGCCTACGGCTCCTCCTTCAAGCTTGGCGGCCAGCAGCCGCGTTATTTCCGCACGGCGCGTGACGGCGGCGACAAGCAGATATTGCTCGACGGCGATGCCGAGGCCGAGGGCAAGCCCTATTTCCGCCTGGGCGGCGTCGATCATTCGCACGACCACAGCAAGCTGCTCTGGGCCTTCGACGACAAGGGTTCCGAATTCTACACGCTGCGCGTCCGCGATCTGGCCGGCGGCAACGATCTGGCGGACAGGGTCCCGGACACCGGCGGCGGCGGTGTGTGGGATGCCGGCAATGACGGTTTTTTCTACACCCGCCTCGACCCCAACCACCGTCCTTCCAAAGTGCTGTTCCATGCGCTTGGCGACGGTCCTGAAAACGACCGGCTGATCTACGAGGAAACCGATCCGGGCTTTTTCATGGATGTCGGCGGCACGCGCTCCAACGAGTGGATCATGATCGGCATCAACGACCATGAGACCTCGGAATACCGTATCATGAGCGCCAACGATCCGTTCGCAGAGCCGAAGCTGGTTGCGGCGCGCCAGACCGGCCTGCAGTACGAACTCGAGGAAGGCGGCGACATCTTCTTCATCCTCACCAATGCCGACGGCGCCAAGGACTTCAAGATCATGACGGCGCCGGCCCATGATCCGGTGCGCGCCAATTGGCAGGAACTGGTGCCGCACGAAGCGGGCCGGCTGATCCTTTCGGTGATCGGCTTCAAGGACCACATGGTCCGGCTCGAGCGCAAGGAAGGCCTACCGCGCATCGTCGTGCGCGACCGCAAGAGCGGCGAGGAGCACCTGACCTCCTTCGACGAGGAAGCCTTCTCGCTCGGCCTGTCCGGCTCCTACGAATACGATACCGAGATCATGCGCTTTTCCTATTCGTCGATGACGACCCCGGCGCAGGTCTTCGATTACAACATGCGCACCCGCGAGCGGGTGCTGCTCAAGACCCAGCAAGTGCCGTCCGGCCACGACCCGGAGCACTACGTCACGCGCCGGCTGATGGCGCCTGCCGCCGACGGCGAACTGGTGCCGATCTCGCTCCTCCATCACCGCGACACACCGCTCGACGGGTCCGCCCCTTGCCTGCTTTACGGCTACGGCTCCTACGGCATCACCGTGCCGGCCGCGTTCAACACCAATCTGTTTTCGCTGGTCGACCGCGGCTTTGTCTACGCGATAGCCCATGTTCGCGGCGGCAAGGACAAGGGCTATGGCTGGTACGACGACGGCAAGCGGGTGAACAAGATGAACACGTTCACCGATTTTTTCGCTGCCGCCCACCACCTCGTCGCCGAACGCTATACGCAGCATGACCGCATCGTTGCGCAAGGCGGTTCGGCCGGCGGCATGCTGATGGCCGCGGTCGCCAACATGGCGCCGCAATGCTTCGGCGGAATCGTCGCCGAGGTTCCCTTCGTCGACGTGCTCTCCACCATGCTCGACGCCAGCTTGCCGCTGACGCCGCCGGAATGGCCGGAATGGGGCAATCCGATCGCGTCGGCGGAGGATTACCGGACCATCGCCGCCTACTCGCCCTACGACAATGTCGCCGCACTCGACTATCCGCCGATCCTGGCACTGGCCGGCCTGACCGACCCGCGCGTCACCTATTGGGAGCCGGCCAAATGGGTGGCGCGGCTGCGCGACCGCAAGACGGGTGAAAATCCGGTGCTGTTCAAGATCAACCTGGATTCAGGCCATGCCGGCGCCTCCGGCCGGTTTTCAAGACTGGAGGAAATCGCCTTCACCTACGCCTTCGCGCTCAAGGTGACAGGCAAGGCCGAGCTTGCGGCGTGAACATCGGCGGATGAGCGGTCATTGCCTTCCGTTCCGCGACGTGGCTTCATTGGCGGTGAGAGTTGCGGAGCCCACCAATGATCGATCTCGCCACGTTGATAGCTTATGTCGCGGTTGTGCTTGGCTTTGTCTTCATCCCGGGTCCGGCCACCCTTCTGACCGTGGCGCGGGCTACTAGTTCCGGAACCAGGGTTGGCATCGCGACCGGCGCGGGGATCGCGGCCGGCGACGTGGTTCACACCTTCATGGCGATCGTCGGCATTTCGGCGATCATTGCCACGTCGGCGGCGCTTTTCAGCATCGTGAAGTACATCGGCGCAGCCTACCTCATTTATCTCGGCATTCGCGCGATCATCGAGAAAACGCCGGCCTATCCGGCCGCCGGCGCACTCGCGATCCCCGCTGCCAAAGCATTTCGGCAGGCTGTTTTGACCGAGGTTCTCAATCCCAAGACCGCACTTTTCTTCCTCGCATTTCTTCCGCAGTTCGTGCGGCCTGAAAACGGATCGGTGATGCTTCAACTGGCGATATTGGGCGTCATCTTTGTTCTGTTGGGCCTCGTCAGCACGGTGGTTTTCGCCGTGGGTGCGGGCGGCCTCGGTGCATTCCTGCGCCGAAACCCGACGGTGCTGAGATGGCAAGGCAAGGCTGTCGGCGGTATCTATTGCGCCTTAGGCATCCGGCTGGCGCTGCAACAGCGCTAGGGTCTCGACAGGCGACGAGCCGTACGAGGCTTCGGATAATGGGCAGGCACAGCTGATTTTCCGCTCGCAATTGCAAAGGCCGCGCGCTACCCAGTGCGCGGCCTTTTCACAGCCGCGCCAACACACAATCACCCAAGGATCTGCCATGTTGCTCGTCGATGTCTATCTCGACAAATCGCCCATCCAGGGCATCGGCGTCTTTGCCAAGAACCACATTGCCCGCGGCACGCTGGTCTGGAAGCTCGACCCGAAATACGACCGGCGCATCGAGGTAGCGGCCTACGAGCGGGAAACCGGGCCGGTCAGAACCTATCTCGACCGCTACGCCTATCCGGACCGGCGCGACCCGAACTACATCGTCTTCGAAGCCGACGATGCGCGCTACATGAACCATGCCGACAGCCCGAATTGCGACGTCTCGCAGCCGGAGGAGACCTATGCCTTGCGCGACATTGCGCCCGGCGAGGAAATGACCTGCGACTACAATCACTTCTTCGAAACCGGCTTCGACTTTCTCGGCGACCGCTGACGCAACGGCCGTCAGCTCGACGGCTTCTTGCGCGCCGGATAGCCGTTGGGGTGCGGCGGCACGGCTTTCAGGTAGGCGGCGATCGCCGAGCGGTCCTCCAGGGTCAGCACGGCCATGTTCCGCTGCACGTCGACCATTGCGCCGCCGACCGCATCGAAATCCGGCGTGAAGCCGGTTTCGAGATAGTTGGCGATGTCGGCCTCGGACCAGTCCGCGATGCCGCCCTCGCCCGACGTGATGTTCGGCACGATGCCGCTGCCTTCGGCCGCGGCCGCACCTGCCAGCCATTGGCTCTTCCTGGTGCCGCCGGCAAGATCCCGCGGCGTGTGGCATTCGCCGCAATGGCCGGGGCCTTCGACCAGATAGCGGCCTGTCACCACCGGATCCGGTGTGCCGTCGGGAAAGGAAACGACCGGCTGGTCACTCAAATAGAGCAGCTTCCACAAGCCAAGACCGCGTCGGACATTGAAGGGAAATGCCAGCGAATTGGCGGGCGCCTTGCTGGCGACCGCGGGTAACGTCTTCAGGAATGCATAGAGATCGGCAATGTCGGCCGGCTTCATGCGCGCGTAGGAAGTATAGGGAAATGCCGGATAGAGATGCTCGCCCGACGGCGACACGCCCTTCAGCATGGCGTTGGCAAGATCCTCGACCGACCAGGCGCCGATGCCGTCCCTGGTATCCTGCGATATGTTCGGCGGCACGAAGGTGCCGAATGGCGTCTTGAGTTCAAGGCCGCCCGCCAACTGAAGACGGGCGTCGCCTTGCGAGCCAGGCTTGGCATGACAGGATGTGCAGCCGCCGGCGTAGAAGATGCGCTTGCCCCTGGCGGCGTCGCCAGGACCAAGCTCAGCCAGCGTTGCGGCATCGAGCCTGACCGGAGCCGACAAGAACCAGCCGGCAATCGCGGCCGCGCCGCCCAGAACGAGGGCGGCGCCGACAAGTTTCTTCAGCAAGCGCATTGCCCGCTATCAGCCTTTTTTCACCCTGTAGTTTTGATGACAGTTGCCGCAGCCGCCGCCGATGGTGTTGAACTGCGCCTTCAACGCGTCGGCATCCGCAGGTGCTGCGGCGACCGCCGCCTTGACGTCGGCGAGGTACTTGCCTTCAGCCGTCTTGAAGCCGGCCATGTCCTGCCAGATTTTTGGGGACGCCGTGGTGTCGCCGGTGTCGCTGCCGGCCGGGAAAAGCGTGTCGACGCCGGCATGGAATTTCTCGGCATTGGCCTGCAGTGCCTGCAACGCCGTCAGCACCGAAGCTGCGTCGTAGGGCGTCTCGCCCTTGACCACTTTCGACAAGCCGGCGGCGATCTTGCCACGTTCCTTCATCAGGGCCTGCCGGTCGGCTACCGGGTCGGCAAATGCCGCCGAACCGGCGAAGGCGAGCATCGAGATGGCGAGGATAAGCTTTCTCATTCACTTGGCTCCATGTTGAAGGCAAATTCAGGATGCGGCCCCACCCCGATGACAAACGGCAAGGATGGCTTAAAAATTCCGACGCTTCGCCTCACGCTTGCGTGAAATTTTTGCAGCTGTCGTTCTGATGCTGAAAAAGAAAAGCCCCGGTTCTGCCGGGGCTTTCTGGAACGGATCAGGCCTTTTCGTAGAGCTCGAGCACATAGTCCCAATTGATGAGACTGTCGACGAAGGCTTCGAGATATTTCGGCCGGGCGTTGCGATAATCGATGTAATAGGAATGTTCCCAGACATCGACGCCGAGGATCGGCGTCGCGCCATGGACGAGCGGGTTCTCGCCATTCGGCGTCTTCGAGATCGCCAGCTTGCCGTCCTTGACCGAGACCCAGGCCCAGCCCGATCCGAACTGGGTGGTGCCGGCGGCGATGAAGTCGGCTTTGAACTTGTCGTAGCCACCAAGGTCGCTGTCGACCGCCTTTTGCAATGCGCCGGGCAGATTGTTGCCGCCGCCGCCCTTCTTCATCCATTTCCAGAAATGGATGTGATTGTAGTGCTGGGCGGCATTGTTGAAGAGGCCCGCATTCTTGCCGAAGGACTGTTTGACGGCCTCTTCGACCGACAAATCGCTCATGCCCGCCTCGGCGGCCAGCTTGTTGCCGTTGTCGACATAGGCCTTGTGGTGCTTGTCGTGATGATATTCCAGCGTTTCCTTGGACATATAAGGCTGCAAAGCCTCGTAATCATAGGGCAAGGCGGGCAATTCAAAAGCCATCGGTCGTACTCCCTCGTGGAAAAATCCGGTGTCGATACCGGACTAACATAGGACTGGATTGGTCTGGAACAACTCCGGAAACGAAGCGCCGGCCGCTTTTTAGCGGGTCAGCCGGGCGAAGTCGAATGCGCCCATTCCCAATAGAGTTCGCGCGCCTTCTTGGCCACCGGTCCGGGCTGCAGATTGCGATCCTCAATACGGGTGACCGGCACGACTTTCGAGTGGTTTCCGGTCGAGAAGATTTCGTCCGCCTCCAGGAAGTCGCGGATCGACAGCGTCTTTTCCGTCGTCGTGAAACCGTATTCGCCTAGCAGGGCCATGGTGCGCGCGCGGGTAATGCCGGACAGGAAGGTGCCGTTCGGCGCCGGCGTCAGGAGATGGCCGTCCTTGACCAGGAAAATATTCGAGGTGCCGGTCTCGGCGACATTGCCCAGCATGTCGAGCACGAGCGCATTGTCGAAGCCGCGCATCTTGGCTTCTAGGATGGCCCGGCCGTTGTTGGGATAAAGGCAGCCGGCCTTGGCGTTGGTCGGCATGGTTTCGATGGTCGGGCGCCGGAACGGCGACACCGTCACCGAAAACCCCGCCGGCGAGATCATCGGCGATTCGTAGAGGCAAAGGCAGAAACGAGTCGAGGCCGGGTCGGCCGGCACGCCCATATAGCCGCCATGCTCGGCCCAATACATCGGCCTGATGTAGACTGCCGTCTTGCCGTCGAACTTCTTCAGCCCGTCCCAGGTCAGCCCGACGATCTTGTCGGTGCTCATCGTCGGCTTCAGGCCGAGCGCGATCGCCGAGGCGTTTACCCTTGCTGCATGGCGATCGAGATCGGGGGCGACGCCCTCGAACCAGCGGGCGCCGTCGAACACGCTTGTACCAAGCCACATGGCGTGGCTGCGCGGCCCGAGAATGGCAACATTGCCCTCGTACCAGTCGCCGTCGACGAAGGTCCATGTCGCGGATTGCGCCGCAGTCGCCAGTGTCATTGCCAGGTTCCGTTCGATGCTTGTTGCGGCGCATTGGAAGATGCTTTGGCGGCCGCCGTCAACCGGCATGGCTGAGATTTCTTGAGGCCAGCGGAGCTGCCCAACTGCAATCAGCGCTTGCGCCTTGCCTTGCGTGGCCTCAAAACTGTTGCATGCACCATGCGGCTTACGTTTTCGACGCCTACGGCACGCTGTTCGACGTGCATGCGGCCGTGCGTCGTCACGCCGACCAGATCGGGCCGGACGGCCAGTTGCTGTCCGAGATCTGGCGCGCCAAGCAGCTGGAATATTCCTGGGTCAGGACGCTGATGGGGGCCTATGCCGATTTCTGGCAGCTCACCGAGCAGGCGCTCGATTTCGCCCTGCGCAAGGTTCCGTCCGCCGATGCCGGACTGAAAGCGAAGCTGCTCGAGGCTTATTGGCGGCTGGACTGCTATCCGGAGGTGCCGGCCGTGCTCAAGGCGCTCAAGGCATCGGGGGCAAGGCTGGCGATCCTGTCCAACGGTTCGCCTGAGATGCTGGAAGCGGCCGTCAAATCCGCCGCGCTCGACCAGGTCCTGGACGACGTCTATTCCGTCGACAGCGTCAGGCGCTTCAAGACCGACCCGTCGGTCTACGACATGGTCACCACGGGCTGGCGCCTCTATCCGGACGCGGTCTCTTTCCAGTCATCCAACCGCTGGGACGTCGCCGGCGCCACCAAATTCGGCTTCAGGACGGTGTGGATCAACCGCGCCAATCAGCCAGAGGAATACCGGGATTTTCCACCGGCCCTGATCCTGCCGTCCCTTGAAGGTCTGGTCGCCGGGGGGTGAAACCGGAATGTTGCGTCGGCGCAACAGTGACGATCCAGTCACAGCTTTGCCTTTGTTTGTCCACCCTGCGGCCAGAATTGGAACCGCCTATCGCGCCGGGCATTGCTCGGCACCTGCGCAACAGACGCATTTATGCTTTGTTGCGATTTGAGACTTAAAAAAGGCAATCATGTTCACACCCCCATCGTCCTCTCTGCGCCTTAGCCGTCGCGGTTTTCTCAACGCGGCCGCCCTTGGCGCCGCCTCGGTCGCGGTCTCCAGTTGCACCACGCTGTCGCAACAACCGGTCGAGCCACCGCCGCCGACCTATGTCGAGCCGGCGCTCGGCGATTATGTGACGATGTATGGGCCGGTGTCGGATGGCGGCTTCGAGCTGCCGGCCATACCGGTCGACAAGATCGACCCGCAGTTCCTGCGCCAGATCGTTGACGATCCGACCGGGCAGCAGCCGGGCACCATCGTCGTCGATACCACCAATCACTTCCTCTATCTGGTGCGCCCGGGCGGCCAGGCGATCCGCTATGGCGTCGGCCTCGGCCGCGCCGGCTTCGAATGGTCGGGCGATGCGGTGGTCCAATGGAAGCAGAAATGGCCGAAATGGACGCCGCCGGACGAAATGATCGCCCGGCAGCCGGAGTTGAAGCCGTACAGCGCCGACAATGGCGGCATGCCCGGTGGGCTCAAGAACCCGCTTGGCGCGCGGGCGCTTTATCTCTTCCAGGGTAACCAGGACACGCTCTACCGCTTGCACGGTTCGCCGGAATGGCGGTCGATCGGCAAATCGGTGTCGTCGGGCTGTGTTCGCCTGATGAACCAGGACATTATCGATCTCTACGACCGAGTGCCGAACAAGACCCCGGTCGTGGTGACGGCCGACATCGGCCAGCCGATGGTGGCCACAGCAAACCGCAAAGCCATCCCGATCGACGCCGGCGTGCCGGAAGGATCGATCCTGCTCGGCCCGGTCAAGGCGATCACAGACTCGATCTTCTGAGCTGACGGAAGCGCGGAGGCGGGATTGCTCACGGCTCCTGCTGGTTTTGCCGAGCGTCGGCTTGCCCGTTCCGGTGCCCGCCTTTGGATTTGACGCTTTCGTTGAGCAGCGGATTTTGCCGCGCCGTGTGCAGACGCCGCCGGTGACAGCTCATGAGCCAGAGCGGACATTTCGCGCTCAGAAGGGATTATCACGGTGACCGGAGGGATACCCCTCCTGTCATCCTGACCGTATTTGTGCTGGATGCCCTCTCACAGGTGCGATGCCGTGGCAGGTTTTTGTAGACCTTGGCGAGAAGGAATGATCCAAAATGTAACCCTGGCCATGCCAATTGCTTCAACGATCGATGCAATCCACTCAGAGCAGGTTGATCGCAATTTGCACGTTGCCGCGCGTCGCTTTCGAGTACGGACAAATGTCGTGCGCCTCGTCGATCAGGGCTCGTGCGGTATTGTACTCCACGCCAGGCAGGCTGACGTTGAGCCGAGTGCTGAGAGAGTAGCCGTCGTCCCCGAGATTCAGATCAACCTCGGCATCGATTCTCACTCCGGCCGGCAGCGTAATTTTTTGTTCGTGAGCCACAGACGCAACCGCGCTTGCGAAGCTGGCCGACCAGCCGGCTGCAAGCAGTTGCTCCGGGTTGGTGCCGATGCGCGCCGATCCGGGTATGGAAAGCCTGATGTCCAGAAGGCCATCAGAGCTGCGCGAGGCGCCATTCTCGCGGCCACCTATGGTTGCGGTCCTGGCCGTGTAAACAACCCTTGCGATCGGGTTCATAGGCATTCTTTTGGTGGTTGTCGTACCTGCCGGAGGGGCGGCGCCGCGAACTCGATCACGCGTCGACCTCGACAACGGCGTCGGCAAAGGCCTGTGGCGCTTCCTGAGGTAGGTTGTGTCCAATGCCGCCCATGACTACCCGGTGGCTATATTTGCCTGAAAACATCTTGGCGTAAGCGCTGGCGTCCGGATGCGGCGCGCCATTGGCGTCGCCCTCGAGTGTCATCGTGGGCACGGAGATGACGGGTGCCTGAGCAAGCCGCTGCTCCAGTGAATCATATTGCGCCTCGCCTTCTGCCAGGCCGAGCCGCCAGCGATAATTGTGGATGACGATCGCGACGTGATCCGGATTGTCGAAGGCCGCAGCACTCCGCTCGAACGTGGGCTCATCGAAATTCCATTGCGGCGAGGCGAGCTGCCAAATCAGCCTGGCGAAATCGCGCGTATATTTCTCGTAGCCGACACGGCCGCGATCGGTAGCGAAGTAATATTGGTACCACCATTGCAGCTCGGCCTTCGGCGGCAGCGGCAGTTTGCCGGCTTGCTGGTTGCCGATGAGATAGCCGCTCACCGAGACCATCGCCTTGCAGCGTTCCGGCCACAGGGCGGCGATGATGTTCGCCGTCCGAGCGCCCCAGTCGCAGCCGGCAATCGTCGCCTTCTCGATACCCAGCGCATCCATCAGCGCGACGATGTCGGCAGCGATGGCCGACTGCTGACCATTGCGCATCGTCTCGTCCGACAGGAATCGCGTCGTGCCGTATCCGCGCAGGTAGGGCACGATCACGCGGCGGCCTTTCGCCGCCAGAATGGGCGCAACGTCGACATATGTGTGGATGTCGTAAGGCCAGCCATGGAGAAGGATAACGGGCGGACCGTCGGCAGGGCCGGCCTCTGCATAGCCGACATTAAGGACACCGGCATCGATCTGCCTGGGTGCGCCGAACGAGTTCTTTGCCGTGTGCATCGCAGCCGCCGTCGTCTGGTCGACTCCGCTGGGCGCCGCCTTCGCTGTCGCGGTCATGCCGAGTTCGGCAAGCGTCATGCCCATTGCGGCTGCACCGATCAGGCGACGGCGGCGCTTATCGATTTTGTCGCAAACACTGATCGTGTTCATAGTGATGTCTCTTTGTGATGAGGCAATGTGCTTTGTTCCTGCGTAGTCACGAGACGAGCTGCTGGCCGCCGTCGACGTCATATGTCGCGCCCGTCAGCGCCGTGTTGCTCATGATGTGAACGGCGAGCGCGGCGACATCAGCCGGTCCGACGACACGTCGGATTGGCAGCGTCGCGCGCAGTTCGTCGCGCCGCTTGTCGAGGTTGTCGCCGAGCAGCGACGCCGACAGTGGCGTGTCGACGAAGCCTGCGGCGATCAGGTTGACGCGTATCGGCGCGAGCTCGAGCGCGAGATTGGCGATGAGCGCGGGGAACGCGACGGTAACCGTCGAGACGATCGCGAGGCCTGGTTTTGGGCGGCGTGCGCCCGTGCCGCCCATGAATATCAGTGAGCCGGCCGACCCGACCTTGCCAGTGGCGCTGCGTGCCACATTGAGCGCGAGCAATAGGTGGTCCGTGAGATCGTGTCGTGCCTCCTCGGGAGGAACTTCGAGGGGTGAGCGATAATGGGGAGCGCTTGCAGTAACCATCACATGGTCGATCAAGTCCGGCAGATCTTGAAAGAACGACTTCAGCTGGGTCGCATCGTTGGCGTCGAAGGCGGCGGTGCCCTCAGCGCTAATCTCGCGCGCTGCTTGATCGAGGCGGTCGCGATTGCGTCCGGTGAGGATGACGCGGGCGCCTTCGGCGCGGGCACGCCGGGCGGTCTCCAGACCGATGCCGGCGCTACCGCCGATGACGACGACGGTCTGGCCAAGAAGTTCAGGTTCGCGCTGAGTGGGGATGGCTGCGGTACTCATGATTTCCTCCGATAAAGGCCGTCAGGTTGCCACGATCTCCGCAGGCCGCGGACGAATACGGCGGCAGTGTGCCGCCGTCTGGAAGCTCGTCCTACTGCGGCAGTTCCTCGCCAGACTGCTCGGCCACCATGTATTCGGCGTACCAGTCCGGCCAGTTCTCGTCGCGCTGGCCGCCGGTCCGCTTCTCGTGCTCTCCGTGGGCGACCGACGCGCGGCGCATTGCGGCGGCCAGGTCGCCCTCGGAGGCGAAGCTCGTCGCCTTCGAGTCGATCCGGCCCGGAAACCGGATGGTGATCTCCTGGAGCAGCCAGCCGTTCCCGTCGGGATCGCTGAACGTTGCAAAGGAGACGTAGCTGCGTCCCTCCGGGTCCCGACCATTGACAGCAGGCTGTCCCGGACCGGCACGGTGGAACACTTCGCTCACATCTGCACCGTGAGCGATGAGCTCGGCGCGCGCCGCTACGATGTCGGACACGATGAGATAGAGACCCTGTGTCGACCCCGGCGCGGCCGAGGTGACACCCTTGCCGAAGTGGATCGAGCCAGGCGAGCCCGGAGGCGTGAACTGCACAACCCGGAACGTATCGCCGACCGCGAAGTCGGCATCGAGCCGCCAGCCGAGGCCCTCGTAGAACTGCTTGGAGCGGTCGACGTCTGCGACCGGAATAACGACAACCTCGAACTTCAGGTCGACGGGACGTGCGCTTGCGGTGTCGGAGGTCTTTTCGCCCTGACGGGCCGTTGCGATGTCTGACATGGTCGTTTTCTTTCCAGTTGGGTGGGACCTGGTCCTGCCCGATCGTTGCCACGTAATGACCGAGCCTGTTCTGGATCTCTCTGCTGCATGTCGGCCAGAGCCAAGTTCTCTTCGACGTATTTTGACGCATCGAGCGCACGGAAACGGTCCGCCGGTGTGCAGAGTGAGATGCGCACGGTTGGCCATTCCCTCGCGTGTGAGATCGATCATCACTACGCCTCGGCGGCCGAGGTCTGGACGGCAGAAATCGAGTCGATGATTTGGTCTGTCGTGACAATCGCGCTGGCGTAGTTCGGCATGTTGATGTCGAGAGCCGCGTGCATCTCCTCATCCGAGTAGTCTGCCGTCGCGTCCCTCACCATGGTTACGTCGTAGCCGAGCTCGGCGGCGAAGCGAACGGTCGCTTCGACGCAGGTGTGTGCGATCAGTCCGATGACAATGAGTTTCTGGATTCCGTGCCTTTTCAGCTGCAGATCCAGATCCGTATTGGCGAACCCACTGGAACACCAATGTTCGGTGGCGACAGTTTCGCCTGGCTTGGGCTCGAACTCGGACCGAATCTCGCCGCCCCAGGTGCCGTATTCAAAGCTCTTGCTCTTCCATGCTCTCTTCTGGACGGGCGCGACGTAAGTCCATGTCTCATAGTCGCCCGGACGGTATCGATGATGCATTGCATAGAAGACGCGAAGCTTAGCTTGACGCGCGGCATTCAGGACTTGCAGCATGTGAGGCACGCAGCCGTTCGCCTCTGCGACAGCCCGGATGCGGGGCCATATCTTGCCCCCATCGGAAATGAAGTCGTTGTACGGATCGATCACCAGAAGTGCGGTGACCTCCCGGTCATGTGCGTGCCTCGTCATTGTGCCTCCTCCATGGAGCGGCTAGATCACAAGAAAGATGCTGCCGCTCAGTTGCTGAGCGCGGCTCGTTCGATGCTGGCCGCAAAAAGCGGCGTCTCGCCCTTGTTGTGAGCGATCGACATGGGCTGGCGCTGTGACCGAAGCACCTCGAACGGGATGCCCTGGCGCTCGAAGAAGGCCATGAATTCCTTCGTGGCCCAGGACCGGACGTGGTTGGTAAACTCACATCGGCGACTGTCGATAGCCTTGACGCTCAGCTCCCAATGCACATGGATCGTGGTGCGGCCCGTAGGCGTGAAGAGGTCTGAAACCGACTCCAGGATGAGGTGATCCTTGCGGCCGAGCGTCTCGACATAGTGTTGCACCATCAGGCTGCCGCCGATGATCTCGACATTGATCGACATGCGCTTGCCATCCGGCGCCGTCGTGAAACCCGCCGCTATGTGGGCGGGCGAACACCCCTGATATTCATGTTCCGACAGCGCGAAGCACCAGTTGGGAATGTCGATCTTCTCGATCGGCGCGTTGATGATAGCCGTAAAGCTTGAATCGACGATCTCATGATCCTCGACGGGGGCTGCCATCTTCGTGATGGGTTCGTGCGATGCGGAAGATGGCGCGATTGCTGACATGACGTTCTCCTTTGTCCCGGGTTCAATCGGGTTGCCTTGGGCGGTCGAGCAGGTGTGACTGCAAGCGGAACCCTGCCAGGGGTCAGATTTGCTGGCGCAGCGGACGAAATGCCGTCCGGAGTTCGGCGGTGAAGGCCTCGGGCTGCTCCCAGGCTGCGAAATGGCCGCCTTTGAGGAGCCGGTTGTAATGGATAAGCTTCGGATACGCCTTTTCAGCCCAGCTCTGCGGCGCCTGGTAGATCTCGTCCGGGAAGGCGCTCACAGCGACCGGGATCTTGATGCCCCTGGGGTCGAAGAAGCCTCCCGTCGGGTGGTGCGCGTTGTCCCAGTAAAGCCGCGCCGAGGAGATCGCCGTGTTGGTCAGCCAGTACATCGTGACATTGTCCAGGATGTCGTCCTTCGTCAGCCCTTCCGCTTGCCCGTCGAAGACGCGTGCGATCAGCTCGTAGCTGCGGATGTCGTGGTCGAGCATCCAGGCTGCGAGACCGACCGGCGAGTCTACGATGCCGTAGAGCGTCTGCGGGCGATTGTTCATCTCGATCGCGTAGCCCAGCCCGTTCTTATAGAAGTCGTCGAGCTGGTCGTAGGCCCGCTTCTCGTCGGGCGAGAGGCCGGCGGGCGCCGGGCCGCTGGCGGCAAGCGCCTTCGAGATGTCGGCGGGCACGGTGGCAGCCATGTTGGTGTGGATGCCAAGCAAGCCCGGAGGCTCTTGCAGCGCCATCGTCTCCGACACGGCGTTGCCCCAGTCGCCGCCCTGTGCGACGTATTTCGTGTAGCCGAGACGCTGCATCAGCGTAGCCCACGCCTTGGCGATACGGGCAGGGATCCAGCCAGGTGCCGTCGGCTTGCCGGAGAACCCATAGCCCGGCAAGGACGGGATCACCACGTGGAACGCATCCGCCTCGGTCCCGCCGTATGCAGTTGGATTGGTGAGTGGCTCGATGACCTTCAGCTGCTCTATGATCGAGCCAGGCCAGCCATGCGTGACGATGATTGGCAAGGCATTCTCATGCCTGGAGCGGACATGGATGAAGTGGATGTCCAGCCCGTCGATCTCGGTGATGAACTGCGGCAGGGCATGGAGCCGGGTCTCCATCTTGCGCCAGTCGTAATCCGTCGCCCAGTACTTCGCGAGCTTCTGCATTGTGGCGAGCTGGACGCCCTGGGTGTCGTCGGCCACATTCTCCTGGTCCGGCCAGCGGGTCGCGGCGACGCGTCGGCTAAGCTCGTCGATTTCCTCCTGAGGAAAGCTGACCTTGAAGGGCCGGATCGCATCGCCCGCGGCTGCGGCGACCGATGGGAGCAGGCTGGCAGTACCTACGGCGGCTATGCCCATTGCGGCCGTGCTCAAAACCAGGCGGCGGTCCTGATCGATTACTTCGGGAGTCTTGGTCGTATTCATGGGTCTCTCCTCGGGGGGTGCTCGGTGCTGCCGAAAACTTACGCCCGCAGGACGAGAATCGCCCGTTATGTGTTGTGAGCCCCCTGTTAGTGGCTGTCAGCGCTGGTGGCTCCGGGCAGCGGGGTCCTGCCACCGTTCGCTATGGTGCAGGTGTTGTACTTGACTTAGACTATCGGCTTGGTGGCGGGCGGCTCCGAGAGAAGCGCCATGACGATAGTGGCAGGTCAGGCCAAGGACGGACTGTCGTTCGGTCCTTTCCATCTGGTTGCGAGCGAAAGGCTCGTCACAAAAGACGGCGCTCCCTTGGCGCTGGGCTCGCGTGCACTGGACATTCTCATTGCCCTGATCTCCACGCCGAATGAAATCGTCGGCAAAAAGGATCTGATGTCGCGGGTTTGGCCCGATGTCGTAGTCGAGGAAGGCAGCCTGCGGTTTCACATGACCAGGCTCCGCAAGGCGCTGGGTGACGGAAAGGACGGCGCACGATACATCGCGACACTACCAGGGCGGGGTTATTGCTTCATCGCGCCCGTCTCGCAGATCGGCGGTCCGCGCGATGAAGAGCCTGCAGCTGCCGCCAGTTTTCCGCACGCGAATCTTCCGAACCGCTTGGGCCGAATGGTTGGCCGGGACGACGACGTTCTCCAGCTGTCGGCTCGACTGAATGCGTCGCGCTTCGTCACAATCGTTGGCGCGGGCGGCGTCGGCAAAACCACCGTCGCGATCGCGGTCGGACATCACCTCATTGACGCCTTCGCGGGCGCTGTGCTGTTCGTCGACCTGGGAATGCTCGGCGATCCCGACCTGGTGACGACAGCCGTTGCCTCCATGCTTGGGCTGTCGGTTCAATCGAGTGACGCGACGCCCAATCTGATCGCCTACCTGCGCAACAAGCGGATGCTTTTGATCCTCGATACCTGCGAGCATCTCGTCGATGCGGTGGCGCCTCTGGCCGCAAGCATCATCGACGCGGCGTCGCAGGTCCACATTCTGGCAACAAGTCGCGAAGCGCTTCGGGTCGAAGGCGAGCATATCTACCGATTGGATGCCCTTGCCTGTCCGCCGGACGACCCAAGGCTTACGGCGGCGGTTGTCCAGACGTTCCCGGCCATTCAACTGTTCGTGGAGCGCGCGGTGGCAAGTGGCGCGCGCTTGGATGTCAGCGATGCGGAGGCCCTGATCGTCGCAAGCATCTGTCGAAAGCTTGACGGTGTGGCGCTTGCAATCGAGTTGGCGGCCCGGCGGGTCGAGTCTTATGGATTGCAACAAACCGCCGCGCTTCTCGATCAACGTCTGACTTTGCTGTGGCTGGGATCGCGGACCGCGCCACCGCGTCAAAAGACCCTGCAGGCCACGCTGGATTGGAGCTTTGGGCTACTTACCGACCTGGAGCGCGCAGTGCTTCGCAGGCTCGCTGTATTCCTTGGCCATTTCACGCTCGATGCGGTCTTGGAAGTCGTCACAAGCGCTGCCCTCGACAGATCGACGGTTCTTAATGCCATGGATAGTCTTGTTGCCAAGTCGATCATAGCGACGCGCCCGCTCGGAGCGATGATGCGCTATCGGCTCCTGGATACCACGCGCGCCTACGTCCTCGATATCAGCATAGATGACGCCGAGGCCGCCGATCTGGCGGTGCGCCACGCCGCCTACTATCGAAGATGGCTTGAGCAAACAGGTATCGAGTGGCCAGGTCTGGCGACCGGCGAGGAGCGGGCTCCTCACTTCGCCGCCATCAACAATGTGCGGGCCGCTCTGGAATGGTGCTTCGGCGAGGGCGGAAACGCCGATATCGGCATCGGACTTGCCACTGCTGCCGCGCCTGTTTTCCTGGCGATGTCCTTGTTGCCGGAGTGTCATCGCTGGTCAGAACGCGCGATATTCGCTCTCGACGATGCCGCTCTTGGCGGACTTGACGAGATGCATCTCCAGGCAGCCTTGGGTGTGTCCCTGATGTTCATGCGGGGAGGGCGTGATGCGGCGCGCGTCGCCCTGGAGAAAAGCCTGGCGATCGCCGAAGAACGCGGTGATACGTTGGATCAAGTGCGCCTGCTGGGTCCGCTCAACATGTTCCACCTGCGGACAGGCAACTTCGTGACCGCCCTCCAGTTTGCAAAACGCTGTTCAGCCATAGCCGCGACCCTGGAGGATCCGGTCGCGATTGCGTTGGCGCATACCATTCTGGGGATATCGCTTCACCTTCGTGGTGACCTGGCCGAAGCCCGCGCGGAGCTTGAGGCAGCGCTGGATCGTGGGCCACGCTCTCAGCGAACCACAACGGTCTATCTCGGTTTCGAGGGCAAAATCCTGGCCAAGGCTATCCTGGCGAGGAACCTTTGGCTGCAAGGCCATCCGGACCAAGCCATGGAACGTGCTCGACAGGCCGTCGAAGAGGCCGCCGCCATGGACCACTCGCTGACTCTGGCGATCGCCCTGATCTGGGGAATATCGGTGTTCCTGTGGGCCGGGGAACTGGAGAGCGCGGAGGCACACATCGACATGCTGATTTCCCGCGCCGAGTCCCATTCCATGGCCCCTTATCTGCTGGTCGGTCGGGGATTCAAAAGCGAAGTCGCAATCCGGCACGGGGATGCGACAGGTGGGGTCGGGGGCCTCCAGAGTTCTCTCCAAAAGCTCCACGCAGCACCTTACGAATTGCTCACGACCGAGCTCAACCTCTCGCTGGTTAGAGGACTATCCGCGATCGGTCAGGTCGACGAAGCAGCCGCGCTGATCGCTCATTCAGTTGGTCAAGTCGAAAAGAACGGTGACCAATTGTACCTTCCGGAGTTGCTGCGGATGAAGGGAGGCCTTCTTCTCCAACAACTGTCGGGACGCAATCGCGACGAGGTCGGCGCATACCTAATGCAGGCACTGGAGTTGAGCCGGAGTCAGGGCGCGCGGGCATGGGAGCTGCGAACCGCAATTGACATGACAACGTTGATGGCCGCGCGAGGCGAGATCGACGGCGCTCGCGAGCTCTTGCAATCGGTTGCGGAGCATTTCGTAGAAGGCGCGAGTACGGAAGATTTGAAGGCTGCCGCGCGCCTGTTGGCGACGCTGAACTAGCTACCGCCGATACGCGTTTACACTTTTGCAGACGGTCCGACGGCAGCTATGGGCGCATAGCCGCCGTCCGCTGTCCTTCAGATCTGGCCACCGGCACTTGATGTGCAAGACAGAATTTGCCAACACAGATGCCCGCCCTTCGGTGCGATGCCCCTCACCTGCCCCTGGACAAGCTCCCCAAAATCCCGCGGACGATCGCCCGTCCGACCGACGAGCCGACCGAGCGCACGATGGATTTGATCGCCGCCTCCGCAACGGTCTGACGGTTGGAGGGGCGCGGCGCGCGGCGGCCGCCGGTCGGCTGGGGATCGTCATTGCCGAAGCCGGGAATGGTCCAGCGCGAACGGCCGCTTTCCTGTTGCTGCGCCTGTGCCTCCTGGGCGTCCTTGGCCTTCTTCTGCAGCATCTCGAACGCCGATTCGCGGTCGATGGTCTGATCGTATTGTCCCGCAACCGGGCTCTCGGTGATCAGCTTGCGGCGCTCGTCGGGCGTGATCGGGCCAAGGCGCGATGACGGCGGGCGGATCAGCGTTCGCTGCACCATGGACGGCACGCCCTTGGCTTCCAGCGTCGAGACAAGCGCCTCGCCGGTGCCGAGCTGCGTGATCACGGTTGCGCAGTCGAAGTCGGGATTGGGCCTGAACGTCTCGGCCGCCGTCCTGACGGCCTTCTGTTCGCGCGGCGTGTAGGCACGGAGTGCGTGCTGCACGCGGTTGCCGAGCTGGGCCAGCACCGTTTCAGGGATATCCAGCGGATTTTGCGTGACGAAATAGACGCCGACGCCCTTCGAACGGATCAGCCGGACCACCTGCTCGACGCGGTCGACCAACACCTTCGGCGCGTCGTCGAACAAAAGATGCGCCTCGTCGAAGAAGAAGACCAGCTTCGGCTTGTCGGGATCGCCGACCTCGGGCAGTTCCTCGAACAGCTCCGACATCAGCCACAGAAGGAACGTCGCATAGAGCCGCGGATTCATCATCAGCTTGTCGGCGGCGAGCACGCTGATGGCGCCGCGTCCATCGCGCGTGGTGCGCATAATGTCGGATATCCGCAATGCCGGCTCGCCGAAGAAATTGGCAGCGCCCTGCTGCTCCAGAACCAGCAGCGTGCGCTGGATCGCGCCGACCGAAGGTTTCGTCACATTGCCGTAGCGGGCGCCGATCTCTTCGGCGCGGTCGGCGATGTTGGCCAGCAGTGACTGCAGGTCCTTCAAATCGAGCAACAGAAGGCCTTCCTCGTCGGCGATGCGGAAGGCGATGTTCACAATGCCTTCCTGCGCCTCGGAAAGGTTCATCAAGCGCGACAGAAGCAGCGGCCCCATCTCCGAGATGGTGGCACGGATCGGGTGGCCCTGCTCGCCGAACAGATCCCAGAAGATGACCGGGAATTCCTGGAACTCAT
The DNA here is from genome assembly GCF_040319065.1 of Mesorhizobium sp. M0968. Classification (NCBI taxonomy): domain Bacteria; kingdom Pseudomonadati; phylum Pseudomonadota; class Alphaproteobacteria; order Hyphomicrobiales; family Phyllobacteriaceae; genus Mesorhizobium; species Mesorhizobium sp. M0968. Next base: position 87,190 of record NZ_JAMYNL010000012.1, read on the forward strand.
AGGGATCGAGCTTGACCTGCTCGGCCCGCTTGACCAGGAAATCCTGCGTTGTGCCCATCATGGCGATACCCGACAGGTCGCCCTTGATGTCGGCGCAGAATACCGGCACGCCGGCATTGGAGAAACCCTCGGCCAAAATCTGCAGGGTCACCGTCTTGCCGGTGCCGGTCGCGCCGGTGACCAGGCCGTGACGATTGCCATATTGCAGCAAAAGCTGTTCGGGCCGCTGATAGCTGTCGTCCGGCTTGCGGCTGGCCCCTATGAAGATGCTGGTATCGTCGGCCATGTGTGCGGTCTCCGCAAACCTATAGGGTTGAATGCCCTGATCCCTTGAAGAAAAGGGAACCCCGCCGCAGGTATAGTGAGGCCGTTGCGCAGCGACAATGGGCGTTGTCGAAAATGGCTTTTGGAGCTTGCGGAGCCTGCCCATGTTTGGCAATCGGTTGACGGTCACAATCACGGAAGGCGTGTTGCACGGCATGTGTGCTGCATTGTGATATCGGGCCGGGGACCGTAGACTGACATAGTCGGCCGCTGCGGCCGCTAGAACGAGGAGAACCGATGGGCGCCGGTGCCTTGACCCAGGATGCCGAACTTCCGAACGCCGACCGGCAACGATGGCTGGCGCTGGCGGAGAAGGCGCTGGCCGGCGGGTCCTTCGAGGAAAAGCTCGTCTCGCATACGGACGACGCCATCCGCATCGAGCCGCTCTATGAGCGTTCGGTAACCGCCGAGCCTGTCGTGCGCGCCAACCCGGGATCACCGTGGATCGTCAGCCAGCGCATCGACGATCCGGACGTAGGCCGCGCCAGTGCGCAGGCGCTGGAAGACGTCGCGCAGGGTGCCACCGGACTGTCGCTTGTCTTCGAGGGTGCGCCGAACGCCTTCGGCTATGGCTTGCCGAGGACGGCGGAGGCGCTGGAGGGCGTGCTCGACGGCGTGCCGCTCAACCGCATCCAGATCCGCATCGACGCCCATCCCTGGAGCCGTGCCGTGGCCGACTGGCTGGTGGCGTTTTTGACCAAGCGCCGCTCCGACCCGGCAAAGCTCAACCTCTCCTTCGGCATCGATCCGGCGGCGATCTTTGCCGGGACCGGCAGGCTGCGCATGTCGATCGAGGCTTTGCAGGCTTCGATGCCGCAGTCGCTGGCGCATTTCTTTTCGATGGGTGTGCCCGGCGTGCTGCTGGAGGCCGACGGGCGGGTATTCCACAATGCCGGCGCCACCGAGGCGCAGGAGCTTGGCACCATGCTCGCCTCGGCCGTCTCCTATTTGAGGCTGTTCGAGAAAGCGCGCCAGCCGCTCGTCTACGCGGCGCCGCATATCGGTTTTGCGCTCAGCGTCGACCAGGACCAGTTCGTTTCGACGGCCAAGGTCAGGGCGTTGCGCAGGCTGTGGGCGCGTGTCCAGGAGGCCTGCTCGATACCGCCCTCCACCGCCAGCATCCATGCCGAAACCTCCTTCCGGATGATGACGGCGGCCGACCCGGAAACCAACATCCTGCGCACCACCATCGCCGCTTTCGCGGCTGCCGCCGGCGGCGCGGATTCGATCGCCATCCTGCCGCACACGATCGCGCACGGCCTACCCGCGGGTTTTGCTCGCCGCGTTGCCCGCAACGCGCAACTGATCATGGCCAATGAAAGCCATATCGACCACGTGGCCGATCCGGTTTGCGGTTCGGGCGCCGTCGAAGCGCTGACTGCGGAGCTCTGCGCGGCGGCCTGGCAGGAATTCCAGCAGATCGAGGCGGAAGGCGGCGTGCTGACCAGCCTTGAGCAAGGGCACATCCAGAGGCGCGTCCAGGCAGCTTCCGCCCGCCGCAACACAGCCTACCAGGCCGGCGAACGGGCGATCGTCGGCACGACGCTGCACCCGTCGAAGACCGAGCGTCCGGTCGAGACGCTGGCGGCTGAGCGGCGGCCTGCCTTCACCGAAGGCGTTGCGGTATGCGAGCCGCTATTTCCGATCCGCATCGATCAGTCGATCGGAGCCGTACCATGATCCCGGATTTCAGCCAGATCGCCTGGTCGCCGCCCCGGCGGGCGCCGGTCGAGATCAAAGGCCAGCGGATGACGCCGGAAGGCATTGCCGTCAAGCATCTCTACAACCAGGGCGATCTCAAGGGCTTGCCACATCTCGATACCTATCCGGGCCTGCCGCCTTTCGTGCGCGGCCCCTATCCGACGATGTACGTCCAGCAACCCTGGACGATCCGGCAATATGCCGGCTTCTCGACTGCCGAAGAGTCCAACGCCTTCTACCGTCGCAACCTTGCCGCCGGCCAGAAGGGCCTGTCGGTCGCCTTCGATCTCGCCACGCACCGCGGCTATGACAGCGACCATCCGCGCGTCGCCGGCGATGTCGGCATGGCCGGCGTCGCCATCGATTCCATTCTCGACATGCGCCAGCTGTTCGACGGCATACCGCTTGACGAGATGACGGTATCGATGACGATGAACGGCGCGGTGCTGCCGATCATGGCGCTCTATATTGTGGCGGCGGAGGAACAGGGCGTTGCGCAGAAGGACCTCACCGGGACCATTCAGAACGACATCCTGAAAGAGTTCATGGTGCGCAACACCTACATCTATCCGCCAAAACCTTCGATGCGGATCGTGTCGGACATTTTTTCCTACACGTCGAAGCACATGCCGAAGTTCAATTCGATCTCGATCTCCGGCTACCACATGCAGGAGGCGGGAGCGACGGCGGACCTCGAGCTCGCCTACACGATTGCAGACGGTATCGAATATGCCCGCGCCGGCGTCGCGGCCGGCCTCGACATCGACCGTTTCGCGCCGCGCCTTTCCTTCTTCTGGGCGATCGGCATGAATTTCTTCATGGAAGTCGCCAAGCTGAGAGCAGCGCGCCTTTTGTGGGCCAGCCTGATGCTGAAGAACTTTTCGCCGAAGGACGAGCGCTCGCTGTCGCTGCGAACCCATTGCCAGACTTCGGGCTGGTCGCTGACGGCGCAGGATCCCTACAACAACATCATCCGCACCATGATCGAGGCGATGGCCGCCACTCAAGGGCATACGCAGTCGCTGCACACCAATTCCTTCGACGAGGCAATGGCGCTGCCGACCGACCATTCGGCCCGCATCGCCCGCAACACACAGCTCATCCTGCAGAAGGAATCCGGCACGACGCGCATTATTGACCCGTGGGGCGGCTCCGCCTATGTCGAACGGCTGACACATGATCTGGCGGCGCGTGCGCTTGCGCATATCGAGGAGGTCGAGAGGCTCGGCGGCATGGCCGCGGCGATCGAAAAGGGTCTACCGAAGCTGCGCATCGAAGAGGCTGCCGCGCGCACCCAGGCGCGCATCGATTCCGGCGAACAGATCGTGGTCGGTGTCAATGCTCACCGTCCCGGCACGGACATCGAAGTCGACGTGCTGAAGATCGACAATGCCGAAGTCAGGGCGCGGCAATTGTCGAAGCTGCAGCGGCTGAAAGGCACGCGTGATGTCGCTGCCGCCGAGAGCGCGCTCGATGCGCTTACCCGTGCTGCCGGGAGTAACGGAAACCTGCTGGAATTCGCCATCCGGGCCGCACGCGCCAACGCCACGGTCGGCGAGATTTCGCTGGCGCTGGAAAAAGTTTTCGGCCGCCATGTCGCCTCGGTGCAGACGATCTCCGGCGTCTATCGCAACGCGCTCGGCGACAATCCGGTGGTCGACCGGCTGCAGGACAAGATCGTCGCGTTCGAGGAAAAGTCCGGCGGCAAGCCGCGCATTCTGGTCGCCAAGATGGGGCAAGACGGCCATGATCGCGGCCAGAAAGTGATCGCCACCGCCTTTGCCGACCTAGGCTTCGACGTCACCGTCGGGCCGATGTTCCAGACTCCGGACGAGATCGCCAGGCTGGCCGTCGAGCATGACGTGCACATCGTCGGCGCCTCGTCGCTGGCTGCGGGCCATTTGACGCTTATTCCCGAACTCAAGCATGCGCTGAAGAAGCTCGGCCGCGACGACATGCTGATCGTCGCCGGCGGCGTCATTCCACCGCAGGATTACGACGCAGTCCGGCAGGCAGGCGCCACTGAAATCTTCCCGCCCGGCACGGTTATCCCCGAAGCGGCGGAGCGGCTGATGGACCGGCTGCTTAAGGTCGGCTGATGCGCTGTTGTTATAATGTCTGTTGCAACAGAAACACGGTTGGTTATAATCAGCGTTGCAACAGGATGTCTCACCATGAACACGACCATTCGCAAGATCGGTAATTCCGAAGGCGTGATCCTGCCGAAGGAAATTCTCGACCGCATGAACCTGAAGGCCGGCGACAGCATCGTCATCGTCCAGGAGGGCGATGAGCTTCGCCTGCGCCGCACCGAGGACACTGCCGAAGAATTCGAGCGCAAGATGAAGATCGCGCGCGAGCGGATGAAGAAGTACGAGGTTGCCTACCGCGCGCTCGCAAAATGACCGAGCATCATTCGAGGGAGTTCGTGGAGGCGCTTCACGCCGAGCAGTTGCGCCTCCACGGCGGCGCAGCGGGAATCCGCGATCAAGGAATGCTGGAGTCGGCGCTTTACAGGCCGCAGCAAAGAGAAATCTATGGCGAGCCCGATCTCTGTGAACTCGCAGCCGCCTATCTTTTCGGCATTGCCAAGAACCATCCATTCGTCGACGGCAACAAGCGCACGGCTTTTGCGGCGGCCGATCTGTTCCTTTATTTCAACGGGCTGAGCATCGAAGCCGAGCAGGCGGACATTATTCAACTGGTCATGATGGTCGCCGCCGGCGAAATCGACGAGGCCGGCGCCTCAGCGTTCTTCCGCGATCATGTCGTCAAGCTCGAAGACTAACTGTCGGAGAGCTTGACGATCTCCCATTCCTTGCCATTGACCACGGCAACTTCGCCGACCTTCTTGCCGAACAAGGCCATCGCCATCGGCGACATATGAGAAATTGTCCCCTTAGCGGGATTGGCTTCGTCCTCGCCGACGATCTTCCAGTGCACCTTCTTGCCGTCGTGGCTTTCCAGCGTGACGCCCATGCCGAAGCGAACCATGTCGCTGCCCGGTTCCGGCACCGAAAGCTCGGCGCTTTCGCGCCGCGCCGTCCAGTAGCGGAGATCACGCGACACCAGCGCGATGCGCTCGCGGTCGGCCCTCTTTTCGGCTCTGCCCAGTTCGTCGCGCAGAGCGGCCACCTCCGCATCGATCAGCGTCAGGCCGCGTTCCGTCACCAGATTGCGGTGATGACTGATCGGCCGCTCGCCGATGCCGGCGATGGCGTTTTCGCTGTCTTCCTCGCGGGTGAAAGCCCTGCTCATTTATCGAACTTATGCCTGACGCGACGACTCCACAAGCCGTAGCCGGCGAACCGACGTCGGAGCCGATCCGGGCCGATCCTGTCTGGCACGAATCCTGCGGCGCGACCGTTGAACGCAAGGAATCTGTGCCGATGTTGAACAGACGAACGCTGCTTGCGCAGACCGCCGGCTTTGCCGTCATGGGGCTTTCGCTCGGCAAGGCAGCGGCGAAAAACCTTCCCGGCATCGAGAAAGCCGCGATGCGTGGCGCGATCAACGCGACCGAGCTCGGCGTCCGGCCCGGTGCGCTTGACGATCAGAGCAAGGCTTTCACCAAGCTGCTGCGCGACGCGCACGACCGCGACATGCCGGTGTTCCTGCCGCCGGGGATCTATATCGTTTCCAACCTGTCGCTGCCCGGCCGGGTGCGCCTGTCCGGCGTGCCGGGCGCATCGCGGATCGTCTATGGCGGCAATGGCCATCTCATCATGGCCGACCAGGCCGAGCATATCGAACTCAGCGGGCTGGTGTTCGATGGCTGCAACCGCTGGATGGGCGACTACACGCAAGGCCTGCTCGATCTGCGCCGCATCGCCCATCTGGTCGTCGACAATTGCCAGCTTACCGGCAGCGGCAAGAACGGTCTGGCGCTCGAGCACGCCTGGGGCCGAATCCAGCGCTCGGAGATATCCGGTGCGGCCGATGCCGGCATCTATTCGGTCGAGGCCGATGGCCTGGAAATATCAGGCAATAGCGTCTCCGACTGCGCCAATGGCGGCATTCTCGTGCACCGCTGGCAGGCGGCTGAAGACGGCACCATCGTCAGCGGCAACCGGATCGAGCGCATCCAGGCGCGCAGCGGCGGAGCCGGCCAGAACGGCAACGGCATCAATGCGTTCCGCGCCGGCAACGTCATCATCTCCGGCAATATTGTCTCGGACTGCGCGTTCTCGGCGATCCGCGCCAACACTTCCAGCAATTTGCAAGTCACCGGCAACACCTGCTCGCGTTCGGGCGAGACGGCCGTGTATTCCGAATTCTCGTTCGAAGGCGCCGTCATCGGCAACAACATCGTCGACGGCGCCGCGAACGGCATTTCGATCGTCAATTTCAACGAGGGCGGCCGCATGGGCGTGTGCTCCGGCAACATCGTCCGCAATCTGTCGACCAGCGGCCCCTACCCTGCCGACGCGCCCGGCTTCGGCGTCGGCATTAGCGTCGAGGCCGACACCACCGTTTCCGGCAACGTCATCGAGAATGCGCCGCTCTACGGCATGCAGATCGGCTGGGGACCGTTCATGCGCAATGTGGTCGCCACGGGAAACGTCATCCGCAAGGCGGGGACCGGCATCGTCGTCACCGTGGTCGAAGGTGCCGGAACGGCAATCATCTCCGACAATGTCATCGACGGAGTCCAGAACGGCGCGATCGTCGGCCAACGCTGGGCCGAGCCGGTGACCGGCGACCTCGCTGCATCAGGCAATGCCGGCTATGCGCATTTGACCGTCGAGCGCAACCACGTCAGTTGAAGGTGGCCGTCGGCCGGAGCGCGCCAACCTTGGCGCCGATCCGGCTCTCGATAGGCGGATTTGCCTGTTCGGTCAGTTTCGCTGCGAGCGCCTGGTCGGCTTGCAAAAGCTTAGCCAGCACGGCCGCGACCATCACTTCAGCGGCGCGGCCGGCGCCATCGTCGCACTTCAGCGCGATGCCAAGGCCAAGCTCCGGAAGGGCTGCACAAAAAACACCTTCGGCGCCTCCCTTGACGAAAATCCGGCCCGGTGCGGCGTCCATCATCGCGACATCGGACCTGCCCGTGCCGGCGACGAAAAACGGCTCGGCCATGCAGGCGGAAAGCAGCCGCTTCGCCGCCCGGGCGCGCACCGGCTCGAACCCGGCACCTGTCGCCATGCGGGCAAAGCCAAGGGCAAAGCTGCGCAGCGGCACGGCATAGGTCGGAATCGAGCAGCCGTCGGTGCCGCGGTGATCGGCGTCATGGGCAGCACCGGTCACCGCCTGCATCGCTTCGCGCACCATCTCCTGCGAGGCATGGCCAGCCTTGACGTAACCACGATGGGCGATGCCGCTGTGAACGCAGGTGCAGAGAAAGCCCGAGTGCTTGCCGGAACAATTATTGTGCAGCGCGTTCGGCACGCTGCCGGCGCGGGCAAGTGCCAACGTCGCTCCATGGCTCGACGGCCAATGCGCGCCGCATTCGAGTGCCGTCTCGTCCAGGCCGGCCTTCGCCAGCATGGCGCGCGCCAGCTCGACATGTGGCGGCTCGCCGGAATGCGAGGCGCAGGCCAGCGCCAGCTCCCGATCACCGAAGCCGTAGGCATCGGCAGCGCCGCTCTCGACCAGCGGCAGCGCCTGGATCGCCTTGACCGCCGAACGCGGGAACACCGGTTGTGCCGTATCGCCGATCTCCCAGACAGGCTTGCCGTCGGCGTCGAAAACGGCAACAGCGCCGCGATGGGCACTCTCGACGATTGCGCCGCGCAAGACTTCGACCAGAACCGGATTTGTCATGTCACCTCCCGCAATGCGGGCGGGTTTATCTGATCCGGTCAAGAATGGAAACGTAGTTGGCGACCGCGGCACCACCCATGTTGAAGATGCCGCCGAGTTTTGCTCCCGGCACCTGGATGCCGCCCGCCTCGCCGACAAGCTGCATGGCGCTCAGCACATGCATCGATACGCCGGTGGCACCGATCGGGTGGCCCTTGGCCTTCAGTCCACCGGACGGATTGACCGGCAGCCTTCCGTTTTTCGCCGTCTCGCCATCCAGGGCCAGCTTGGCGCCCTCGCCCGGCTTTGCCAGGCCCATCGCCTCATACTCGATCAGTTCGGCGATGGTGAAACAGTCGTGCGTCTCGACGAAGGACAGGTCGCCGAGCGTCACGCCCGCCTGCTTCAGCGCCTGGTTCCACGCCTGCTCGCAGCCTTCGAAGGCGAGAATGTCGCGCTTCGACATCGGCAGGAAATCCTGCACATGCTCATTGGCGCGGAAGGCGACGGCGCGGCGCATCTTCAGCGCCGTGGCCGTGTCGGCAAGGACAAGCGCGGCGGCACCGTCCGACACCAGCGAGCAGTCTGTGCGCTTCAGCGGACCGGCGACGAAGGGGTTTTTTTCGCTTTCCTGCCGGCAGAACTCGTAGCCGAAATCCTTGCGCATCTGCGCGTAGGGATTGTCGACGCCGTTCTTGTGGTTCTTGGCGGCGATCATCGCCAGCGCATCCGACTGGTCGCCGTAGCGCTGGAAATAGGCTTGGGCGATCTTGCCGAAGACGCCGGCGAAACCTGCCGGCGTGTCACCGTCCTCCGGCAGATACGAGGCCTTGAGCAGGTTCTTGCCGATCTCGGGACCGGGCGTCGTCGTCATCTGCTCGGCGCCGACCACCAGCACGATACGGGCGGCATTGGCGTCGATGGCGCGGATGCCTTGCCTGACCGCCGCCGAGCCGGTGGCGCAGGCGTTCTCGACGCGGGTCGCCGGCTTGAAGCGCAGCCGGTCGTCGGCCTGGAGGACCAGGCTCGCGGTGAAATCCTGGGCGGAAAACCCGGCGTTGAAGTGGCCGAGCACGATCTCGTCGACGTCATCTGGACCGATGCCGGCATGATCGAGCGCCTCGACTGCCACCTTGGTGATCAGGCCCTCCAGCGTCTCGCCTTCGAGCTTGCCGAAGCGCGAATGCGCCCAGCCGACGATGCATGCTGTCATGGCGATCTCCATCCTGTGGACCGGGGCTACGCGATACTGCGCGCGCATCAGCATTGTTCAAGCACCGTTCTGCCGGCCTCGCGAAGGGGCCAGAACCGCACAATCGCTTGATCTTGATGATCTGGTCATAGTGCCTGGCTTTTGCCAGCAAATCAGGGTGGATTTTTGTTGATTGATGCGTCAATAAAAAATAATCTTGCCCCAATAGGCCGGAGCAAGAATGCCGAAACTCGGAATGGAGCCGTTGCGCCGCAGGGCGCTAATCGATGCAACGATCTCGGCGATCGGCGAGCGCGGTTCGCTTGATGTGACGATGTCGGAAATCGCCGGGCGCGCCGGCGTGTCCTCGGCGCTTGCCCACCACTATTTCGGCGTCAAGGACGAATTGCTGTTGGCGACGATGCGGCACATCCTCAGCGAGCTCACCGCCGATACGGGCCGTGCACTTCGCGCGGCCGGCACGGCGCGCCAGCGCGTCTCGGCGGTGGTTGCGGTCAATTTTTCCGACATCCAGTTCCAGCCCGAAACGATCGCCGCCTGGCTCGCCTTCTATGTCGAGGCGCAAAAATCGGCAGCACTTCGACGGCTGCTCAAGGTCTATGCGCGGCGGCTGCATTCCAATCTGCTCAGCGGGCTGACCGGCATCCTGCCGAGAAGCGAGGCCGACCGGGTCGCCGAAGCGACGGCGGCGCTGATCGACGGGCTCTATATCAGGCGCGCGCTGAAGGACGGTCTTCCCGATGCCGCGACCGCGATTGCACTGGTCGAGGACTATCTCGAAACGAAGCTCAGCGGACGGCAGAAGCAGTGACATCCAAGCGACCCAACATCCTGATCGTCATGGTCGATCAGCTCAACGGAACGCTGTTTCCGGATGGGCCGGCGGACTTCCTGCACGCGCCGCATCTGAAGCCGCTCGCCGCGCGTTCGGCGCGTTTTTGCAACAATTACACGGCCTCGCCGCTCTGCGCGCCGGGCCGCGCCGCATTCATGAGCGGCCAATTGCCGTCACGCACCGGGGTCTATGACAACGCCGCCGAATTCGCGTCTTCGATCCCGACCTTCGCCCATCATCTGCGCGCCGCAGGTTATCACACCTGCCTATCCGGCAAGATGCATTTCGTCGGTCCGGACCAGTTGCACGGCTTCGAAGAGCGGCTGACCACCGACATCTATCCGGCTGATTTCGGCTGGACACCGGACTACCGCAAACCCGGCGAGCGCATCGACTGGTGGTATCACAATCTCGGCTCCGTCAGCGGCGCCGGTACTGCCGAGATCACCAACCAGCTGGAATATGACGACGAGGTCGCCTTCCATGCGGTGCAGAAGCTTTATGATTTTGCCCGCGTCTCCGACGATGCCGCACATCGGCCCTGGTGCTTGACGGTCTCCTTCACCCATCCGCACGATCCTTACGTCGCACGGCGGCAATACTGGGACCTCTACGAGGACTGCCCGGCGCTCGAGCCCGAGGTCGGCTTTATTCCTTACGAAAGGCAGGATCCGCATTCGCAGCGGCTCTACCGCGCCAGCGACTATGACAGCTTTGACATCACAGCGGAGCAGATCCGCCGCGCGCGCCGTGGCTATTTCGCCAACATCTCATATCTCGACGACAAGCTCGGCGAATTGATGTCGGTGCTCGAGCACACGCACATGCTCGACGACACGATCATCCTGTTCTGCTCGGATCACGGCGACATGCTCGGCGAGCGCGGCCTGTGGTTCAAGATGTGCTTCTTCGAAGGTTCGGCGCGGGTGCCGCTGATGATCGCCGGCAAAGGCATCGCCGCCGGGCTGATCGACACGCCGGTCTCCAACCTCGACGTGACGCCGACGCTTTGCGACCTCGCCGGCATCGACATCAGCGCGATTGCGTCGTGGACCGACGGCCAGTCGCTGCTGCCGCTGCTGAATGGAAAGAAGCGCTCCGCGCCGGTGCTGATGGAATATGCCGCCGAAGGCTCGAACGCGCCGATGGTGGCGCTGCGCGAGGGCCGTTACAAATTCATCCATTGCGAGATCGATCCGCCGCAACTGTTTGATCTTGAATCGGATCCGCTGGAATCGACCAACCTCGCCGCCGATCCGGCCAATGCGGCTTTGGTGGCCGCTTTCACCGACAAGGTGCGGGCGCGCTGGGACATGGCGGCGTTCGATGCCGCGGTGCGTGCCAGCCAGGCACGCCGCTGGGTGGTCTACCCGGCGCTGCGCAACGGCACCCATTATCCCTGGGAATTCCAGCCGCTGCAGAAGGCATCGGAGCGCTACATGCGAAACCATATGAACCTCGACCTGCTCGAAGAGCAGAAGCGCTTTCCGCGAGGCAAATGATGGCAGACCGTCTCGTCCCCTCGCTCGACCATCTCAGGCAGGCCTATGCCGTCACCTCCAAGGCGACGCAGATCACGCCGCTCCTGGAATCGGCGGCACTTGCCCGCGAGACCGGCGCCGCCCGCGTCTTCGTCAAGGCCGAATCGCTGCAATGGGCAGGATCGTTCAAGGTGCGCGGCGCCTACTGGCGGCTGAAGAAGCTCTCGCCTGACGAAACCAAAAAGGGCGTCGTCGCCTATTCCTCCGGCAATTTCGCGCAGGGGCTGGCGGCGGCGGGCCAGGCGCTTGGCATTCCCGTCACCATCGTCATGCCGATCGACGCCCCTGCCGCCAAACGCGATGCCACGTCGGGGTATGGCGCGCGTGTCGTGCTGACCGACCATGGCGAGCGCGCGCGTGAGGAAGTCGCCGCCGCCAGAGCGCGTGAGATCGCCGCCAGCGATGACCTGGCCCTGCTGCACCCGTTCGACGATCCGGAGATCGTCGCCGGCCAGGCCGGCGCCGGACTGGAGGCACTCGACCAGCTCACCGCCAGGCAAGTGGAGGCCGATCTCTTGTTCTGTTCGGTCGGCGGTGGCGGGCTGATAGGTGGCGTTTCGCTGGCCTTCCACTATCTGTCGCCCGCCACAGAGATCATCGGCGTCGAGCCGGAAGGTTTTGACGGCATGGGCTCGTCGCTCGCGCATGGCGCCATCGAAACCATGCCGATCGGGCCGAAATCGATCTGCGACGGGCTGATGTCGCGGCGGCCCGGCGACGCGCCGTTCGCAGCGGTGACGACCGCCGGCGTTCGCGGCGTCACTGTCGATGATGCGTCGGTGCGGCGCGCCATGCACATTGCCTTCGAGCGGATGAAGCTGGTGCTTGAGCCATCCGGCGCTGCCTCGCTGGCGGCGGTGCTCGGCGGCAAGGTCGACATAACCGGCAGGACCGTTCTGGTGATGGCAACCGGCGGCAACGTCTCGCTCGCCGATTTCATGGCGCATATGAACCATGGGCGCATATGAACCATGCTTGAAGCGGATTTCGTCATCATCGGCTCCGGCTCGGCCGGCTCGGCCATGGCCTACCGGCTGTCGGAGGACGGCAAGCATTCGGTGATCGTCATCGAATATGGCGGCAGCGATATCGGGCCGCTGATCCAGATGCCGTCGGCGCTGTCGATCCCGCTCAATATGAGCCTTTACGACTGGGGCTTCGTCAGCGAGCCGGAGCCGTATCTCGGCGGCCGCGTGCTGGCGACGCCGCGCGGCAAGGTCATCGGCGGCTCATCCTCGATCAACGGCATGGTCTATGTGCGCGGCCATGCACGTGACTTCGACCATTGGGCCGAACAGGGTGCCGCCGGCTGGGGCTTTGCCGACGTGCTCCCCTATTTCAAGCGCATGGAGGACAGCGCAGGCGGCGAGAATGGCTGGCGCGGCCACGGCGGCCCGCTGACTGTGCAGCGCGGCTCGAGGACGAACCCACTCTACGGCGCCTTCGTCGAGGCGGGCCGCCAGGCCGGTTTCGAGCTGACCGACGACTACAACGGCGCGAAGCAGGAAGGCTTTGGGCCGATGGAGCAGACCATTCGCGGCGGTCGCCGCTGGTCGGCGGCGAGCGCCTACCTCAGGCCGGCACTCAGGCGGAAAAATGTCAGTCTGGTCAAGGGTTTCGCCCGGCGGGTAATCATCGAGAATCAACGCGCCACCGGCGTCGAGATCGAAGTGCGCAAACGGATTCAGATGGTCAGAGCGCGGCGTGAGGTGATCGTTGCGGCGTCCTCGATCAACTCGCCCAAGATCCTGATGCTATCCGGCATCGGCCCCGGCCAGCACCTTAGGGAGAACGGCATCCCGGTGATTGTCGACCGGCCCGGCGTCGGTCGCAATCTGCAGGACCATATGGAACTCTACATCCAGCAGGAATCGACGAAGCCGATCACGCTGAACTCGGTGCTGAACCCGTTCTCGAAGGCGCTGATCGGGGCACAATGGCTGTTCTTCAAGTCCGGCCTCGGCGCCACCAATCATTTCGAGGCGGCCGCCTTCGTACGCTCGGGCGCCGGCGTCGACTATCCCGATATCCAGTATCACTTCATCCCGGCCGCGGTCCGCTATGACGGCAAGGCGGCGGCCAAGGCGCACGGCTTCCAGGCGCATGTCGGGCCGATGCGGTCGAAGTCGCGCGGTTCGGTCACGCTGCGCTCGCCCGATCCCAAATCGAAGCCGGTGATCCGCTTCAACTACATGTCGCATCCGGACGACTGGACGGAGTTCCGCCACTGCATCCGGCTGACCCGCGAGATCTTCGGGCAAGCGGCCTTCGATCCGTACCGCGGCAAGGAACTGTCGCCGGGCTCGCATGTACAATCGGATGAAGAGCTCGACGCCTTCATTCGCGACCACGCCGAAAGCGCCTACCACCCTTGCGGCACCTGCAAGATGGGCCGTGCCGACGATGCGATGAGCGTCGTCGATCCGGAATGCCGCGTCATTGGCGTCGAAGGGCTTCGGGTCGCCGATTCCTCGATCTTCCCGCGCGTCACCAATGGCAATCTCAACGCTCCGTCGATCATGACCGGCGAGAAAGCCGCCGACCACATTCTCGGGCGTACGCCGCTGCCACCTTCCAACCAGGAACCATGGATCAATCCGCGCTGGCAGGTGTCGGACAGATAGGCCATGATCCGGCGGACGCACAGTCCGCATGCCGCGACAACGATTTGGAGAACAGTCATGCGCGCCCAGCCAACGGCATCGCATTATGTCAACGGCCGCTATATCGACGACGAGCGCGGCGCAGCGCTGCCGGTTATCTATCCGGCAACCGGCGAGACCATCGCCATGCTGCGCTCGGCGACGCCGAACGTGCTGGAGCTCGCGATCGAGGCCGCGCGTGCAGCACAACCGGCCTGGGCGCGGCTGAAGCCGGTCGAACGCGGCCGCATCCTGCGCCGCGCCGCCGACATTTTGCGCGCGCGCAATGCCGATCTGGCGCGCATCGAGACGCTGGACACTGGTAAACCGATCCAGGAGACGCTGGTTGCGGACGCCCCGTCGGCGGCCGACTGCCTGGAATATTTCGGCGGCGCCGTCGCCGCCTTTAATGGCGAGGCCGTGGATCTCGGCGGACCCTTTGCCTATACCAGGCGCGAGGCGCTCGGCGTTTGCGTCGGCATTGGCGCCTGGAACTATCCGATCCAGATCGCCGGCTGGAAATCCGCACCCGCCCTCGCAATGGGCAATGCGATGGTTTTCAAACCATCGGAAAACACGCCGTTATCAGCGCTGGCGCTCGCCGAAATCTATACCGAGGCCGGGCTGCCCGACGGGCTGTTCAACGTGGTGCAGGGTTTTGGCGATGTCGGCGCCGGCCTTGTCGGCCACGATGTCGTCGCCAAGGTCTCGGTGACCGGCTCGGTGCCGACCGGCCGCAAAGTGCTGTCGCTCGCCGGCTCGAAGATGAAGCACGCGACGATGGAGCTCGGCGGCAAGTCGCCGCTGATCGTCTTCGAAGACGCCGACCTCGAAAACGCCATCGGCGGCGCGATGCTCGGCAATTTCTATTCGACCGGCCAGATCTGCTCCAACGGCACGCGGGTCTTCGTGCAGAGCGGCATCCTTGACCGTTTCGTCGAGAGGCTGACCGAACGGACGAAGAAAATCCGCATCGGCGATCCGCTCGATCCGGACACGCAGATGGGGCCGCTGGTCTCGAAGGCGCAGCACGACAAGGTGGTCTCTTACATCGAGGCCGGCAAGCAGGATGGCGCGGTGCTCGGCTGCGGCGGCAACGTGCCTTCGCTGCAGGGTTTTCAGGGCGGCTTCTTCGTCGAGCCGACGGTGTTCACCGGTGTCGTCGACACGATGCGCATTGCCCGCGAGGAGATTTTCGGGCCGGTCATGAGCGTGCTGAAATTCGACAGCGAGGACGAGGTGATCGATCGCGCCAACGACACCGAATTCGGCCTCGCAGCAGGCGTGTTCACGCGAGACCTGGCGCGCGCCCATCGTGTCATCGCCGAACTGCAGGCCGGCACCTGCTGGATCAACGCCTACAATCTGACGCCGGTCGAAATCCCCTTCGGCGGCTTCAAGCAGTCCGGCATCGGCCGCGAGAATTCGCTCGCGGCACTGGCGCTCTATTCGCAGCTGAAGTCGGTCTATGTCGAGACCGGGGATGTCGCCAGCCCGTACTGATCCTTGGGCGCCGTGCCGTCCAGATACTGCGTCAGCGCGCAGACGAGATGATAGAAGATGCTGGCCGGCACCTCGCTCGCCAAGGAGCGGCCACGCTCGTCGATGCGGTCGATCCACAGGCCGAGCGGTGCCGGATTGATGTGCCAGCGGAACAGCCGGCCGACACGCGCCTCGATCTCCGGCTTCAGGTCGGGACCGCCCGAACCGTCCAGCGCGATCGCCGCCTTGATCGCTTCGGCCTGCGGCCAGCTGCGCGAGACGCGGTCGAGCGGCAGTCCTTGCCGCGAGACGGCGCCGTAGGCGAGGCCCGTGGCGCGGTTCAGGCCATTGGCGATCGCCGACGCGTAGAGCTTCCGGGCAAGGCCGGTCAAGCCGCTCTGGCCGCTGCGGCCGGCGAAGTCGACCAGCAGCGAGGCCCATTCGAAATGATGGCCGGGTTCGGTCCACGTGCCCTTCTCACCAGGGGTCGGCCGCCATTCATGGTCGAAATACTCACCCAGCGTCCAGCTTTCCGGGTCGAAGAAATGGCTGCGAAACAGATCGACGATGCGCGCGGCGCGACGAAGATGGGCGCGCTCGCCGGTCGCCTGATGCCAGGCCAGGAATGCCTCGAGCAGATGCATGTGCGGGTTGGAGCGGCGCTCGCCCTCGCCGCTCGAGGTCTCGCGGAAGCCGGTCAGGCGTTCGTCCTCGAGATGCGCGTCGATGAACGCAAAGGTCTCCTGGCCAAGCCGCAACGCATCGGGATTGCCGCACATATGGGCATGCGCCAGCGCCAGGAGCACGCAGGAATGGTCATAGGCATCCTCGGCGGCGTCGGCGACGGTGCCGTCGACGTTGAGCGTGCGTACCCAGCCGCCATTGTCGGTACGTCCGTGCCTGGCCATGAATTCGAGGCCGTGGCTGATCAGCCGATCGGCCGGGCCGTTCCAGCCGCGCGCCTTGGCGACGGCGAAGGCGTAGATCTGCCTGGCCTGCGTGCGCATGCGCTTGGGTTTCATCAGCGGGGTGGCATCGAAGCCGAGCGCCTCGTGGAACCCGCCGTGGCGCTCATCGACGCCGACCGTCGACCACAACGGCACCGTCTCCTCGAACAGCCAATGGTGCACGCGGCGCTGCCAGGCGCCGCTTTCGATGACGCGGTCGTCGGCGGGCGTGAACCTGGTCTCAAGGCGGCCGCTTTTTTCGAGCTGCTCGACGATCTTCTTGACGTTCTGGCTGTGACTGACCGGAGCAACGAAAGTGGCGTCGGCGGTCGACACGATGGCGACGTCCTTCAGGCCTATGGCCGACAGCAGGCGGCCGTCGCTGCGGATATAGGAGTTCTCGCAATCGATGGCGACGACATCGCCGACGATGACATTGCCCTGCGTGTCGGAGGGGCCGACGTCGAGCAGCGATTGCCAGGAGCCGAGATCGTTCCAGCGAAAGCCGGCCGGCACCATGGCGATGCCGCTGGCGCGCTCCATGATCGCATAGTCGATCGATGTCGATGGGATGGCGGCATAGAGATCCAGAGGCATGTAGAGGCCGGAAAGATCCGATGTCGCAGCCTGATAGGCAGCCTCTGTGGCGCTCCAGATGTCGGGCTGGAAGGCCATGAACGCGTCGCGCATGGCACTGGCGCGAAACAGGAAGATGCCGGTGTTCCAGTAGAAATTGCCGGCCTCGAGATAGCTCTGCGCCGTGGCGAGATCGGGTTTTTCGACGAAACGCGAGACATCGCAGATGCCATCACGCTCGCCGGCCACCTCGATGTAGCCGTAACCGGTCTCGGGTTGGGCGGGCTTGATGCCGAACACAACCAGCCTGCCTTGGCGCGCGGCCGCCGTGCCGGCCTCGATGCTCCGCCAGAATTGCTGTGGCGTCGCGATCTCATGATCGGACGGCACCACCAGCACCAGGCTGTCGCCGAATTCCGACAGCGTGCGCAGACTTGCCAAAGCGACGGCCGCGGCAGTATTGCGTCCGGTCGGCTCGAACAGCGGGCCGCCGCCGGAAAGCTCGTGACCGGCAATGTCGGCATGAACGCGGTCGGCATGCCTTTCCGAGGCAATCAGGAAAACCGGCGTTTCGCCTTCCGGCCGCGCGGTCAGCCGGCGCAGCGTCTTGGCCAGCATTGAGCCGTCGCCCGAGAAATCATGGAACTGCTTGGGATTGTCCTCGCGCGACAACGGCCACAGCCGCGAGCCGACGCCGCCGCTCATCACAAAACTGACGATCCGTTCGATCATGAAAACAAGCCCCGCGTTCAAAAAGTCTGATTGTAGGCGCCGACTTCGGGGCTGCGGCGCAGCACCGCATCGACGGCTTCGAACATCTGCCGGCGCCGCTCGGACGATACCGGGCTCTCCACCACCACCACAAGCTCCGGCTTGTTCGATGATGCCCGCACCAACCCCCATGTACCATCCTCCGCCACGACCCTGACGCCGTTGACGGTGATCAGTTCGCCGATCTTCTGGCCGGCGAAGACCGTGCCCTCGTCCTTCATCTTGCGAAAGTCGCCTACGACGCGCTCGACGACGCCGTATTTGAGCTCGTCGGCGCAGTGTGGCGACATGGTCGGCGTGCCAAAGGTCAGCGGCAGATCGCGATAGAGGTCAGCCATGCTGCTTTGCGGGCTGCGATCCAGCATCTGGCAGATGGCGATGGCCGTGACCAGGCCATCGTCATAGCCGCGGCCGATCGGAGGATTGAAGAAGAAGTGGCCCGATTTCTCAAAACCAGCAACGGCGCCGAGTTCGGCCACCCGCCGCTTGATATAGGAGTGACCGGTCTTCCAATAGTCGGTGACCGCGCCATTCTCCTGCAGCACCTTGTCAGTCATGAACAATCCGGTCGACTTAACGTCGACGACGAAAGTCGAGCCGGGATAGAGGTGCGAAATGTCGCGCGCCAGCATTACGCCGACCTTGTCGGCGAATATCTCGTTGCCTTCATTGTCGACCACGCCGCAGCGATCGCCGTCGCCGTCGAAGCCTAGCCCGACATCGGCGCCCGTTTCCAGCACCTTGTCGCGAATGGCGTGCAGCATCTGCATGTCTTCGGGGTTGGGATTGTAATTGGGAAACGTATGATCGAGCTCGACGTCGAGCGGGATGACCTCGCAGCCGATACTTTCCAGTGCCTCGGGAGCGAAAGCCCCGGCGGTGCCGTTGCCGCAGGCGGCCACCACCTTGAGCTTCCTGGAGATACGCTTTCCCGCGGTCAGATCGTCAAGGTAGGTTTTGCGGAAATCCGCAACGAAGGCGTAGGAGCCATCACCGACAAGGTCGAAATCGCTTGACAGCACGATCGCCTTCAGCGCGCTCATCTCCTCCGGACCGAAGGTCAGCGGACGCGCCGCGCCCATCTTGACGCCGGTCCAGCCATTCTCGTTGTGTGAGGCAGTGACCATGGCGACGGACGGCGTGTCGAGCGCGAACTGGGCGAAATAAGCCATCGGCGACAGGGCAAGCCCGACATCCTTGACCCGTGCGCCGGCCGCCATCAGCCCGGAAACCAGCGCCAGCTTGATGGCAAGCGAATAGGAGCGGAAATCGTGACCGGTGACGATGTCGGGTCCGGCACCCAGGCGACGGATCAGCGTGCCGAGCCCCATGCCGAGCGCCTGGACGCCGATTAGATTGAGTTCCGGCGTTTCGTTCGAGCCGGGATGGCCGAACCACCAGCGCGCATCATATTCGCGAAACCCGGACGGCATGACGAGCGCCGAGGTTTCGAACTCGAATGTGTTTGGTCTGGCATCGCTAACGATCTTCATCGACAAGGCTGCAAACTCCAGGCGGCTGAATCAGGTGCTTCGAGGCAAGTGGACGGTTACCCAGATGCCCTTTAAGCCGTGTTTGTGCGACAGGAAACTGAAACCTGTATGACGTGGCGGCGAAAGCGAAAGAAATGCGACAGAAGCGCTGCCATTGGCGCTTGCAGTAACCAAACTCGGCGGCTATAAGCCCGCGGTCTGGTCACGGAGTGTAGCGCAGCCTGGTAGCGCACATCGTTCGGGACGATGGGGTCGCAGGTTCAAATCCTGCCACTCCGACCAGAAAAAACATTGTCCAACCCGGGAGGCAATGGCTCAGGGCTCGTAGGGGCTCTTCCAAGTTGCGCCTGTACATTCGACAAAAAGAGGTTTGGCCGAGGAGAGGCTACGCGGTGCCCGCAGTGGCATCGGATCGCGGCTATTGCTAACGCATGTTCGTCACCGAAAAAAGCGAGATTTCCAAGGCACCGGAAACCTCCCCCGCTTCGAAACGCCAAATCGTCCCGTGAAGGCCGGCGTGAGATTTACACCTCAGTTGCAACCGGAACATGGGATAGCCCGAGCCACCATTTTGATGCGGCTGTCAGCTACCCTCCGGGAATGCGCCAAGACTCGTCGTCCGGCGGGAAAGCCAAGCCGGCGCGATTCTGCGCCGCCTTTCGCAAGTCTTTGCATCTCACGGCACTATCGTCCATTTTGCTTGTTGCAAAGCCGGTCTTGTCGCCTCTTCTAGTGATCCCCGTCCGCAGGACGAACAACTTCGGAGCAAAAAAGGGGACCATTGTGACGACCCATCATCATGCCCGCACGGGAGCGGTGTCTAGCGCTTCAGGTATGCTGCGCCCTCAACTCGGGCCTGCCGCCGCAGGCAAATATCAGCGCCCGATCTCCAGGGCCGATGCCCGCCGCCTGACTGTCGGTGACATCCTCGCCGCCTATACCGAAGCACGCCAGGCCAAGATTGCCGGTCGCAAGGAATTTCTCGCCAGGATGCGTTTTCTGAACGAATTCTTCGGCACCGAGCCGGTCGCCAACATCAATGGAGATCGCTGCCGCGTCTATGTCGAGCACCGTTCGCGCGAGCGCAATCGGGTAGAGCGTGAGCGAATCGCCAAGCTCAACGCTGCGGCGATGGAGACCCGCCGTGCGTTACTCCCGGCGTGGCGAGACAAGGACTTTACATCAGGCCCGCGTCGCGATCTTGAGGACCTCCGCTCGGCGATCAACTTTTGGGCCAAGGAATACGGTCTCGATCCGAAGCCGTCCGTCACCTTGCCAGACAAACCAGCAGCGCGCGAGCGCTGGCTGACGCGCGAGGAAGCAGCGGGACTGCTGCGCGCGGCATTGCGGCTGCGCCGGAAGCACGGTCAGTACGCTCATCTCTGCCGCTTTATCATTGTGGGGCTCTACACTGGCTGCCGACATCGTTCAATCCTGCAACTCAATTGGGATGGCGAGGCCGCAGAAGCTTGGCCGGACCTAGGCCGCGGCGTGTTCTATTGCAAAGATCAGCACGCGAAAAAAAGCAAGAAATGGCGTCCGCCGACGCGACTGCCGTCACGGCTGATCGCCCATATGCGCCGCTGGAAGCGTATCGATTGCGACTGCGGGCCGGTCGTCCATGACAGCCTGGGCGAACCGACAAAGCGCATCGAGAAGGCGTTCCGCACCTGCCGCGTGGAAGCCGGGCTCGGCGACGATGTCACCCCGAATGTGCTTCGCTATACCCGCGCCATGTGGCCTGTGCTGTGCGACGTCGACATGTGGCGGATCGCCAGCAAGGCTATGCGCTCAGGCGAAATCGCGTGACATCGATGGCCGCGGCCATCAGTGTCTGTGTGTAGGTTGCCTGCGGATTGCTGAAGATCGCCTCGGCCGGCCCCTCCTCGACGATCTTGCCCTGTTTCATGACGATGATGTAGTCGGCCATGGCGCGCACAACGGCGAGATCGTGGCTGATGAACAGATAGGACAGTTCGTGGTCGGCCTGCAGCTTGCGTAGCAATTCGACGATCTGCTTCTGCACGGAGCGGTCCAGCGCCGAGGTCGGCTCGTCCAGCACCACCACTTTAGGCTTGAGTATCATGGCGCGCGCAATGGCGATGCGCTGCCGCTGACCACCGGAGAATTCATGCGGATAGCGGTTGCGCGTGTTCGGGTCGAGCCCGACTTCGAGCAAGGCATCGACCGCGCGGAGATCGCGCTGCCTGCCCGACAGATTGGGCTCATGGACCAGGAGCCCCTCGGTGATGATCTGGCCGACGGTCATGCGTGGCGACAGCGAGCCGAACGGATCCTGGAAAACCAGCTGCAATTCGCGCCGCAGCGGCCTCATCGCCTGGCGGTCGGCGTGGGAAATGTCGCGGTCACCAAGCCGGATGATACCGTCGCTGGGCAGGAGCCGCAGCAAGGCGCGGCCGAGCGTCGATTTTCCCGAGCCGGATTCGCCGACGATGCCGATCGTCTGGTTGCGCTTCAGCCGTATCGAAATGCGATCGACGGCGCGCAGCAGCAGCGGCTCGCCGCCAAGAAATCCGCCGCCGATCTTGAAGGTCACCTCGACGTTTCTGCCTTCAAGCAGGACAGGGGCATTCGGAGGCGGCGGCGCCTTGGTGCCGGTCGGTTCGGCGGCAAGTAGCATCTTGGTGTAGCCGTGCTGCGGGTTGGCGAAGATCGCTTCCGCCTCGCCCTCCTCGACCACCTCGCCATATCGCATCACATAGACCCGATCGGCAAAGCGCCGGACGATGCCGAGATCGTGGGTGATGAAGACGATCGCCATGCCGAGCTTGCGCTGCAATTCGGCGAGCAGCATGAGGATCTGCGCCTGGATGGTGACGTCGAGCGCGGTCGTCGGCTCGTCGGCGATCAGTATGTCGGGGTCGTTGGCCAGCGCCATGGCGATCATGACGCGCTGGCGCTGACCGCCCGACAACTCGTGCGGATAGGATTTCATCCGCCGCTCCGGATCGGGAATATGGACCAGCCGCAGCAGCTTGAGCGCCTCCTCGCGCGCCGCGGCGGCGCCAAGTCCGCGATGCTTGCGGATCGGCTCGATCAGCTGGTTGCCGATCGAATAGAGCGGGTCTAGCGACGTCATCGGCTCCTGGAAGATCATGCTGATCTTGCGGCCGCGGATCTTGTTGAGCTCGGGTTTGCTCAAGGTCAAAAGATTGCGGCCGCGATAATCGACTGTGCCGCTGGCTTCGCCGTTCGAGGCGAGCAGGCTCATCGCCGCCATCATCGTCTGGCTCTTGCCGGAACCGGATTCGCCGACGACGGCGACGGTTTCGCCTGATTTGACGTGGATATTGATGCCCTTCACCGCCTCCACCACACCGTCGAGGGTGCGGAAGCGGACTCGAAGGTCCTTGACGCTGAGAATGGTATCGGAAGCAGCCATCTCAACGATCCTTCGGGTCCAGCGCATCGCGCAGCCCATCGCCGACGAAATTCAGCGCGAACAGCGTGGAGACGAGAAAGAAGGCCGGGAAAAGAAGCAGCCAGTTGGCCGAGCCGACGTTCTGGGCGCCAACCGAGATCAGCACGCCCCAGCTGGTCATCGGCTCCTGGACGCCAAGCCCGAGGAACGACAAAAAACTCTCCAGGATAATGACCTGCGGCACCAGCAGCGTCATGTAGATCACCACCGGCCCGAGCAAATTGGGGATCACATGGCGCAGCAGAATGCCTCGCTGGCCGACGCCCATCGCTTCCGCCGCCTGGACATATTCCTGCCGGCGGATCGACAGCGCTTGTCCGCGAACGATGCGCGCCATGTCGAGCCACAGCACCGCGCCGACCGCCAGGAACATCAGCACGAAGTTCCTGCCGAAGAACACCACCAGCATGATGACGAAGAAGATGAACGGCAAAGAATAAAGCACGTCGACGACACGCATCATCACCTCGTCGACCCTGCCGCCGGCAAGGCCGGCGGTGGCGCCATAGAGCACGCCGTTAACCACGGCCACAATGCCGGCAAGCAGGCCGATGGCTAGCGATATGCGCCCGGCCATCAGCGTTCGGGACAGGAGATCGCGGCCGGTATTGTCGGTGCCGAACAGGAAATATTGCTGCTTGATCGAGGCACTCATCACCATTTCGAGACCGTCCGGCGATTTGCTCTCGATCTTTGTGTCATCAAAGGTATCGGAACGATCAAGGTAGCGAATGTTGCGGTCATCGATCGGCTTGGACGATTTGACGGTAACGAACACACGGCTGTCCTCCTGCCGCCACTCCTTGATGTCGACGCGCATACGCCTGATCGCCTCATCGAGAGCGCCTTCGATCATGTCGGCCTTCGGATAGGCGGAGAAGCTCGGCGGCGTACGGACATAGTCGGCATAGATGGTGGTGTATTGGTGCGGCACGAGATAGGGCCCAAACACGCTGATGACGGCGATGAAGGCAAGATAATAGAGGCTGAACATGGCCGCGCGATTGGCCTTGAGGCGCGCCCAGGCGTCACCCCAAAGGGACCGGCCGACGACCGGTGCGGCAACTGCGATATCAGTCATAGCGCACCCTCGGATCGACGACCCCATAGAGGACGTCGACGATCAGGTTGAAGACAATGGTGAAGAGCGCGATGACCACCACCGTCCCCATCACCAGCGTGTAGTCGCGGTTGAGCGCGGCAACGACAAAATGGCGGCCGATGCCCGGGATAGAGAAGATGGTCTCGACGATGACCGAGCCGGTGAGAAGGGCTGCGGCTGCCGGACCGGTGAAGGAGACGATCGGCAGGATGGCGCCGCGCAGCGCATGCTTGACGACGACCGACCAGTCGGACAGGCCGAGAGCGCGCGCGGTGCGGATGTGATGCGAGTGCAGCGATTCGATCATCGAGCCGCGCATCAGGCGGGCAACGATGGCGATCTGCGGCAGAGCGAGCGTCAGTACCGGGCCGACCTTGTTGATGAGGGCTCCATCGCCCCAGCCGCCGATCGGCAGCAGCTTCCAGGTCAATCCGAATACAAGCTGGATTATCGGGGCGATGACGAAGGTTGGTATGGTGCTGCCGGCGGTCGCCAGCGCGATCACCGAATAGTCGGCAAGCTTGTTCTGGTTGAGCGCGGCAACAGTGCCGAGCACGCTGCCGAGGAGCAGCGCCAGAACGAGCGCCGAAGCGCCAAGTTGGATCGAGATCGGCAGGCCTTCCCTGAACAACTCGCCGACGGTGAAATCCGGCATGTTGTAGCTGGGGCCGAAATTGCCGCGCAGAAGATTGCCTAAATAATGGAGGTACTGCAGCCAGAGCGGGTCGTTGAGCCCGAACTGGGCTTCGAGATTGGCCCTGATCTCGGGGCTCAGGCCCCGCTCCTGGTTGAACGGGCCGCCCGGCGCGACGCGTATCAGGAAGAACGCTATAGTCACGATGACGAACAGCGTCGGGATGGCGGTCAGGAGCCGCCGGAAAACGAATCGCAGCATCGATGCCCCGCTTGATCCAGAGCAGCGCGCGTCCGGCTGGACGATTGCGCTCTAGCCTTCAAATCTTCGCACCGACATTGTCGAAAATCGAATCCGGTTCCCGGGCCGATGCGATGGCAAACCGGCGCCGCCGCGCATTGAGTCGCGCGGCGGCCTGGCTAAGGTATCAGTCCTTGCTGATGAAGCGGGACGGATGGATGTCCATCACATTGTCGTCGAAGCCGTGCAGCTTCGAGGAAACGATGTCGTGGTAGCTGTAGTAGAGAAGCGGGATCTCGCCGACGTCGTCGACGAGGATGCGCTCGGCCTCGGCGAGTTCCTTCATGCGCTGGTCGGGCTTGCCGCCGGCGGCGGCGGCCTTGTCCATGGCCGCCTCGAATTTCGGGCTGTTATAGCTCGAATAATTGTTGCCGCTGGCCTTGCGAGATATGCCGAGGAAGGTTTCCGGGTCCTTGTAATCGGCGATCCAGGCGGCACGCGCCACATCGTAGTCGCCCTTCTGCTCGAGGAAGGAGTAGTGGGTCTTGGTGTCGGTGTTGAGCAGCGTGACCTCGACGCCAAGCGGCTTCAACTGTTCCTGGATGGCGACAGCGGTGTTCTTGTGGTTTTCCGAGGTGTTGTAGCGGATCTGCATCTTCAACGGATGCTCGGGTGTATAGCCGAGTTTCTCGAGGATCTTCTTGGCAGCGTCCTCGCGGTCGATCTGCGGCATGTCGGCGTATTTGGCCAGTGCCGGCGTGTAGCCCTGGATACCCGGAGGGACCATCGAATAGCCGGGCAGCATCGAATTCTGCCAGACTTTTTCAGCGAGGAAGTCGCGATCGATCGCCATCGAGATAGCGTTGCGCAGTTCGACGTTGTCCCAAGGCGCCTTGTCGGTCTTGATCGCGTAATAGTAGATGCCGAGATATGGCCCGACACGGACCTGGTCGCCGAATTTGGTCTTGAGATCGGCGAGCTGTTCGGTCGGCAGGTCACCGTAACTGTCGAATTCGCCGGCCTCGAAGCGCTTCATCGCGGACGAGCGATCCTCGGTCGGGATGTAGTTGACCACGTCCAACTTGACGCTGGCGGCGTCCCAGAATTTCGGATTCTTGACCAGCTTCAGATGGTCGTTGGGAATCCACTCTGCCGCTGTAAAGGCCCCGTTCGAGACCAGCTTGCCTGCCTTGATCCAGTCGGCGCCAAGCTTTTCGATAGACGCCTTGTTAACCGGATAGGTCGCCTGATGGGTCAGCATCTCCAGGAAGTAAGGCGTTGGCGCCTTGAGCGTGACTTCGAGGGTATTTGCGTCAATCGCCTTGACGCCCATATCCTCCGGCTTGCCCTTCTTGGTGTTGACTTCCTCGGCACCCTTCACTGGATAGAGCATGGAAGCGTATTCCGCAGCGGTGGCCGGATCTTCCAGCCGACGGAACGAATAAACGAAGTCGTCCGCCGTCACCGGGCTGCCATCCGACCAGAGGCCGTCCTTGCGCAGCTTGAAGGTGTAGACAGTGCCGTCGTCGGACACCGTCCAGCTTTCAGCGGCGCCCGGAATGAGATTCGTCTTCTGGTCATGCATGACGAGGCCCTGGAACAGGTCGCGTATGATATCGGCTTCGTAGACCGTCGAGGTCTTGTGC
Source organism: Mesorhizobium sp. M0968 (assembly GCF_040319065.1). NCBI lineage: Bacteria > Pseudomonadati > Pseudomonadota > Alphaproteobacteria > Hyphomicrobiales > Phyllobacteriaceae > Mesorhizobium > Mesorhizobium sp. M0968. The sequence continues at coordinate 113,521 of NZ_JAMYNL010000012.1, forward strand.
GGATCGAGCGTCTCCGCTTCGGCGGCGGCTCCGCGGTTGTAGACGGTCGCGGCGAAAGCCGGCGTGTAGAACGTACCGGCGGCCAAGACCATGGTCGTGGCGAGTACCGTCGCCTTCAGCACATGTTTCAGCATGGAGTTCTCCCTAACGACGTCGCCCTTCGGCCACGTCTCTAAGTGTTGACGCCCCGAAACCGATTGGCTGGTTCCTTTCGAGCGCGCAGCCGGTTCCCTCTCCGGCAGCTGGTGGCCAAACAGTAACGTGGAGATTTTTTATTTCAACAGACTCTCGGGGTCACCCAAAGTAAGGGGGCCGGGGCAGTCGTTTTGCGGGCGGCCAATCAATGGTCGAAACCATGAGTTTGACTGGGTTTCCTGGCCAGAACGCCGATCTGGGAAATAATCTGGCCGATCTTTTCAGTTTACCGGAATGTATTAATTGGTTCTTAGGCAACCAAGGGTTACAAATTTCGATGGAATCGGCACATCGACCTTGGGTTCCAACGGGCAAGGGCAATGAACAAGATAGACAGTAATACTGTCGCATTGAAGCGTAAAATATTGCGCCACATACGGACGAATCTACGCAAAATTGGAGAAGAGTCCGGAACTTCCGCGGTCGAGTTCGCCCTGCTTTCCCCAATCTTTATCCTTCTTTTGCTCGGAATGGTTGCATATGGTATCTATTTTGGTGCAAGCAACTCCTTGCAGCAAATCGCCGCCGATGCCGCCCGCACCGCAATTGCCGGATTGAATCAAACCGAGCGCCAGGCGCTGGTGGCGAGTTTCGTCAAAAACAATGCCAGTGGATACCCGTTTGTCGATTCCGGCAAGCTGACCTATCAGGCGACGGACAGCACGGCCGACGGAAATCAGTTCGTCGTGTCGATCCAGTACGATGCCAGCAACCTGCCGATCTGGAACCTGTTACCAAGCCTTGCGATGCCGCAAACCACGATGTCGCGCAGATCTACCATCAGGATTGGAGGCATTTGAAATGTCGCAGTTCTTGCTGAGGAGCATCGGGCGGATCGCTCGCTCGATGGTTGGCGACAAGAAGGCGAACTTTGCCGTCATGACGGCGCTGACAGCGCCATTCGCGCTGGGGCTGGCTGCCTTCGCTGTCGACGAAGGTTCGATCTACACGGAGCGCAGGGAAGCCCAGGCGATGACCGATCTGGCGGCGATCACCGCGGCGTCGAACATCAACAATATGGAAGCCGCGGCGGTAACCACGCTCAGTGACAACCGAATGCCCGGCATCATTGTTCAAAAGGCAGGTCAGACAATCGTTCCCACGGTTGGCAAAACCGTCGTGTCGGTCACCGGCGGCCGATACTCAGCGGCGTCCTCCGTTGGTGTCGACAAGCGCTTCGAAGCCGGCAAAACGCCTTACAACGCCGTTCGCGTCACTCTGCGAAAAATCCCCGCCCGGTATTTCGCCAGTTCGCTCATCCCTACTCCGGTTGTCGGCACCGAAGCCATCGCCAGTGTGACCCCGCAAGCGATGTTCTCGGTCGGGTCCAGGCTCCTCAGCGTCAATGGCGGCATCCTCAACGCGCTTCTCAGCAAGTTGCTGGGCGCCAACATTTCGCTCAGCGTCATGGACTACAACGCGCTGATCTCGGCCGATGTAAACGTGCTTTCGTTCGTCGATGCCCTTGCCGTACAGTTGCAACTGACAGGTGTCAGCTATTCCGACGTGCTGGCGTCAAAAGCGACGGTAGGCCAGATCGCGACCGCCATGGCCAATGCGTCCGGGTCGGGCAGCGCCAGCAAACTTGTGCTGCAGACGATCGCGTCGAGGGCCACCAACACGGTCAAGATACCCCTCAGTCATCTTATCGATCTTGGCTCGATCGGCAGGCTCGGCCTCGGACAAAAGTCTCCCGGCTTTTCCGTCGACGCAAGCGCGATGGGCATGCTGGGTGCCGCCGCCTCGCTGGCCAATGGCTCAAACCAGGTCCAGGTCGATCTCGGCGCCACTATTCCGGGACTTACCTCCACCACGCTCGCCATCGCCATCGGTGAACCGATGCAATACTCACCCTGGCTGGCCGTCGGGGAAAAAGGCACCGTGGTGCGCACCGCGCAGACGCGCATCAAGCTGGTCACCACAGTGGGCATCGGCAATTCCAATCTCGGCGGCGGCATCAGCCTGCTGTCCGTCAACCTGCCTCTGCATGTCGAAGTCGCCTATGCGGAAGCCAAGCTAACCGACATCAGCTGCCCGACGGGCCGGCCGGATAGCATCAAGGTCTCGATCGCCGCGCAGCCAGGCGTGGCCTCGCTGCACCTTGCCGCCAGCGACGCCGACAATAACGCATCGGCCTTCGCCGATTTCAGCAATCCGCAATCGTTCTCCGATGCCACGATTGCCCAGGTAAGCGTGAAGCTTCTGCTGCTTACCCTCAATCTGCTCGATGTGAAGGGTTCGTCATCACTTGCCATCACCAACAACGATCCGACCACATTGACGTTCGACAGCACCGATATCGCCAACAAGACGATAAAAACTGTCGCCACAAAAAACCTGACGCAATCACTCACGACATCGCTGGTCAGCGGCCTCTCGCTCTCGGTCAATGCACTGGGCCTCGGGCTGGACGTGACGGCCCTGCTCGGAACGGTTAAGCCGGCGGTGGTAACGGTTCTGAACGGCGTGACGGCGCCGGTCGACGAACTGGTCTATAACGTGCTTGCAGCTGTCGGCGTGCATGTCGGCGAGGCCGATGTGCGGGTTGTCGGCGCGACTTGCGGGCGCTCCGTGCTCGTTCAATGAGATAATGAAATAGAGCTCAGCCAATCCGGCCGAGGAAGCAGCCCAGCGGCGGCAGCGACAGCGTTCTTTCCTGCAAGACGCCGGCAGCACCGCCAAGGTCTATCGGCTCTATCGCTTCCAGATCCGGTGGCAATTGCCAGCCGGCCGGCTCGTCGGCGAAATTGAAGACACTGAGCAGCTTTTCGTCACCGCCTTCGCGAATGAAAGCAAGGACGTCGCCTTCGGCATCGAGGAACCGGATCGAGCCTCGAACCAGCACCGGATGCTGCTTGCGCAAGGCCAGCATCGCACGGTAGCTCGCCAGGACGGAGGTTTGCTCGCCATCCTGGACGTCGACCGCCTGGGCGCGATGGCTTGCCGGGACCGGAAGCCACGGCTTGCCCGTCGAAAAGCCGGCATTGTCGGCGCCAGCCTCCCAGACCATCGGCGTTCGGCACCCATCCCGCCCCTTGATCCCCGGCCAGAAGCGGATGCCGAAAGGATCGCGCAAATCCTCGAACGCCAGTTCGGCCTCCTCCAGCCCGAGTTCTTCGCCCTGGTAGAGGCAGATCGATCCGCGCAGGCAGGAAAGCAGCACGATCGAGAATTTCGCCACCCTGTCCGGATCGCCGCCCGGCCTTTTCCATCGACTGACATGGCGCACGACATCGTGGTTGGAGAACGCCCAGCAAACCCAGCCGTCGAATACCTTACTCTCGAAGGCCTCGACACAGCCACGCACATGCGACGCCGAGAATTGCGGGCCGAGCAGGTCGAACGTGTAGGACATTTGGAGCTTGTCGCCACCGCCGGTATAGGCGGCGAGTGTCTGCAAGGAACGCGTTTCGTCGCCAATCTCGCCGACAGCGGCGCGGCCTTCATATTCGTCAAGCAAGGCCCGGAAGCGCCTGAGGAAAGCAAGGTTTTCCGGCTGGCTCTTGTCGAACAGATGCTCCTGATAGAGATAGGGGCTGGTTGCCGTATTGGTGCCGGCGACGCTTTCCGCCAAAGGCGGGTTGCTGCGCAGCCAGTGGTCGTGGACGTAATAGTTGACCGTATCCAGCCGGAAACCGTCGACGCCGCGCTCGAGCCAGAACCGCACCGTTTCCAGCAAGGCGTCCTGCACCTGTGGGTTGTGGAAATTCAGGTCCGGCTGCGAGGCGAGGAAATTGTGCAGGTAATATTGCCTGCGCGTTGCGTCCCATTCCCAGGCCGGGCCGCCGAAAAGCGACAGCCAGTTGTTGGGGGCGGTGCCGTCGGGCTTCGCATCGGCCCAGACGTACCAGTCGGCCTTGGGGTTGTCGTGGCTCGTGCGGCTTTCGACGAACCATTCGTGCCGATCCGACGAATGCGACAAGACCTGATCGATGATCACCTTCAGGCCGAGCCGGTGCGCCTCCGCAATCAGTGCGTCGAAATCCTCTAATGTGCCGAACATCGGATCGACGGCGCAGTAATCCGAAACGTCGTAACCCATATCGGCCATTGGCGACTTGAAAAAAGGCGACAGCCAAACGGCGTCGGCACCGAGCGATGCGACATGGGCCAGCCTCGAGGTGATGCCGCTGAGATCGCCGCTGCCGTCGCCTGTCGTGTCCTGGAAGGAGCGCGGGTAGATCTGGTAGATGGCGCAGCCGCGCCACCATTCGGCATTGTCAGCCATCATGGCTCTCCCCTGCGCCCGCACGCGCTGTCCTGCTTTCGATCATGAACAGGACTGTTCGCCCAGGCACCGGCCGCGAGATATCGCTACTATCCGGTTCGATAGCTGGGCGCCAATGAAAACCCGCCCGTTCCGGCAGCGTGAACATGCAGGCCCGGCGGTCGCCGTTGATGATCACGGCAAGGCGACTGTTCTCACCGCTACCGAGAACCGTGACCAGCCGGTGCCGCCTGGCATCGTCCCAGGCTGCCTCTTCGAACGGCACGCCGGTTTCCGTCAGCCAGGCTACGTCTGGGATTTCCGAACCCGCAAGCTGTTCTCCGGTCAGGAATGCTGTGTCCAAGAGCGCCAGCACGGCGCGACGCATCCTGGCGAGCAGAGCCGTATGATGCTCGAGCGCCAGGTCGCGCCCGGCCCAGTCAAGCCAGGTGATGTCATTGTCCTGCGCGTAGGCGTTGTTGTTGCCGCGCTGCGTGCGGCCGAACTCGTCGCCGGCCGTCAGCATGATCGTGCCGCGCGAGGCAAAGAGCGTCGCCAGCAGCGCGCGCTGGTCATCGAAACGGGCCGTAACGATTGACTGGTCGCTGGTCTCGCCCTCGACGCCATTGTTCCAGGACAGGTTGTCGTCGTGACCATCGCGGTTCTGTTCGCCATTGGCCTCGTTGTGCTTGTGCTCATAGGCGACGATATCGGCCAGCGTCATGCCGTCATGCGCGGCGATGAAATTGACGCTGCGGCTCGTTGTCTGGTCTGCTTTGGCAAAGACATCGGACGAACCCGCAAGCCGCGTCGCCAGCGCACCGATCATGCCGCCGTCGCCGCGCCAGAAGCGGCGGATATCGTCGCGGTATTTGTCGTTCCATTCGAGGAAGGGCGGCGGAAAATTGCCGAGCTGATAGCCATCCGGTCCGATATCCCAAGGCTCGGCGATCAGCACCCGGTCGCCAAGAACAGGGTCGTTGCGAATGGCGTTCAGCAGCGGCGCATCGGAGTCGAAAACGCCGTCGACGCGGCCGAGGATCGGCGCCAGGTCGAAGCGGAATCCGTCGACACCGGCGCGCTGGACAAAGTGGCGAAGCGTGTCGAGGACCATTTCCCGGACGACCGGATGCTCGCAGGCGAGCGTATTGCCGGTTCCGGTGTCATTGACCAGAGCGCCGTCGGCCTCGTGCCGGTAGTAGGCGCGACTGTCGAGCCCGCGCAGCGACAATGTCGGGCCGAGCCGGTCGCTTTCGCCGGTGTGGTTGAACACCAGGTCGAGAATGGTGCCGATGCCGGCCTCGCGCAGCGCGGCGACCGTTCCGCGCAACTCGGCCAGACCGCCGGGCGCCAGTCGCGGATCGAGCGCCATGAAGGTCACGGGATTATAACCCCAGGCGTTGCGCAGACCGAGCGGCGGTAAATGCCGTTCGTCGATCGATGCAGTCACCGGCATCAACTCAATGGCTGCCACGCCGAGTTTTTGCAGATGCTCGACAACGAGGGGGTGAGCGAGCGCTGCAATGGTGCCGCGTTGCTTCTCGGGAATGTCGGGATGCAGCTTTGTGAAGGCGCGTACCGGCACTTCGTAGATAAGGCCGCCGGGCCGAAACAGCGGCGGCAAGGCGGACAAGGGTTCCGGCAAGGCGCCGGCGATGGCTTTCGGCATCAGCGGCGCCGTGTCGGCCCCCTCGCCTCGGCGCGCGGCGAGCCGGCCGTCATAGGCATAGGGCCTGTCGATCTCGACGGCATAGGGATCGGCCAGCAGCTTGTCGGGATCGAACCAGAGACCGTGTTCCGGCGCGTAGTCGCCATCGGCGCGGAACCCGTATCGGGTCCCGGCGGCGAGACCGGCAACAAAAAGTGCATGGACGCCCTCGTCTTCCGACTGGAGTTCCAGCCGGTCGACTTCGCGGTTGCCGTGTTCGTCGAAAATCGAAACCCAGATGCGCCGAGCCGACGAGGACCATGCGGCGAAGCGGATACCGCCCTCCCCGGCAAGCCCGCCAAATCGCGGACGATAGCCGGCGGATAGTCCCGACGACATCAGGTGATGACGCTCGGCTTGGCGCGGCCCGTATGGCTGCGAATCCCGGCAATGTCGTCGGCCGCCGCGATCAGATCGGCAAGCGCCTCCTGGGTGTCGAGATCGTGGCGGTTCTTGTCCGGCTCGTAGCGCTCGACATAAAGCCGCAGCGTCGCGCCCGAGGTGCCGGTGCCGGACAGGCGGAAGACGACGCGTGAGCCGCCTTCGAACAGCACCCTGATGCCCTGTTTCCTGCTGACCGAGCCATCGACCGGATCGTGATAGGCGAAATCATCAGCGCTGGCGATCGTCATGCCGCGCACGCTGGTGCCAGGCAGCGAGCCGAGCTTGGCGCGCAACTCGCCGACAAGCGCGTTGGCACGATCGGTCTCGACCTCCTCGTAGTCGTGGCGCGAATAATAGTTACGGCCATAGGCCGCCCAATGCTGGGTGACGATCTGCTTGGCGCTTTCGCCGCGAACGGCAAGGATGTTGAGCCATAAAAGCACAGCCCACAGGCCGTCCTTTTCGCGGACATGGTTGGAGCCGGTCCCCGCACTCTCCTCGCCACAGATCGTTGCCATGCCGGCATCGAGCAGATTGCCGAAAAATTTCCAGCCGGTCGGCGTCTCGTAGATGCCGATGCCGAGCTTTTCGGCGACCCGGTCGGCAGCACCGCTGGTCGGCATCGAGCGGGCGATGCCTTTCAGCCCCGCCTTGTAGCCCGGCGCCAGATGGGCGTTGGCGGCGAGCATCGCCACCGAATCCGACGGGGTGATGAAAATTCCCTTGCCGATAATCAGGTTGCGGTCGCCGTCGCCATCCGAGGCGGCGCCAAAGTCTGGCGCATCCGGCCCCATCATCTCGTCGTATAGGTGTTTTGCGTGCACCAGATTGGGATCGGGATGATGGCCGCCGAAATCCGGCAGCGGAATGAAATTGCGGGCGGTGCCGTTGGGCGCGCCGAGCCGGTTTTCGAGGATCTCCTTGGCGTAGGGGCCGGTCACCGCATGCATGGCGTCGAAGCGCATGCGGAAGCCCGACCTGAACAGCGCCCGCAATGCGTCGAAATCGAACAGGCTTTCCATCAGTTCGGCATAGTCGGCGACAGGATCGATGATTTCGACGGTCATGTCCCCCGTCTTGACCGTGCCGATCGTGTCGATGTCGACCTGCCCGATATCGGCGATCTTGAAGCTTGAAATCGCCTTGGATTTTTCGAAGATCGCGTCGGTCAGCTTTTCCGGCGCCGGGCCGCCATTGCCGGCATTGTACTTGATGCCGAAATCCTCATGCGGGCCACCCGGATTGTGGCTGGCCGACAGGATGATGCCGCCAAAGGTCTTGTATTTGCGGATGACATGCGAAGCGGCCGGCGTCGACAAGATGCCGCCCTGCCCGACCAGCACCTTGCCGAAGCCGTTTGCCGCGGCCATGGCGATGGCCTTCTGGATGACCTCGCGGTTATAGAAGCGGCCGTCGCCGCCGATCACCAGGGTTTTGCCCTCGAACCCGTCCAGCGCGTCGAAGATCGACTGGATGAAGTTCTCGGCATAGTGCTCCTGCTGGAACACCGGGACCTTTTTACGCAGCCCGGAGGTGCCGGGCTTCTGGTCGGGATAGGGTTTGGTGGCGACGGTGCGGATCATCAGTCAGGCAGCCCTTTTCGAAAGCAGCAAGCGATAGTGTTGGACATATTTTTCGGCGCTTTTGTCCCACGAAACGTCGGCCTTCATGCCTTGCCGCTGCATCGACGTCCACACTGCGGGATTGGCATGCGCCTCGACAAGGCGGCGGACGGCGTGCAGCAAGGCGCCGGCATTGGCGGGCGCAAACTGGAAACCGGTCGCCACGCCGGCAGAGATGGCGGCTTCGTTGGCATCGATGATCGTGTCGGCAAGGCCGCCGGTGCGCGCGACGACCGGCACGCAGCCATAGCGCAGGCCGTAAAGCTGTGTCAGCCCGCAAGGTTCGAAGCGCGATGGGATAATGATTGCGTCGCAGCCGCCCTGCATGGTGTGGGAGAGTCCCTCGTCATAGCCGACGACGACGCCGATGCGGCCGCGATGGCGGGCTGCGGCGGCAAGCAACGCGCCTTCCAGCCCAGCGTCGCCGGAGCCGAGGATCGCCAGCCGTGCACCTGCCGCGACGATGCCGTCGATGGCCGCAGCCAGTATGTCCATGCCCTTTTGCCAGGTCAGCCGGCTGACGACGCAGACGATCGGACTGTCATCGCGATCGAGGCTGAAACGGTCCTCGACCGCGGCCTTGTTGGGCATTCGCGCCTTGAGCGTCTTTGCGGTGTAGTTGGAGACCAGATGCTTGTCGGTTTCCGGGTTCCACACCTCGGTATCGATGCCGTTGACGATGCCATGGAGATCGACGGAGCGCATGTTGATCAGGCCGTCGAGGCCCATGCCGAATTCGGGCAAGCGGATTTCCTGCGCATAGGTCGGGCTGACCGTGGTGATCGCCCACGCCGCCTGCAGGCCGGCCTTGAGGAAGCCGACGCCGCCGTAATATTCGACGCCGTCGAGCGCCATCGCCGCCGCCGGCAGGCCAAGCTCGCCAAAGATGCCGGCGCCGAACTGGCCTTGGAAGGCGAGGTTGTGCACGGTGATCATCGACGGCGTGCCGACCGCCTTGCCGTAGCGCATGTAGGCAAGCGTCATTGCCGACTGCCAGTCATGGGCATGGACGATATCGGGCAGGTAGCCCGAGATCGCACCGCCGGCAATATCACCGCCTACCTGGCTCAAGGCCGCGAACCGCCGCCAATTGTCCGGCCAGTCGGCGCCTGTCGCGTTGCCGTATGGGCCGCCGGGACGGTCGAAAAGATGCGGCGCGTCAAGCACGAACAGGTCGAGCCCGGCGATCTGGGCGGCATACACCGAAGCCTTGCCGCCCTGCAGCAATGGATATTGCTGAACCGGCTTCTTTTTCCTGAAGGCGCCCATCACCTGAGGATAGCCGGGGACGAGCGTGCGCATGGTGACGCCCTTGCCGGCCAATGCCACGGGCAAGGCGCCGGTCACGTCGGCGAGCCCGCCCGTCTTGACCAGCGGAAAGATCTCGGGCGCCACCGACAGAACCTGCATGCACTACGATCCCAGCCTGTTGATCATGTCCTGCGTGACGAGGCAGATGCCTTTTTCCGAAACGCGGAAACGCTTGGCGTCGAGGACGGGATCCTCGCCGACCACCAGACCCTCCGGGATCCTGACGCCGTGATCGATGACCACGCGCTTCAGCCTGGCGTTGCGGCCGACATGGACGTCCGGCAGCATGACGACCTCCTCCAGCGTCGAATAGGAATTGATGCGCGCGCCGGTGAAGATCAGGCTTCGCTTCAGCGAAGCGCCCGAAACGATGCAATCGCCCGACACGAGAGACGACACGGCCGACCCGCGGCGGCCATCCTCGTCATGCACGAATTTTGCCGGCGGCTTCAACTCGGCATAGGTCCAGATCGGCCAATCGCGGTCGTAAAGGTCGAGTTCCGGCGTGATGTCGGTCAGGTCGATATTGGCCTCCCAATAGGCGTCGACCGTGCCGACGTCGCGCCAATAAGCCTCGTTCTCGGCGGTCGAGCGCACGCAGGATTTGGCAAAACGATGGGCGATCGCCTTTCCGTGCTCGACGATGTAGGGGATGATGTCCTTGCCGAAGTCCCGGCTCGAGCCGGGCTCCGCCGCATCGCGACGCAATTGCTCCATCAGGAATTTGGTCTTGAACACATAGATGCCCATCGAGGCCAGCGCGAAATCCGGTTTGTCGGGAATGCCCGGCGGATCGGCGGGCTTTTCGATGAAGGAGATGATGGTGTCCTTGGGATCGACATGCATGACGCCGAAGCCGGTGGCTTCCATGCGCGGCACTTCGAGGCAGCCGACGGTGACATCGGCGCCGGCCTCGACATGCTGGCGCAGCATCATTTCGTAGTCCATCTTGTAGATGTGGTCGCCGGCCAGGATGACCATGTATTCCGGCCCGTAGGCCTCGATGATGTCGATGTTCTGGTACACGGCGTCGGCGGTGCCCTCATACCATTGCGTTTCCGACACACGCTGGCTGGCCGGCAGAATGTCGAAACTCTCGTTGCGCTCGGGCCGCAGGAAGTTCCAGCCGCGCTGCAGATGGCGGATCAGCGAATGCGCCTTGTACTGGGTGGCGACGCCGAGGCGGCGGATACCGGAATTGAGCGCATTGGAGAGCGCGAAATCGATGATGCGGGTCTTGCCGCCGAAATAGACCGCCGGTTTGGCGCGGCGGTCGGTCAGTTCCTTGAGCCGGCTGCCACGGCCGCCGGCCAGCACATAAGCCATGGCGTCGCGTGCCAGCGGCTGTGTTCGTTTTGTTTCAGCCATTCCTATCCTCCCAGGTTAGATGCTCCAGACATAGCTCAGTCCGGGACGAATTCGAGCATGATCGTCGACAGCGGCGGCAAAAGCATCGTCGCCGAAATGCCTCCTCCTTCCGCCTGAGCCTCGACGCCGCCGCTATTGCCCTTGCCGGAACCGCCATAATCCGTGGCATCGGTGTTGATGATCTCGCGCCATTTTCCGGCGTGCGGCAACGGCACGCGGTAATTGTCGCGCGGCACCGGCGTGAAGTTGGAAATGACGGCGACCGGGTTGCCGCCCGGCGCGCTGCGCAGCCAGGCAAATACCGAGTTCGCGCTGTCGTCGACGATCAGCCAGGAAAAGCCCTCCGGCTCGCAGTCGCGGGCATGCAGCGCGGGGCGCGAGCGGTAGAGATAGTTGAGATCGCGCACCGTCTGCCAGACGCCGCGGTGGAGCCGGAAATCGAGCAGGTTCCAGTCGAGTGCGCGCGCCTCGCTCCACTCGCGGCGCTGTGCGAACTCCTGGCCCATGAACAACAGCTTCTTGCCGGGATAACCCCACATGAAGGCGTAATAGGCGCGCAGCGTCGCGAATTTCTGCCAGTCGTCGCCGGCCATCTTGTTGAGCAGCGTGCCCTTGCCGTGCACCACTTCGTCATGGGACAGCGGCAGCACGAAATTCTCGCTGAAGGCGTAGACCAGTCCGAAGGTGATGTCGTTGTGGTGATGCTTGCGGAAGATCGGCTCCTTGGAGAAATACTCCAAAGTGTCATGCATGAAGCCCATGTTCCATTTGAAACCGAAGCCCAGTCCGCCTTCATGCACCGGCTGCGAGACTTTCGGCCACGAGGTCGATTCCTCGGCGATGGTCATCACACCTGGATGGTGGCCGTAGACCTCCTTGTTCATACGCTGCAGGAAGCTGACCGCTTCGAGGTTCTCCCGGCCGCCCTTCTCGTTGGGAATCCATTCACCGGCCTTGCGCGAATAATCGAGATAAAGCATCGAGGCGACCGCATCGACGCGCAGTCCGTCGACGTGATATTTCTCGGCCCAGAACAGCGCATTGTTGACCAGGAACGAAATCACTTCGCGGCGCCCAAAATTGTAGATCGCGGTGCTCCAGTCGGGATGGAAGCCCTTGCGCGGATCGGCATGTTCGTAGAGCGCGGTACCGTCGAACTTTGCCAGACCGTGTTCGTCAACCGGGAAATGCGCCGGCACCCAGTCGAGGATGACGCCGATGCCGGCGCGGTGGGCGCCGTCGACGAAGCGGGCAAAACCGTCCGGATCGCCAAAGCGGGCAGTCGGCGCATAAAGACCCGTCGTCTGGTAGCCCCAGGACGGGTCATAAGGGTGTTCGGCGATCGGCATGAATTCGATGTGGGTAAAGCCGGTCTCGACCACGTAAGGGATCAGCCTGTCGGCGAGCTCGTCCCACGACAGGAAGCTGCCGTCGTCGTGAAGCCGCCATGACCCGGCATGGACCTCGTAGATCGATACGGCTTCGCGCCTGTGGTCGGCATTGCGCCAGTAGTTCCGGTGCGCCTCGTCGCCCCATTCGTGCGCCGGCGGCAGCGCCGTCACCGAGGCGGTGGCCGGGCGCAGTTCGGACTTGAAGGCGAACGGATCGGCTTTGAGCGGCAATCTCACGCCATCCGGCCCGATGATTTCATACTTATACGGGCGGCCAGCGCCAATGTCGGGAATGAACAGCTCCCAGATGCCGGTATCGCGGCGGACGCGCATGGTATGCCTGCGGCCGTCCCACTCGTTGAAGTCGCCGACCACCGAGACGCGCCTTGCATTGGGCGCCCACACCGCAAAATGCACACCCGATGCACCTTCATGGTCGATGAGATGGGCGCCGAGCTTGTCGAACAGCCTGAGATGCGACCCTTCGGCGATGTAATAATCGTCCAGCGGGCCGAGCACGGGACCGAAGGAATATGGATCGGTCAGCCACCAGTCACCGCCGGAATTCCTGGCGTGATAGCGCAGCGGCTGGCGTTTGCGCAGCGACAGTTTGCCTTGGAAGAAACCGCTGTCGTCGCGTCTCGACAGCTCGCCGGCCTTCTTGCCGGTCAGCGTATAGGCGGTGACGAACTCGGCATAAGGGACGAAGCAGCGGGCGACAAAGCCCTTTCCCGCCTCATGCACGCCAAGCACGGCAAACGGATCGCCGTGGGTGCCGGCGACAATCGCCGCGACATCGCCGGCTGGCGCCAGTCCGTCCGGCCCGTTTGTCGCAACGGTCGCGCGCGGCTTGCTCATCAGGCAGTGACCCTCCCCGGGCACCAAGTGTATGTTTCTAGTGGAGTTTTGAATTCGACATTCGCCATGCCGCCTTACCCTCCAAGGGATGCGAGGGTCAAATCACTCCACTAGGGCCACATTGTTCGTAGTCTCATGCAATCACATCAGGCGGGCACGTGCCAGATGTCTTTCGCATATTGGCGGATCGTGCGGTCGGACGAGAACCAGCCGACGCGCGCGACATTGCGGATGGCTCTGGCGTACCAGTCCGGGCTGTTGCGCCAGACGGCATCGACGTCGCGCTGGGTGGCGGCGTAGGCATCGAAATCCGCGGCGACCATGAACCAGTCGCTCTGGTAAAGACCGTTGATCAGGTCGCGATAACGGTCCGGATCGTCAGGTGAAAAGACTCCGGATGAAACCGCGGCCAGCGCCTGCGCCAATTCAGGCGATCCCTCGATCACAGCGCGCGGATCGTAACCATTGTTACGCCGCTCGGCGACCTCATCGGTGGTCAGGCCGAAGATGAAGATATTATCGTCGCCCACGCATTCCTTGATCTCGACATTGGCGCCGTCGAGCGTGCCGATGGTCAGCGCGCCGTTCAGCGCGAACTTCATGTTGCCGGTGCCGGACGCTTCCATGCCGGCGGTCGATATCTGCTCCGAAAGATCGGCGGCAGGCATCATGATCTCGGCCAGGCTGACATTGTAGTTCGGCACGAATACCACTTTCAGCAAGCCGCGCACCGCCGGGTCGCGGTTGATGACCCGGGCGACGTCATTGGCAAGTTTGATGATCAGCTTGGCGTTGTGATAGGTGGGCGCCGCCTTGCCGCCGAAGAATTTGACGCGAGGCATCCAGTCGCGCTCCGGATGCGAGCGGATCTGGTCGTAAAGCGCGACCGCTTCGAGAATGTTCAAGAGCTGGCGCTTGTATTCGTGGATGCGCTTGACCTGGATGTCGAACAGCGCCGATGGGTCGACCTTGATGCCGAGCCGGTCGGCAACGAGCTTGGCAAGCCTCATCTTGTTCGCCCGTTTGACGGCGGCGAACTTGTCGCGGAAGGCTGCGTCCTCAGCGAAAGGATCAAGCCGCTTTATCTCGTCGATGTCGTCGAGGAAGCCGTCGCCAATCGCCTCTCGGGTGAGTGCAGTGAGGCCGGGATTGCACTGTATCAGCCAGCGCCGCGGTGTGATCCCGTTGGTCTTGTTGTTGATGCGATCCGGGTAGAGCCTGTGGAGGTCGGCAAACACCGTCTCCTTCATCAATTCCGTATGCAGTGCCGACACGCCGTTGATCGAGTGCGAGCCGACAAAGGCCAGATTGCCCATACGCACGCGCCGATCGCCATTTTCCTGGATCAGCGAGATGCGGCTGATCTGCTCGTCCGAGAACTGGTCGGAGGCGCGCGCCTCGAGCAGCACCTCGGCGTTGATGGCGTAGACGATCTGCATGTGGCGCGGCAACAGCCGCTCGAACAGCGGCACGGGCCAGCTTTCCAGCGCTTCGGGAAGGAGCGTGTGGTTGGTGTAGCCGAAAGTGCGCTTGGTGATGCTCCAGGCCTGGTCGAAATCCATGCCGTGGACATCCATCAACAGGCGCATCAACTCGGGGACGGCGATGGCCGGATGGGTGTCGTTAAGATGGATCGCCGCCTTGTCGGGCAGCGATTGCAGGTCGCCATACTGGCTGAGATGACGCTGGACGATGTCCTGCAGCGAGGCGGTGGAGAAGAAATACTCCTGCCTGAGCCGCAACTCCTGGCCGGCCTTGTGGGAATCGGCCGGGTAAAGGACGCGCGACAACGCATCGGCCTTGTTGCTTTCGGCGAGCGCACCGATGTGATCGCCGGCATTGAACTTGTCGAGCAGGATCGGGTCGACCGGCATGCCGGACCACAGACGCAGCGTGTTGACGCGGTTGGCCCGCCAGCCAACCACCGGCGTATCGTAGGCAACGGCCAGAACATGTTCGGTCGGCTTCCAGACGTGCCGCTCGAGCCTGCCGTCCTTCGAGGTGATCGATTCCACCGAGCCGCCGAAGCCGACCTCGAAGGAGCGTTCGCGGCGCTCGAACTCCCAGGGATTGCCGTGATCGAGCCACGTCTCGGGCAGCTCCACCTGCCAGCCGTCATGGATCTCCTGCCGAAACATGCCGTTGGCGTAGCGGATGCCGTAGCCATGCGTGGGGATATTGACGGTCGCCATGCTTTCCATGAAGCAGGCGGCGAGCCGGCCAAGACCGCCATTGCCAAGGGCAGCGTCCGGTTCGAGCGCTGCAATGATGTCGAGGTCGACGCCAAGCGACGACAGCGCCTCGCGCATATTGTCCATCAGGCCGAGATTGGAGAAGGCATCGCGCATCAGGCGGCCGATGAGGAATTCCAGTGACAGGTAGTAGACGCGCTTTTCCTGCTGGGCGTAGGCCTCTTGGGTCGCCTGCATCCAGTGATCGACGATGCGGTCGCGTACAACCTTGATCGAGGCGGTGAGCCAATCGTACTGGGTTGCAACGTTGGTGCCCTTGCCGACCCTGTATTTGAGGGCTTGCAAGACTTCCTCGGCGAGCGTCTTGGGATCCGGGTTTTTGAGCGTGGGCAGAGGAGCTTCGGTTGTCATCGCGCGCGTCATGCTGCCTCTCGTAACGTTGCCAGGATCATGCGGCTTTCACCATCTCTGCCAATGCTAGTACATCCCACCGGATGTTCAATCGATTCAGGTGATCGCAAGCCGGGTTGCCCTGCGGCAATTTGGCATTTGGAAACAGCGCGTTTGGGACCTCCGCGACAGGCCGCAAGTTCTTGCTCAGGCCGCCAGCGCCGCTTCCGGCGGCACCTTGGCGCCGGTCATGAAGGCGACCGCGTCGGACATCGTATACTGCTTCGGATCGATGACGCAGAGGCGACGGCCGAGCCGGTGAATGTGGATGCGGTCCGCCACCTCGAAAACATGCGGCATGTTGTGTGAAATCAGCACGATCGGCAGGCCTCGCTTCTTCACGTCGAGGATCAGTTCGAGGACGCGGCGGCTCTCTTTGACGCCAAGCGCCGCCGTCGGCTCATCCATGATCACCACCCGGCTGCCAAAGGCGGCGGCGCGCGCCACCGCCACGCCCTGACGCTGGCCGCCGGAAAGCGTTTCCACGGCCTGGCTGATGTTCTGGATGGTCATCAGGCCAAGCTCCGTGAGCTTGTCGCGGGCGCGCTTTTCCATCGCCGGGCGGTCGAGCATGCGCAGCCATTCGCCGAGGAACCCCGGCTTGCGGATCTCCCGGCCGAGGAACATGTTGTCGGCGATGGACAGCGCCGGCGACAGAGCCAGGTTCTGATAGACTGTTTCGATGCCGGCCTCCCGTGCCTCCATCGGCGACTTGAACGCAACGGGCTTGCCTTCAAGTCGTATCTCACCTTCGTCGGGCATGACCGCGCCGGAAATCGCCTTGATAAGCGACGACTTGCCGGCGCCGTTGTCGCCAATGACGGCAAGGATTTCGCCCGGATAGAGGTCGAAATCGGCGTTGTCGAGGGCGGTGACGCGGCCATAGCGCTTGACCAGACCGCGCGCGATGAGGATGGGTTCCTGGGTCATGGCTATGCCGAAACCTTTCTGATCCATTGATCGATCGCCACGGCGCCGATGATCAGCACGCCGGTGAGCAGCACCTTCCACTGCGGATCGGCGCCCAGCATGTTGAGGCCCATCGAGACGACGCCGACGATCATGGCGCCGAACAGCGTGCCGAGGATCGAGCCGCGCCCGCCGAACAGAGAAATACCGCCGATCACCGTCGCGGTGATGGCCTGAAGATTGTAGTCGGTGACAGCGGCGGAAGGAGAGATCGAGCCATTGCGGCCGATGGAGACCCAAGCTGCGAAGGCGGCGATCAGCCCGGCAAGGGCATAGACGGTCATCAGCACCTTCTTCGTCTGGATGCCCGACAGTTTCGCAGCCTCCTGATCGTCGCCGACCGCGTAGACATGGCGGCCCCATGCGGTGTGGTTGAGCACGTACCACAGGACCAACACGAGAACGACCATGGCAATGACGCCAAGCGTCAGCACGGCCGTGCCGACCTTAAAGCTCAGGGCAAACAGGTGCAGCAGAGGCGCCTGGACGTCGACGTCGGTGTCGCGGATCGTCTCATTGGCCGAATAGATGAAGTTGGTGGCCATGACAATGTTCCAGGTGCCGAGCGTCACGATGAAGGGCGGCAGCTTCATGTAGGCGACCAGCACACCGTTGAGCAGGCCGCACGCGCCACCGGCGAGAAGCCCGATCGCCACCGCGAGCACGGCCGGCATACCGTAGCTGACCGCGCAATTGCCCATGATCACAGCCGAAATCACCATGATCACGCCAATCGACAGGTCGATGCCGGCAGTCAGGATCACCAGCGTCTGTGCGGCGCCCAGAATGCCGACAATGGCGATCTGCTGAAGGATCAGCGTCAGCGTATAGGATGAAAAAAAACGCCCGCCGATGGTGATACCAAAAATAATGATAGCCAGAACCAACACGATAAGCGGCACTGCTGCCGGCGTGGAATGCAGGAAATGCTGGGCACGCTTGACGGCCGATTTATGGTCGTCGAACGCGGCGACGCTTGTGTCGCTGCTCGATAGAACTTTTTCGAATTCTTGTGCTTGAGCCATGTTTCCTCCCCTGGGCTTCGGCCAACCGCCGACGCCATCCACGCCTTCCGGTCTGCCGCCGGCACTATTTGCGTTTAGATCGGCACATCGTCCACCCGGAGCGGCCGGGGATCAAGCCCCGGCCGATCGCGATCTGTTGCCGGTCAGGCCAGGCTCAACCCCAGCACTTGGCGAGGCCTTCCTTGGTGTCGATGGACTTCACACCGTTGGCGGGCTTGTCGGTGACAAGATTGACGCCGGTATCGAAGAAGTTCTTGCCTTCGGTCGGCTTCGGCTTCGTCCCGTCCTTGGCGAAAGTGGCGATCGCCTCGATGCCGAGCGCCGCCATTTGCAGCGGATATTGCTGCGAGGTAGCGCCGATCACGCCTTCGGTCACCGATTTCACGCCGGGGCAGCCACCGTCGACCGAGACGATCAGCACCTGGCTTTCGAGACCGACGGCCTTCAGCGCCTGGTAGGCGCCGACAGCTGCGGGCTCGTTGATGGTGTGGATGACGTTGATGGTGTTATCCTTCTGCAGAAGGTTCTCCATCGCCTTGCGACCACCCTCTTCATTGCCGTTCGTCACGTCGTGGCCAACGATGCGCGGATCGTCCTCGTCGCCGATCTTGTTGGGGTCCTTCACGTCTATGCCGTAGCCCATCATGAAACCCTGGTCGCGCAGCACATCCACCGTGGGCTGCGACGGCGTCAGGTCGAGGAAGCCGATCTTGGCATCCTTGGCCTTATCGCCAAGCGTCGCGGCGGCCCATGCGCCGATCAGCTTGCCGGCTTCCAGATTGTCGGTCGCGAAGGTCGCGTCAGCCGCATCGATCGGATCAAGCGGGGTGTCGAGCGCGATCACCAACAGCCCGGCGTCCCGCGCTTTCTTCACGGTCGGCACGATACCCTTGGTGTCGGACGCGGTGATGAGGATACCCTTGGCCCCGTCGGCGATACAGCTCTCGATTGCAGCCACCTGGCTCTCGCTGTCGCCGTCGATCTTGCCGGCGTAAGTCTTGAGATCGACGCCAAGCTCCTTGGCCTTGGCCGCCGCACCTTCCTTCATCTTGACGAAGAAGGGATTGGTGTCGGTCTTGGTGATCAAGCAGGCGCCGACCCCGGCGGCCGATGCCGTCGACGCAAAGGCCATCAGGCTCAGTCCGGCCGCGGCAAACACGGTGGATTTCAACAGTTTTGACGTGGTCACGATTTTCCTCCCATGGAACCATTTAGGATGCCGGCCAACCGGCATCTGCAGCGCGTCCGACGAAATCTCCCAGTGTCGGCGCCGACCTCAAGAGACACCAGTCCGGCAGCACTGTCAATAATTAAATCACTCTTATTTATTATTGACAACGCAGGATTGTTCACTCACTCTAGACCAAAAGCATTGAGGGGAAACGACGGGAGGAACAGGGTGGAGACCGGCATTACGAGGCACGGCTCGCCCGATGCGGCCGAAAGCCGCCTGCACCGCGGCACCAATCAAAGCGGCATGCGGGACCACAATGAGCGGCTGGTGCTGTCGCTGGTGCGCCAGCACGGCAGCCTGGCCAAATCCGACATCGCACGTATGACCGGCCTTTCGGCGCAGACAGTGTCGGTCATCATGCGCGAGCTGGAGGAGGACGACCTGCTCGTCCGCCAGGCGCCGTTGCGCGGCAAGATCGGCCAGCCCTCGATACCCATGGCGCTCAATCCCGACGGCGCCTATTTCATCGGCCTGAAGATCGGCCGCCGCAGCGCCGAGTTGGTGCTGATCGATTTCCTCGGCAATGTGCGCTCTATGCTGCAGCATTCCTACCGCTATCCGGCGCCGCGCGAAACGGTGGAATTCGTCGCAAGCGGCATGAAGAAGATGCGCGGCGAACTCACCCCGGCGCAGGACAAACGCATTGCCGGGCTTGGCATCGCCATGCCGTTCGAATTGTGGAACTGGGCCGACACCGCCGGCGCACCGCGCGAAATCATGGACGAATGGCGCCATCGCGACATCCGCGCCGATATCCAGGCGCAATGCGAATTTCCAGTCTATCTGCAGAACGACGCCACCTCGGCCTGCGGCGCCGAACTCGTGTTCGGCCACGCGGCGGGTGCGGCACGCGATTTCGTCTATTTCTATATCGGTGCCTTTGCCGGCGGCGGCATCGTGCTGAACGGCCGGTTGTTTGGTGGCCCAACCGGCAATGCCGGCGCGCTGGGCTCGATGCCGGTGCCAGGGCCGGACGGCAAGCCGACGCAGTTGATCGACGTGGCGTCGATCGCCATGCTGGAAAAGGCGCTCAACGCGCGCGGCATCGAGGCCTCGCATCTGTGGACATCACCGGGGGACTGGGGCGAGATCGGCGCCGAGCTTGACGACTGGATCGCCAGCGCCTCGCAGGCGCTTGCCTATGCCATCGTTTCGGCCTCCTCCGTCATTGACTTCGATGCCGCGGTGATCGACGGATGGATGCCGCTTGCCGTGCGCAGGCGGCTTGTCGATGCCATTATCCAGGCCATCGGCCGGATCGACGGCGAAGGCCTGAGGCTGCCGGCCGTTCGCGAGGGAACCGTCGGCATCCATGCGCGGGCGCTGGGTGGCGCCAGCCTGCCGCTGTCGGAGCGCTTCCTCATCGGCTCGACCACGATTTCCCGGAGCTTCTGAGCATGCTGATCGGCATCCCGGCGCTGCTCGGCCCCGAGCTTCTGGCGATATTGCGCGCCATGGGCCATGGCGACGAGATCGCCTTGGTCGACGGCAACTACCCGGCCGAGCAGCAGGCACAGCGGCTGGTCCGCGCCGACGGTCATCATCTCGTCCCCGTGCTCGATGCGGTATTGAGCGTATTGCCGGTCGACGACGCCGTGCCGCAGGCGCTGTTTCGCGCCTCGGCCAAAGGCGATCCCCTGCTCGCCGATCCGGTTCACCATGAGATGGAAGCGATCTGCGCCAGGCGTGCGCCGGGCCGCAAGGTGGTTGCGCTTGCCGGTGCCGACTTCTATGCACGGGTCAAGGCCGCGCACGCGATCGTCGCGACGAGCGAGCCGCGGCTCTACGCCAACATCATCATTCGCAAGGGCGTGATCTATCCGCCGGAAAGCAAGACTTCATGATCCTCTGCTGCGGCGAAGCCCTGATCGACATGCTGCCGCGGACCACGACGGAGGGCGAGCCGGCCTTTGCCCCCTATGTCGGCGGTGCCGTCTTCAACTCGGCCATTGCGCTAGGCCGGCTCGGCGCGCCCGCTGCCTTTTTCTCCGGCCTGTCGTCGGATCTGTTCGGCGGCCAGCTCAGGGAGGCGCTGAAGGCCAGCAAGGTCAGTTCCACCTATGCGCACACCTCGCCGCGTCCGACTACTCTCGCCTTCGTGCGGCTCACCAACGGCCAGGCGACCTACACCTTCTACGACGAGAACACCGCCGGGCGCATGCTGACCATCGAGGACTTGCCGGAACTCGGCAGCGAGATCGAGGCCATGCTGTTCGGCGCCATCAGCCTGATCTCGGAGCCGGCCGGGTCGGCCTATGAAGAGTTCATGCGGCGCGAGCATGAGCGCCGCGTGATGATGCTCGACCCCAACATCCGGCCAAACTTCATTCCCGACAAGGCCAGGCACCTCAGGCGCATCCGCAGCATGATGGCGATGGCCGACGTCGTGAAACTGTCGGACGAGGATTTGAACTGGTTCGGCGAAGCCGGCTCGCATGAGGACGTCGTCCGCAACTGGCTGGATCGCGGCCCGAAGCTGATCGTCGTCACCCACGGCAGCGAAGGCGCGGTCGGTTACAGCAGCCAGCACCGGGTCACCGTCGTGCCGGACAAGGTCGAGGTGGTCGATACGGTCGGCGCCGGCGACACATTCAATGCCGGCATTCTTGCCTCCTTGCATGAACAGGGTCTGCTGTCGAAGACGGCAATCGCCAGTTTGCCGGAAGACGCCATCCACAAGGCGCTGACGCTTGGCGCCAAGGCCGCGGCGGTGACGGTATCGCGGGCCGGCGCCAACCCGCCATGGCGGCATGAAATCGCCTGACCGGCTGGTGCGCAGCCCATGGACTGCTCACCGGCGATCACTTTATGTTTCGTCCAGCCTGGCGGGCGGGGTGCGAAGCCTGTAACAGGCCGGCCGAAGCCCGGATTTCCACGCCTTTAAGAGGCCAGATCGGAAATCAGAGGTAACAGGCTGCGACACTTGAGCAATTCAGGGTTTTTGCCCTGCGGCTTTCTCGGCCGTACCAAGTCTGCTACCAGCGGCCGGTTATCTGACTAAAACCGTTTGAGGCCGACATGCAGTTCATCGATCTTGGCGCGCAGCGCGAACGCATCCGCGACAGGCTGAAAGCGGCAATCGACCGGGTTGTCGACGAAGGCCGCTATATTCTCGGACCGCAGGTCACCGAATTCGAAAACAAGCTCGCCGCCTATATCGGCACCAAGCACGTGGTCGCTTGCGCCAACGGCACCGATGCGCTGCTGCTGCCGCTGTTTGCCGCCGGCATCGGCCCGGGCGACGCGGTGTTCGTGCCGAGCTTCACCTTCGCCGCCACGGCCGAAGTGGTGGCGCTGACCAAGGCCGAACCGGTGTTCGTCGATGTCGATGCCGACAGCTACAATATCGACATCGCCAGCCTCGAGGCGGCAATTGCCATGATCAAGGCGGAGGGCCGGCTGAGGCCGAAGGCAATCATTCCCGTCGACCTGTTCGGCCTCGCCGCCGATTACGAGGCGATCATGGCCATCGCCGATCGCGAAGGCCTGATGGTCATCGAGGATGCGGCGCAGGCGACCGGCGGCTCGGCTGACGGCAAGATGTGCGGCTCGTTCGGCACCGTCGGCTCGACCAGCTTCTATCCGGCAAAGCCGCTCGGCTGCTATGGCGACGGCGGTGCGATGTTCACCAATGACGATGCGATGGCCGAACAGCTGCGCTCGTTCGCCTTCCACGGAAAGGGCGAGACGCAATACGACAATGTCCGCGTCGGCATCAATTCACGGCTCGACACGCTTCAGGCGGCGATCCTGATAGAGAAGCTGGCCATCCTCGAGGACGAGATGGTGGCGCGGCAAGCGGTCGCCAATCGCTATGCCGAAGGTCTCGGCGATATCGTCAAGGCGGCGCGCAATCTGGGCGGCGGCCGCTCGGCCTGGGCGCAATACGCCATCGAAACGCCGAAACGCGACGGGCTCAAGGCACATCTCGGTGAAAAGGACATTCCGTCGGTCATCTACTATGTGAAACCGCTGCACAGCCAGATTGCCTATCGCGATTATCCGCGCACGCCGACCGGCCTTGCCGTTTCGGAAGAGCTGCCGAAGCGCATCCTGTGCCTGCCAATGCATCCCTATCTGAGCGAGGCTGACCAGGACCGGATCATCGAAACGATCCGAAACTATATCGGCTCGAATTCGGCGCATGTAGCGGCGGCATAAATTCGAAAGCTTCGAAGCATGGTCGCGGAATACATCGACGAGTTCATCATGTTCTGCGCCGGGTTGTGGATGGCTGGCATCGGCTTCGGATTTCTCGCGGACCCGTTCCAAGCTCGCCCCGGCCAGCAGCAAGCATGGTGGACCAACTTTGGGACTCGCTTCAAATGGATGGGACCGCTGTTGATCCTCATCGCGATAGCGCTCGCATTCGCGGCACCTTCCTAGGCTGGCGTCCGACGGCAGCTCGGCACGGTCGGCCATCGTTGATCAACAACCGCCGATTCAAGCTTTGCGCGTCAAGGCAGGCGGTCATCGGCACCGATTTTGCGATGCTTTGCTGCGCGCCGCAGCATAGTCTGCACCTGGCTCCCCTTTAGGCTGGTTCTCATGAAGAAGATTGGTTTCCTCTCGTTCGGGCACTGGACGCCCTCGCCGCAATCGCAGACGCGGACGGCATCCGACGCGCTTTTGCAGTCCGTCGAGTTGGCGGTCGCGGCCGAGGAGCTGGGTGCGGACGGCGCGTATTTCCGCGTGCATCACTTCGCCCGCCAGCTCGCCTCGCCCTTCCCGCTGCTGGCGGCGGTCGGCGCAAAGACCAGCCGAATCGAGATCGGCACGGCGGTGATCGACATGCGCTATGAGAACCCGCTCTACATGGCCGAGGACGCCGGCGCCGCCGACCTAATCGCCGGAGGGCGTCTGCAGCTGGGCATCAGCCGAGGCTCGCCGGAGCAGGTGATCGAGGGATGGCGCTACTTCGGCTACGCCCCGCAAGAGGGCGAGAGCGATGCCGACATGGCCCGTAGACACACCGGAGTGCTGCTCGAAGTGTTGCTGGGCAAAGGCTTTGCGCAGCCCAACCCGCGGCCGATGTTTCCCAACCCGCCTGGCCTGCTTCGCGTCGAGCCGCACTCGGAGGGCCTGCGCGAGCGCATCTGGTGGGGCGCCGCCACAAACGCCACCGCCGAATGGGCGGCGAAACTGGGGATGAACCTGCAGAGCTCCACGCTCAAATTCGATGAAGGCGGAAAGCCGTTTCACGTCCAGCAGGCCGAACAGATCCGGGCTTTTCGTGAGGCCTGGAAGGCGGCCGGACACACGCGCGAGCCGCGGGTGTCGGTGAGCCGGAGCATTTTTGCGCTGGTCGACGATCGCGACCGAGCCTATTTCGGCGGCAACCAGAGCGGAGATCATTTCGGTTACATCGAGGCAGACAGACGCGCGGTGTTCGGCCGCTCCTATGCCGCCGAACCGGACGTCCTGATCGAGCAGCTAAAGGGCGACGAAGCCATCGCCGAGGCCGATACGCTGCTGCTTACCGTCCCCAACCAGCTCGGCGTCGAGTACAATGTCCATGCCATCGAGGCGATCCTGACCCATGTCGCTCCAGGCTTGAGTTGGCGCTGACGGGTTGTGTTAAGTAGGAACCTGCCTCTCTGCCCGGCTCAGGAGCCAAACAGGCGGCTATCCCAGTATACGGGTTGATGCAGGCTGGCCGTGATCAGGGAAAACTCCGGATGTGCCGGATTGATCAACACGTTGTTGTCGGGGCGAGCCACGACGCTTGGCACGATCAGGATCGCGCTGCGGCGCTCGACACACCATGTCTCACCGAATTCCTTGCTCACCGTTGCCGGCATCATATCCCATCCGGGCAACGACGGCTGAGAAAAGATTTCGTAGCTCAGCCCGCGCGGAAGCATGATCTGGACGTAAGGCTGGTTGGGCGGCAGTCTGCCGCTGCCGTGCACCAGCTTTTCCAGCAAGGCCGTTGAATAATGCTCGCTGGTGTAGATCAACGGGCTGCCGGGCGTGTTCCAGCGGCCAGGCGCTATCGTCGAGCCCGTCGCGTCGAAGATCGGATATGTGCCGGCTGGATCGCCGATCCTGAAGCACTGCAGCATGCGATCGAGTATCTGTGCCGTCAAGCAGCGGTGCCGTACTTCAGGCCTGCAAGGATATCGAGCACCAGTTCGGCGCCGATCTCGCTTTGAATGACCACGTCGATCGGGCGTCGGTCTTCCAGCATGGGATGAGACCGAAACAGAAAGTCACGAGCCTCACCTTCGATCTGCCAAACGTCGAGGGCCAGGTTCCATAGGCGCGCCACCCGCGCCACCCGCATGCCCTCTTCCGAAGAGAGTCGGAGAGCACCTCTCTTGCGGCGCTCATAAGTTGCCTTTGGGACGAGGCGATATTTGAATTGCGTATCGGCCGGTGCCAGCAATTGTGAGACGCGTTCAAGCGCACCCAACGGCAATCCGTCTTCGATTCGAGCCATCAGCCCGAATGGCGACCGTGCAGCCGTCTCCTTGGGCGGCAGCCCAGCACATCGGCTATATTTCCAAATGCCATTAGCCTCAGGTGAGGCCAAGTGCAAGCATCCCCGTAGTCTCACGGCTGCTTCCCGTCGGCTCGTTTCAGCATCGCAAATGCGCGACTGATCCGTTGCAGGGCTGTGGCGTTGGCCAGCACTGCGTACAGCGCGAACCCACCCGCCAGAATCCAGGGCGAAGCCGCGCCCATCGCGGTCGCGACTCCGTCGGCGGCGAGCAGCACGCAAATGAACACCAGACGTTCCATCCGCTCGAAGAAATCCGGCCAACCGTGGTTTTTCACAGGGATTTCCAGCGCCGTCCGCGCCTTGGCGTAACTGGTGAGGATCCCGCCCGCGAATGCGAACATTGCGATCGCCCACAGATCGGCAACCCAGCCGATAGCCGCAAAGACGGCCAATTCCTGATAGCGGTCGACGACGGCGTCGAAATAGCCACCGGCCTTGGTGCTCATATTTGTCCGGCGGGCGACCGCACCGTCCAGCGCATCGAAGCTGAAGGCAAACGCCAAGCAAAGGCCAAAGGCAAGACTTGAATGATGAAACGCGTAGGCGGCCGAAGACAAAGCCACGAGCACCAGCCCGCTGGCCGTAACCTGGTTCGGCGTCATGCCGATCCCGATCAGCGGAGAGGCGGCCTGCTCCCATAGCGGGTCGATGCGACTTTTCATGAGACCGGCGATCATGGCGGCTCCTCTGATGATGTCGGTTGACGGGTTTACCAGCAATTTGCGGGTTTGTTCCACCGTCGCCACCGTTTGGGTTGGCCAATGCGGGCCGAGACCGGGCTCAGCAACGTTCTCAACTTGCCGCAAAAACGATCTCGTTTGGCGAATGGGGCCGGCGGATTAAGGTACTCGCCGAGCTGGCGGCGAAACAGAACTTCCAGTCGCTGCGACAGCTGCCCGACAGCATTTTCACGGTTTGGGCGATGCCCTTGTGAGGTGGTGCAAATCGAACAGCAGTCTGGCGGCAGCACCCGAACGATGTGACTATGATCGCTTGCGATCCGTGGGAAGCCGGCCGAAAATCGATGCATAAGTTTCCACCCAAGTTCGCCTACCTGCTCGCGACCTCTGTCGGCGCGGGATTATCTCCAATATGGCCGGGCACGGCCGGCGCAATGGTTGGAGTGGCTGTTGCCGCGGCTCTGATACCCGCATCACCTTGGCTGACGGTGCTTGCCTACGTGGCCCTGTTCGCCGTCGGCGTATGGGCGTCATCGTATGTTATCTCCCGTACCGGGACGGAGGATCCGCAGATCGTCGTCATTGATGAGACCTTCGGCGCGGCCCTAACCCTTTCCATGCTGCCCCTCGATCCGCTCTGGTGGGCAGCAGGCTTCCTTGCTTTCCGGTTTTTCGACGTCGTCAAGCCTTGGCCCATCCGTATCGCACATGACAAGGTAAGGGGTGGGGCCGGTATCATGGTGGACGATGCGGCTGCGGCTGTGGCCGCCGGGGTGCTGCTGCTCCTGCTGAACGGATTGATTGACCATTTGCCGTAATGGCGGCATTCGGCCTCACGGCCAAAGGCCAGCACGATGGTCCATGCTAGTTTAGCGCCACAAGGGGAGGACTGGACTAATGCGAAGCTATAGGATCGCGGCCATTCCAGGCGATGGGATCGGCAAGGAAGTCGTAGCGGCCGGCCTTCGTGCGCTGGCCGCCTGCGCCACGCGCGACGGCGGTTTCAGTCTCGAGGTGCAGCATTTCGACTGGGGCTCGGACTACTACAAGTTCAACGGCGTGATGATGCCCAAGGACGGCACCGAGCGGCTGAAGGCCTTCGATGCGATCTATTTCGGCGCTGTCGGCGCGCCAGACGTGCCCGACCATCTGACGCTTTGGGGGTTGCGGCTCGCGATCTGCCAGCCCTTCGACCAGTACGCCAATGTCCGCCCGACCCGCATCCTGCCCGGTATCGAGAGCCCGCTTCGCGGCGTCACGGCAGGGGATCTCGACTGGGTCATCGTTCGGGAGAATTCGGAAGGCGAATACGCCGGCCAGGGCGGGCGCTCGCATCTCGGCCTGCCTGAGGAAATCGCGACCGAGGTCTCGATCTTCACCCGCGCCGGCGTGACGCGCATCATGCGCTTCGCCTTCGAGATGGCGCGGTCGCGGCCGCGAAAGCTGTTGACCGTGGTCACCAAGTCGAACGCCCAGCGTCACGGCATGGTGCTCTGGGACGACATCGCCCGTGAGGTCGCGGCCGATTTTCCTGATGTCGCATGGGACAAAATGCTGGTCGACGCGATGACAGTGCGCATGACGCTCAATCCGCGCTCGCTCGACACAATCGTCGCGACCAATCTTCACGCCGATATCCTGTCGGATCTTGCGGCCGCACTTGCCGGATCGATCGGCATTGCGCCGACTGCGAACCTCAACCCCGCGCGGCGGTTTCCGTCGATGTTCGAGCCGATCCACGGCTCGGCCTTCGACATCACCGGCAAGGGCATCGCCAATCCGGTCGGCACGTTCTGGTCGGCGGTGATGATGCTGGAGCATCTTGGCGAGCCGGCTGCCGCGGCGCGCCTGATGCGCGCCATCGAGCGCGTGACGGCGGACGCCTCACTGCACACGCCCGATCTCGGCGGAAGTGCCACCACCGATAAGGTCACCGAAGCGGTGTGCGCGGCCCTACTCGGCGACAACGAGTAGGAAAGGAGCAAGCGCCTGGCATCGTTGTCATTCCCAGTGATGGCATCGGCAAGCAAGTCATGCCCGAAGGCGGGAGGCATCCGCACTCGCCGCCGCTCACCGATGATGTTCGTGCGCCTCCGTGCGGAAACCGAGCCCATCAAGTGTTTCGATCAGCACCTGTACAGGATCAGGCACACCGTGCGTTGACCGCCACGCGACAAATCCGTCCGGTCTGACCAAGGCGGAACCGCCGCTTTTAACCCCGAGCACGGAAGGCCACCGATGGTCCAAGTCAAGCAGATCCCCATTCGCACCCAACGAGTGGCACGTCAGCGGCATCCCGAGGCGCTGGCTTACGGAGTCAGCGGCCTGACACCATGCTTCGTCGGCGCAGAGGAGAAGAAGATCGCGGTCGCACAAATCGAGACTCGAAATCCGCTGGCCGGCACGCCCGACCGCGAAATGCGGCAAACGCGTGCCGGGGCGGCCCGACAGCTCCGTGGATTTTTGGAATGGGTGATCGTCCGGTGTGGATTCCAGAGCCACGATGCCTGCAGCGTAGCGTTGGCCAAATACCACGTCGTAATCCTCGACGATCGCAACAGGAGGAGGCAACCGCTTCGACGGATCGTCGAACCATTTCTGTAGGCGGGCGAGCGCTTGCGCCAACGTAGCCTCGATGACCGGCCGGCGCTCCATGTCATAGCTATCCAGCAACGAGGGATCGGCATGCCCGCGTGCTACCATCGCAAGCTTCCAGGCAAGGTTATGGGCGTCGTGGATACCTGAATTGCCACCGAAAGCGCCTGTTGGGGGCATCACATGTGCGGCATCCCCCACAAGAAACGCGCGGCCTCGGCGGAATTGGCGCGCTGTGAGGGCGGCCACTTCCCAGGAGCGCGCATCGACAAGCCTCGTCGTGATGTCCGGCCGGCCCGCACCTCGTATGATCAGTTCCCTGCACTTGGCTTCATCAAAATCCTGTGGTTTCTCGCCCTTTTTCGGGAAAGTACTGGAGCGCCAGAAGCCATCGTCCACCCTGTCTGGGCGTGAAGGTCCCGTTGAGGTCCGTCACGAAGCACGACGTGAAGCGCTTGCCGCCTATCGTCGGAGGCATGTCCGTGTCAAAGACGACATTCATCCAGTGCTGAAGGCGGCCTGCCCCGCTGCGGCTGATCTCCAGCCTCTCTCGCAGGGAACCGTTCGCACCGTCCGCGACGATCAGATAGTCGGCCGAGATGACCTCCTTTGCGCAGGTCGCGAAATCGCGAATTTCCGCGCGGACGACGGTCTCGTCCTGATCGAAAGTCACCAGCTCCGTGCTGAAACGCACGTCTGCACCGTTCCGCTCGGCGTAGCGGCGCAGAATCGGTTCCAGGACGTGCTGATCACACGTCGCTGGTTGCGTGGGGCTGAGGGCACTTGCATCCGGCCACGCCGGTCCGCCCCATTGAATCTGCGGATCGGCGAGATTCCTGGCGCGCGCAATAGCGCCTGCCTGCTGGTCCCCCGTCCGATTTGTACGAATCTCCTCCTCGAGGCCGAGGCTTCGGAATATCTCCATGCTGCGCGGGGAGATGCCGGCAAACTTGTACTGGATTGACGTGTCGGGATGACGCTCGACGAGGACACACGCAATGTCGTTGTGAGCCAAAAGGGCGGCCGCCGTCAGACCGTTCAGGCCGCCTCCGACGACGAGAACCGTGGTATTGGTCATCTCGGATCTCCTCTCATTGCTTTGACCACAAAAACATTTTGATTGATCAAATCATACGATTGGTCCAAGTATGTGTCAAGACATGAAGGAGCGTGGAATGAGACCGAGCCAAGATCGCTTGCAGCACGCCACCGAGGCATGGCGCCTGATGTTTGATTTCCTGATGCGGTCCGCGCCGGACCGGTTGGCGATCCAGCAGAAATTGGGCCTGACGCCCAACGACTCCCGCGCCCTCTTCACGCTCGACAAAGATGCGGGCAAGCCGATCGGCGCATTGGCTGCTCAATGGCAGTGCGATCCATCGACGGCGACCTGGCTGGTCGACCGGCTTGAGCAGGCGGGGCTCGCCGAACGGATTCCGTCGCCAGGCGATCGCCGTGTGAAGCTTGTCAAGCTCACACCCAAAGGTGCCGCAACCATCAAGGAATTGATGAAGGAATATCACAAACCCCCGCCCGAGATACTTGCGCTTCCACGCGCTGATCTGGATCAGTTGATCGGCCTCGTAAGAAAGTTACAGGCTGGCAAATCCGTGAGTTGATCCTATCCCGGAAAGGCACTGGCTAGGATCGGGTAGCCCCGCGTCACACTTTCCATGCTGCCGCTCGAGCCACTCTGGTGGTCGGCAGGTTCCTTGCTTTCCGGTTTTTTTGACGTGGTCAAACCTTGGCCCATCCTATCGCGCATGAGAAGGTAAGGGGTGGGTTCGGCATCATCTGGACGACGCAGCGGCGGCCGTGGCCGCCTGGATGCTGCTGCTGCTGAAGAAGACCATTTGAGCGTTGTCGCAATGGCGACATCAGTCTCGTTGCGTCTCTACTTTCAGCATCACGCCTCTTCCAGTCTGCGTACACGAGCCCTGACCCCATTGCCGATGGCATCAGCGACTTCCGCAGGAAAATCCTTTGGGAGCGATGCAGAAACCAGTTCGACCGCCGCTAGCGCCTGTTGGCGCAGCTCATCAAAGATCGCCTTGACGGGTTTCGGACCGATCCCTGCTTTGGCGGCGGTCTGGATAAAATGGCGTGGCATGACGCTGTCGACGAGGTAGTGGCGTGTGTCACCAATAGCCATCGCCAGTTTCATTTTGTTGCGCTTGATCTGTCCCGCATCAAGGCTGGGCTGCGCTGAAATCACATCATAGAGCGGCGTTATGCGGAACCGGCCGCCGGGGGAAAGAAAGACGCTAAAATTCTTGGCGTGCCCATCTGTGGCGCCGAGAAGCCAAAAGGCAACCACGGCCTTTAAAACCGCAGCCTGGTCTACCTCCGGTTGGTCGCTTCCCTTCATCAAATTGAGGATAGCCGGAACGCCAGGCCCGCCGTCGGATTCGTATTTCAGTGACGGCGGCACAGAAAGGGCCTGGCAGCAGTCTTCCTGGGGCAAACGCAGGAGACGATTGTCACTGGTCCATCGGCGATCGAACCGCTCGACCGCGAGCACGCGATTGCCTTCGAACTCCTCGATTGCGACGACGGCGCTCGGGAGCCCTAGGGCGGTTGTCAGCTTGAGGCAGAAAAATTCGTTCTCGACGCTGAAGGAAAGATCGATGCCATTTGGCAACCGTCCAATCTGTGGTTTGAGGATGTGCGTCGTGGCAGTCGTCGCCAGCGGCTTGTACCAACGTCCTTTCCAGAACAAGAGCGCAGTCTTTTCCTGAGCGCCAGCGATCGAGATCCGGAAATCCTCGTCCTCGCCAAGCCCAAGGGGAGCCGATGCCAGATCGAGGAGAAGACGAGCAATCTCGGTATCGTCAACGGGTTTGCCGTTGACAATACCGGCGGGGCCTGGCTCGACACCATCCGGCAGGAATTGCAATGCGCCGACACAATCGCGCCCGACAGCGGCAAGCAGGTCGTAAGCGTCTATTCCTTGAGCATGAACACGCTCCGCCATACGGCGGCGAATGGGGACGTTGTCGGGCAGGAGATTGTCGAAGACGGCGATGACGCGCGCACCGATATAACGATCTTCACGCAGAGGCAGTGATAGCGAGACGGGCAGCGCGTGCTCCCAAGCAAGCCAGGACGGATCGTACTGAAAATCGATCGCGCCGCTGGATTGTCTATTCAGCCGCCCGACGAGACGGCTGTTCAAGAAGACATTTAGCGGGATGTGCTGCCGCGGACGAGCCATCAGAAGATGTCCTCGATCTCAGCCGGCTTTGCCTTGGTCCGAGGGCGGACGACGAATTCGAGGTCGAGCGCTGCGAGAATATCGCAAAGCGTTCCGAGCTGGGTCCCAGACGCGCCACTCTCGACGGCCGAGATGGTCGCCTGACGCAGCATCGTTTGGTCCCCGACATTGGTCTGGTTGAGGCGGAGCTTGCGACGCTGCCGGCGGACGGCATCTCCAATTTGCTTGGGTGTTCGGGCGATTTGGTCCACAGCATACCTCTCTAGCCATGGTATTATACGCTCGCGCAGATAAATTTCAATATACGCTTTTCCGTATCGAATTTTGTATACTTTGAAGCGTATAAGCAGCAATATGGTCGGCGTATGATCTTCGATCCGCATGGACCGTCACCGCCATGCTTTCAGCTTGTCCGGCCGCCGCCGGCCAATGTGACCGAAGCGAATAGCCGGCATGCTCATAAAGCTCCAAGGCAAAGTGAGGTCAGTCCTAGCAGACTGCGGCAACGGATCGGTTTTTCAAACGGATCTTGCGGCACTCACCCAATCGAGGCGTGCGGCAGGGACAAGGCCATAATTGTAAAAATTGATGCCGTCGACATCCGGCGCCATCGCAGCTTTGACCTTGGCGGTGAGGATGTCGGGGCCGGCCATTTCCGGATAGAACAGCCGGTAGCCGGCGCCGAGGAACTTTTTCACGCCAAGGGCTGCGCGTCCGGCCGCCATCAGGCTGGCGACATCGCCGGGCTGCATGTCGTAGGCACACAGGATTGCCCCGTCACAGACCTTGCCGAGCGCCGCGAGATCGCAGCCGCCAAGCCAACCGTCTTTCAAATCGATGATGACAACGCGGGTCGCCGGATTGGCCACCTCGCGCAGTTCGGCGACCAGGCTGGTCACCGGTTCGAACCGCCACAGCAGGTAGCCATGGAGTTCCGGCCATGGCAAAAAAGTGTCGAGGCCGCTCCCCGGAAAGTCTGGAAAGCGCCGTTCGGGCACGGCGCGCTCGCAGGTCTCGACGATCCATTGCCCGACGAGCTTGCGCGCTACTTCGCCGTCGACGCCGGCCTCGGCCGCGCGCGCAAGGCAGGACGGGCAGAAACATATCGACAACAGAAAATCGTCTTCCGGCATCAGCCCGACACCGTCTTTCTCATGATGGTATTCGTGGGCGAAGCCCATGAAGGACGGGCTTTCAAGCTCGATCCGGTCCGGCCTGTAGCTGTGCGAGATATCGGCGATCAGCGCGCGGACATAAGCGCGCGCTTCCGGATGTGATGGGCAGAGATTGTAGTAGTTGGCATCGCCGAAGGCGTTGCGGGTTACGGCCTGCGGATGAAGCATGCCGAGCCGGGTGTTGTGCAAGCAGACCGTCCAACACGAAACGCCCAGCCCGCCCACCTCGCGCCGGCGGACAAGGTCGCCAAGCACATCGCCGCCTTCCATGATCACCTTCGCCACCTTGGGCTGGATGGCTAGGTCGGCCCAGTGTGCCGCATCTGGCTTGAAATAGATGGTTCCGTCTTCCGGAAAATAGGCTTTCCGGCGCGGGCTGCGCGGCTGCAGAAACCGGCCAGCGTGATACGAAGTCGCCAGACTGATCATGTTGAGCCCGGCACGCTCGACAAGATCGCGCTCGACCATCTCCAAGCCCAGATCCTGGACATCCCAAGGATAGGTCCACATCGACAGTTGCATCCGGTTGTCCTCAGTCTTGATCCTGATATGGGCGTATGGTCGGGAGGGCTTCTTATCAGTCGACCGGCTCGGCGACCTGCATGAGGCAGTCTCCCGCCTCGCACATCGTGTGCAGCCGGCGCGAAAGCACAATGCCGCTTTCGAGGAAGTGCAGGGCTTGCTCGGCGAGGTCGAGTCGTTCGAGGTCGTGGTACCAGCCCGCCAGTTGGCCTGAAGTCACGCTGTCGCCCAGCCTGACTGCCGGCTCGAACCAACCACGGCTTGTGGCATAAAGGCCCTGACTGTGCCGAGACAACGAAAGAAGCCGCGTCGGCGCCGAAGGTCCGGTTGCCGGTGCAAGAACCGGCGCCTCAACCACTCCCAAGGCGGCCATCAGGGCGTCGAGTGCGCGGGCGGTAATCTCCATCGTATCGACCGTGACAGTGCCACCGCCGCCGAACTCTCCGCTGACGCCGATGGCGCCGGCCCGGCGCGCCGCACCCATGGAGGTCGGTGAGGCCTGGCCGTTGTCGGCCACGAACCCATAGGGCATGCTGAGCGTCCGCATTAGCTCCACACCGCGCCGGTGCCGGTCGGGATCGGTATTGTGCTCGACAAGCGCGGTCGGCAGATGCTCCATCGAGGTGCCGCCAGAATGAATGTCGAAGATGACGTCGTGGCGGGGAAACAGTTCCATCTCCAGGAAATTGGCAAGCCGGCTTGTTGGCGTGCCTGACGGGTCGCCCGGAAAGGCGCGGTTGAGATTGCCGCCGTCGAGTGGCGAGCAGCGCTTTGCGGCGATCACCGCCGGCACGTTCGCCATCGGCAGGATGGTGACGCGACCCTTGATCTGCTTGGGATCGAGCCGGCGCACCAGCTTTGCCAACGACAGCTCGCCTTCATATTCGTCGCCGTGATTGCCGGCCATCAGAAGCACCGACGGGCCTTCGCCGTTGCGGACAAGGCAGATCGGGACCTTGACCTGGAAATAGGGCGAACGGTCGATCGAAAACGGAATGCTGAGATGGCCGAGTGTCTTGCCGTCCCGGTCGAAGTCGAGCGTATGGCTGAGGCCGGTGTGCATGGCGGCGGCTCAGATAGCTGCGATCGCAGTGACCTCTATGCGGAGATCGGGATCGGCGAGACGCGCCTCGACACAGGCGCGCGCCGGCAGGCGCGCAGGATCCACCCAGGCATCGTAGATGCTGTTCATGGCATCGAAGTCGGCGATCTGCGGCAGGAAGATGTTGATCGCCACTAGCCTCGACTTGCTGCTGCCGGCCTCAACAAGGAGCGCCTCGACCTTGGAGAGCACGTCGCTCGTCTGACCCTCGATGCCGGCCTTGCGGTCGTCTGCCACCTGGCCTGCGATGTGCACGAGGCCGCCATAGACGACCGCCTGAGACATGCGGGAGCCGGACTGGAAGTACTTGATCATATCAGATCCTTTCGAGGTTCTCTTTTTTGGAAGTGGCCGCGATATCTGCTCAGCCGAAATAGGTAGGAAAGGCGTGGCGGACATACCCGGCCGCGTCGGCGCCGAAGATCACGCGATAGCGATCGAGGCAGGTGCAGGGGTGCGAGATGCCGAATTCAACGACGTCACCAACGGCAATATCGTCGCCCGACGCAATTGTCAGGAAGGCGTGCTGGTCGTTGAGCTTGAAGACCTCGGCACGCGCTTTCGGCAGCTGCTTGCCGGCACGAAAGATGGTCACGACCTTCGGAAAGCCCTGGTCGAACGACACGTCGCGCATGCCCATACCGCAGATAGCAAGGCCGGGCTCCGGCCGCGACAGTACCTCGGCCCAAAGACGTAAAGCCGGATGGAAGGAATTTCGTGCGGAAGCACCGACGCCGCCGATCGCAAAACCGTCGCGGGCATCGAGTGCGCCGAGCGACCTGTCGTAGACGCCATGGTCGTGAAAGAAGATGGCGCCGCTGCGCAGCACCAACGTGGCATTGCCGTCCCTGGAGACGAGGGGCGAAAGCGCTGCGACCACCTTGTCGAAGTACACCGAGCCGCCGGCGGTGGCGATCAGCGGGGTGTCGCCGCCGACGCGGGCGCGGAGCCGCAGGAACATATCGGCTGTCATTGCCAACAGCGCGGATATCGCCTCATCGGTACGGCCAGGATCGGCTTGCGCCGCGGCACCTTCGTAGGCTGCGACGCCGGCGATCAGCAGCCGCCCTCCGGCAGCTACAACCGCGTCGGCGATCGCCTCGGCTTCGCCGGTGGTCCGGGCGCCTGCCCTCCCCGCACCAAGTTCGACGAGCACGCGCAATGGCGGCAGCGTCGCATTGGCGCGCCAAGCTTCAGCAAGCGCATTCACGGCGTCGAAAGAGTCGGCAAAAACGTAGAACTCGGCGCTTGGCCAGGCGCCGACAAGGACAGCAAGTCGGTTCGCACCACCTGGTCCGCCGACCTCGTTGGCGATGATCAGCCGAGAGAGCCCGGATCTGAGCATCACTGTGGCCTGCCTTATGTCGGCGACGGTCGTGCCCCATGCTCCGGCCTCGACCAGGGACCGGGCAAGGTCCGGCGCCATCGGGGTCTTGGCATGCGGGGCGATCACGGCGCCCTGTTCTCGCGCATACCCCAAGAACAGGTCACGATTGGCGATGAAGGCCTCCTCGTCGAGGGTCAACACCGGCAACGACATACGTCCATGCGCTGGATGCCAGCGCTCAGATGCGACAAAGCTGCTGTCCAGGCCGAGGGTGCCAGGCGGAACGCCGCGGATACGATCGTCGAGCAGGAAATTTTCACGGGTCGCGAGCGACAGTACGGGTGAGTTTTCGGTCATCCGATGCTAGTCCTTTCGCTTTCGCAGGATGAAGTCCGGATCGATTTCCGATGCCGGCCACACCATGAGAGAGATGCGTGCCAAAGCGTTACTGCGGACCGATCATCGATGCCCACCATCACCTGTGGGATCTCGGCCTCGGCCGCCATCCCTGGCTCGCGCCCACGGCTGGCGAACGCGGCGGTCTGGGCGAGCTTGGCCCCTTGCGGCGAAACTACCTTCCTGAAGATTATTTGCGCGACGCCGGCCAGCACAGTGTCGTCGCCACCGTCCATATTGAAGCCGGTTGGGCCGGGGATGACTGCGTGGGTGAAACGCGGTGGCTTGAAACCCTCGACAAGTCGCGCGGCGTGGCCGCCCGTTACGTCGTTCACGTACCTCTGGCGAACCGCCAAGCGCCGGCGCTGGTCCAGGCGCAGGCGGCATTCGACCGTGTCGTCGGCGTACGCGACATACTGAGCTGGGATCCTGATCCCGCCCGTCGTTTTGCCGCCCGCGACGGCATCATGGACGATCCGGCCTGGCGTGCCGGCCTGTCCCTGCTTGGGCGCCGCCGGCTGGTTTTCGACCTGATGGTGTTTCCGCGCCAGCTCACCGGCGCGGCGCGCCTCGCAGCGGCATTTCCAGACCAGCTCTTTGTTCTCAACCATTGCGGCAGCCCGATCGATCGCGATGCGGACGGAATGCGGGTGTGGCGCGAGGGGCTGCGGCTTTTGTCGGAGCGCGAGAACGTCGCCATCAAGATATCGGATCTGGTCGCCTACGATCATGATTGGACGCTCGACAGCCTAAGGTCGGTTGTCATGCATTGCATCGACTGTTTCGGTACGCGGCGCGCGATGTTCGGCAGCGACTTTCCGGTCGCCGGCCTGCATGCATCGTTCGATGCGGTGTATGACAGCTTCAAGGCCATTGCAGGAGAGCTTTCCGCGGACGAGCAGACGGCACTGTTCTACGGCAATGCACGGCGCATTTATCGGCTGGACGATATGTCATCGGCGGGCCTGCTCTCTGCCTGAGAGAAGCAGCAGCCCCAGGATCAGCGACCCGAACAGGATACTGCGCCAGCCAGGCGATGCGTTGACCACGGTGATCAGCGCCGTGATCGTAACCAGCAGGATGGCGCCGGGGATGGTGCCGGCATAGGTGCCAAGCCCGCCGAGGATCGAGGTGCCGCCAAGCACCACGGCGGCAATCGAGGCGAGCAGATAAGGATCGCCGATACCGACATAGCCTTGTCCGTTCATGCCGAGGACCAACACACCGGCAAGTCCCGCACAGAAGCCGCTGATGCCGTAGACCGCCAGCGTGGTCGAGGCGACGGGAACCCCGGACAGCGCCGCGGCGAGCGAATTGGCGCCCATCGCGAATATCCGGGCGCCAAGGGATGTCGCATGCATCGTGGTCAGAACGATCACTGAAATGACCACCCACAAAAGCACGCCTGCCGGAATACCGACCGGCCGCGCATTGCCGAGCCAGCGGACCAGCGGGTTCTCGGCGGTCACGGCACTGCCGCCGGCGATGATGATCAGCAGACCTTGCAGGAATGTCGCCATCGCCAGCGTCATGATCATTGGATGAACGCGCAACAGCGCCACGCCCAGCCCGTTCACCAGACCGATTGCGCTCGTCAACGTGAGAACTGCAAGAACGGCGGTGAGCCCTGTCGGATCCGCCTGCCATGAAAGCAGCGGCAGGCTGACAGCGCTAACCGTGACGATCGCCGCGACGGAAAGGTCGATTCCGCCGGCAATCACCACGAAAGTTTGGCCCGCCGCGACCAGGCCGACCACCGCGCCCAATTCAACCAAATAGCGCAAATGCCCATAAGCGCCGAAGCCAGGTGAAGCGAAGCTCGCCGCGATCCATACCGCCGCAACTATAGCGATCGTAAGGAAGGGCCGGCTGCGCAAAATCGTCACGGCGCGCCTGCCGCTCACACTGACTTTCCGTGCTGTCATTGCTGCACCTTGCGGAATTGCGGGATGGCGACCGCCCCGATGATGATGAGGCCCTGGGCGACATATTGGGCGACCGGCGTGAAGCCGAGGAAGAACATGACACTGATCATCAGGCTGAGCAGCAGGCTGCCCGCAAGAGCGCCGCGCATGGTACCTTGGCCGCCAAGGAAACCGATGCCGCCGAGCACTGCGGCGGCTATGGAATTCAGCGTGAACGCCGTGCCGATGACTGGATCGCCCGAACCCGTTTGCGCGGCGATGAACAGGCCGGCGCCTGTGCAAAGCAGGCCGCTAATCGCGTAGGCGGCGATCCGGGCACCGTCGACCGGCACGCTGGAGCGGTAGGCGCCGACGGGATTTTCGCCTGCAGCATAGATGCTCAAACCAAGCGGCGTGGCGAGATAGAGTTTCCACAAAACCACGATGAGTACCAGCAGCACGAATGCCGCCGGCGTGTTGCCGGCAAGCAGGTCCGACAGCCACTCGGGTATGGCGCCCCCCGGCCTCGGCAGGATGAGCAGGGCAGCGCCGCCGATAATGAAGGAGCCAGCCAGCGTCACCACGATCGCCGGCAACCGAAGTTTCACGACGATGAACCCGATCGCGGCACCGATGCCGAGACCGGTCAGCGCCACCGCAGCGGCACCGCCGGCTACGCCCAGCGGTCCAGTCATCGTCGTCGCAGCGATCACTGCGCCCAGGCTGACCATGGCGCCGATGGCCAGGCTTATGCCGCCGGTGAGCATGAGGATCGCCTGGGCCATGGCGACCAGCGCCAGCGGAAACCAGCTCTGGGTGAATTTGGCGAAACCGGACGCTGTCAAGAGGCCGGGAAACAGGAAACCGTAAGCAATGACGAACGCCAGGACCACAGCGAACAGGCTGCGCACGCCGACATTGCGGCGCAGCTGAACCGGCCAGTAGAGCGCGCCGGCTTGGCTTGAGGATGCGACCGCGCTCATGCCGCAACTTTCTGCTGTTCGGCGCCCATTGCGGCGGAAACGATGGCTTCCTCGCTCAGTGCCTCGCGCTCGAGCATGGCCACGATGCGGCCTTCGCGGACCACGCCGACGCGGTCGCAAAGATGCACCAGTTCGGGTGTGTCGGAACTGAGCAGCACGATCGCCTTGCCGGCGGCGGCGAGTTTGCGAAGCATCATGTAGATCTCACGCTTGGTCTCGACATCGACGCCGCGCGTCGGGTCGTTGAGGAGAAGCACAAGCGGCTCGTGTGGCATCCATTTCGCCAGCGCGACCTTCTGCTGGTTGCCACCTGAGAGTGCCTGTGCCGGGCGGTCGAGGTCGCCCTTGATGGCAAGCTGGGCGGCGAGACCCCTTGCCATATCGCGCTCGGCACGCCGACTGCGCAGCTTCAGCGCCGGCAGCCTTGCGAAGGCGGGCAGCATCATATTGGTGATGATGGGATGGATCAGGTGCAGGCCTTCGCGCTTGCGGTCAGCCGGGACATAAGCGAGGCCGAGCGCATTGGCGTTCGGCACGCCGCCGGGCAAACCCGAAACACCGTTTACGGTCGCGGATACCGTCCTGGCGGGGATCGCGCCGTAGAGGCCAAGCAGCAGATCTTCCTGCCCCTGCCCGACCAGGCCGCCAATGCCAAGCACCTCGCCCGTCCTGATGTCGAGATCGACGTCGCGCATCAGGCCGGCCGAAAATTTACGAACCGAGATGGCGTCGGCCGGCGATGGCGAAGGCCGCCATCGTGGAAAGAGATCGCCGGGGTCGCGGCCGACCATCAGCCGTACCAGCCCGGCGGCATCGGTTCCTTCCAGCGAGCAGTCCGCCGTGCAGGTCCCGTCCTTGAGCACGGTGACATGCTCGCACAGCGCCATCACCTCGTTCAGTCGGTGTGAGATGTAGAGAATAGCGATGCCCTCGCCCCGAAGCCTCTCCAGCAGGTCGGTGAGGATTTTTGTCTCAGTTGCCGATAGCGATGAGGTGGGTTCGTCGAGAATGAGCACGCGCGGCCGGCGGTAAAGCGCCTTGGCGATCTCCACCATCTGCCGGCGGCCGAGGGACAGGTGCCCCACCGGCGCAGACAGCGGTTCGTAAAGCCCGACAAGATCGCATGCGGCCCTGGCCCGGACGGCAAGCTCGTTGTAGTCGATCAAGCCGAACCGCTTGGGATAGGCACCGAGCCCGATGTTTTCGGCAATGGACAAGCTGGTCGTCAGGCTGAGTTCCTGCTGGACAACGGCGATCCCGGCCTGTCGCGCATTAGCGGGGGTCATGCGCGAGACCGGGCGCCCATCGACCTCGATCGCCCCGCCGTCCGGGCGCAAGGCGCCGGACAAAAGGTTGATCAGTGTCGACTTACCTGCGCCGTTCTCGCCCAGCAGTGCATGCACGCGGCCGGGCTGGAGAGCGATTGAAACGTTGCGCAGAACGGGGTTGCCGAAAAAGGACTTCGACACCCCCTGCGCGGCGAGAAGCGGAGCCGTGGTTGTCAATGCTACAACCCTTCAGGCTTATTTTTGGGCCAGCAGCTTCTTGAATAGATCCTCATCGTACGGCGAATAGATGTAACCGTCAGCCGGGAAATCCTTCGCCCGGGCGAGGTATTCGTCGATGTTGGAATTGTCGATCACCGGCAACGGGATCTTGACGAAAGCCGGCACATCCTCGCCCTCCAGTGCCTGGACGGCGGTGTAGGTGGCGAAGGCGCCGAGCCAGTTCGGCTGCATCGTCGCCCAGCTCTTCAGGCCCTTTTCCTTCCACAGTTCGAGAAACTGGCGCGCATTCTCGCCGGTGATCGGCACCTGGTCGCGGCCCTGCTTGTCGAGCGCGAGCACGGCGCCCGCCGACAACGCGCCGCCCAGCGACAGGATGCCGTCGATTTCGGGGTTGGCGAAAAGCAGGCTGGTGACGGCCTCCTGGGCGGGCGCGACATTGTAGGGCGTGTTCGTCTCGGCAAGCACCTTCACATCGGGATGGGCCTTAAGCTCGGCATCGGCGCCTTTGCGCCGGTCGTCGCTGACCGAAACGCCGGCTGGGCCATTGAGGATGAGGATCTTGCCCTTGCCGCCGATGGCGTCGATCAGGAACTTGGCCGCCTGATCGCCCCACTGTGAGGAATCGGTGTTGACCTTGGCGGTCACCTGGTCGGTATCGACGAGGCTGTCGAAGTTGATGATGGCGATGCCTTTGGCGCAGGCGTCCGCCAGCACGCGCGCCGGCGCGGTCGACGAACCAGCGATCAAGATGATGGCATCGACATCGGAATCGATCATCGACTGGATCTGCTGAATCTGGACGTTGGCGTCGCCCTGGGCATCGGTCACGACGAGTTTGTCGACCAAGCCTTGCTTCTTCAAAGTCTTGACTTCGGCTTCGATCGTGCCCTGTGTCTGCTTCATCCAGGTCGGCACTGAATAGATATTGGCCCAGCCGATCGTATATGGCGCTTTGCGATCGCCCTTGATGCATTTAGCGGCGGCGTTGGCCTGCGAACCGGCGCCGAGGCTGAGGAGGAGGCCGAGGCAAAGGGCACTGGCGGACGCGAAAAACGATGATTTCGTCATGATTGTTCCCTTCTGAAGTTATGCCTGGACGTGCGGGATCGGGACGAGAGAACCCGCCGGTTGCCGTATCGGAAACCGCCCGTTTTTCTCGTCAGGACTTTCTGCGCCTGGCTCGTTATTGTCCGATATTTCAGACAATAGGCCTGTATATCGGACAAACGGGATGCTAGACTGAGCCTTGACATCTTTCAAGCGTCTTGAGACGAGGGCCGAATGATTTTGCGCGGGTGCGGCCTACATGAGCGATGGCGTCACTGGTCTAATTGAAACGGAAGCCGGCGCCGAGCCGCGCAATGGCGAACGGCGTCGCGGGATCGACCGCGTCATCATGCTACTCGAGGCCCTTCTGCGGCACCGCGCGCCGATGCGCGTCGGCGACATCGCCAAGATGATCGGCGCGCCGCGTTCAACCACTTATGAAATCGTCAACAGCCTGCTGGAAGCCGAAATGCTCGAAAATGTCGGGACGGAAGGCTATGTCTATTTCGGAAAGGCGATGCATCTGTTCGGCTGGGCCTACTCACATCATAATGCCCATTACCGGCGCATCATCGAAACCCTGGACAGACTAGGCGCGGAGACGGGCGAGACCGTCCAACTGTGCGGCCTGCGCGGGACCAAATATGTCGTCCTTGATTGCCGGGACTCGCCTGGCCCGTTCCGGATTTCAAGCGATGTCGGCGTCGAGGTGCCGATACCGTGGACGGCGTCCGGTAGGCTGCTGCTCGGCCATATGAGCGAGCAGGAAATACGGGACTTCATTCCGCCTGGCGACTACACGCTTCCCGACGGCCGCGTCATTGCGCCAGCCGAGTTCTTCGACGATGTCGCTCTGGCGCGCCAGCAAGGTTTCAGCGAGACCGCCGCTCTGGCCGACCGCTTCACCTGGTGCATGGCCGCGCCGATCCGCGACGGCAACGGAGCCATCAACAAGACGCTTTGTTTCGTGTTGCCCGTCGACACGCCAGAAGCGCGGCGCAGCGAATTGCTTGCCCTGTTATGCGAGCGCGCCAGTGGGTTGTCGCTCGCGGGAAGCTAGTAGAAAATCGGCGCGCGAAGGTCCGGGGTAGGCTCCGTTCGTTCAGCCGCAGCAGCGAAACCCGAAACTGGTACTCCGGTGAGTATGGCAAAGGCGGCAGCGCGCTCCTGCTACCAGATCATCGGATATTCGATCGGAAAGATCGGCGGTCGGCTTCGGCCTGGTTCAGACCTGCCTACGGAGTGTCGCCGACCATGCCTGAGAACAGCACCGAACCGCGCTGGTCGAGAAGAGAAAGGATAGTGATGGGGTGGACGCCCCCTCGACGGCATCGATGTGCCAGAATGGTGGTGTTTGACAGCCACCGTAAGAGAGGGAGCGTC
>NZ_JAMYNL010000013.1:0-154372 GCF_040319065.1 Mesorhizobium sp. M0968
GTTCCGGCCTATTGCAGAAGGCCGGAACGACGCCCGACACCAACGAAACTGCAAAGCAATGAGGGGGTCAGTTCTTCGTTTCGCCCCAGGGGTCAAATCCTCACTTCGCTTGACACAGCTTGAAGGCGCTTTGTTCCAATAGAGAAAATCGCGTCTCCTTTTCCTCTAGGCTGAGGTCGCTATTGATGAACGTTGCTGGGACTTTCTTTTTGAGCAGATCGGAAACCTGCTCCGACATCAGCGTCTTAAGTGGGGAAACGACTATCGACACCCCGCGCCGGAGAACGGCTGGGAGTTGGAAGCAAAGCGTTTTACCTGATGC
This sequence comes from Mesorhizobium sp. M0968, assembly GCF_040319065.1. NCBI lineage: Bacteria > Pseudomonadati > Pseudomonadota > Alphaproteobacteria > Hyphomicrobiales > Phyllobacteriaceae > Mesorhizobium > Mesorhizobium sp. M0968. The sequence continues at coordinate 323 of NZ_JAMYNL010000013.1, forward strand.
CGTGGGGCTGACGACCAGCACTGATTTCCCGGACAGTGCGGCCAAAACAATAGGCAACTGCCCACTGCGAAAACGTTGCAAACCAAACAAGTGAAGGGCCGGGCCGAAGTTGCCACTGGCTTCCGAGATTGTGCCCTCTCGGTCGAGCCAGCGCGCAATCGCTATAGCCCACCGTTCCAACGCCCGGCGAGCCAATCCTCCAGCGAGATTTGGGTGATGGCTGGCGTGACATCCGTCGCAGAGGGTGACAAGGTTCGATAGTTCATCCGATCCGCCCATAGATCGCGGGAGAAGATGATGAACATCAGCTTCGCGCGATTTGAGCCCGCGGCCACAAGACACGCACCGATAGCCGTCACGCCGCAGCACTTGACGGCGGGTGGTCTCCCAATTGTCCGATACGATGTTCAGCGCATCCCCCAGACTTTGAGAATAGCGAGTAGACTGTTGCCCGCCAACTCCCCACGTCTGCCGTCACTGGTTATGCCTTCAGCTCAGTTTCGCGGTCGCCGCGAAATGTGACCGCCGGCGCGATCGGGGACAAATTGGGACTCTGGCCAGCTATCGCCACCAACCTCGTTGGAAGAGACATGCGGTCGGAGACACTCTGCAAATCCAAGGACTCCAACGAACGTTGACATTGTCGGATTTATTTTGTAACTTTCTGACATTGGAGATTGGGGCAATGAGCGACGGACCGCACAGAAGTCTGCCAATGCGAAGGCCCTGGAAAGAGGTGGCCAAGCGCGGAGATCAGCGCACCTATGATTCTGCGCAGGTGACCGAAGCTGCGACTTATGCCCTGACCAGTGATTTCAAGAACGAGGTCTCCGGCGCGCTGATCAGCGCGTTGAAAAGCGTGTTCAATGGCCGGGAAAACTCGTTGCGGCTTCCGGAAATCGCGCTTGACCAACTCGAGGCCGCAAAGCCACTGGCAGCCGGCTCCGTGTTCGGCACGAACGCCGTTTCTTGGTGCGTCCAACTTGTACATGAGGGTCGGATGGACCCGGATGCGCTTTACGAAGCCGTAGGCCTTGCTGCCAAGGAACGCGGCTTTGCAGCAACGCGACAGGTTGAGGAGCACTTCCTTCGGAAATCCAGTCAGCGACGGGCCGACGGCGTCAGCTCTAGGTTGGAAGGCGCGATATCCGGAATGTCGGAGGGCCGGCTCGGATCGATGCTGATCGATCCGCAGCCAATCGCACGTCGTGCGCCGAGCAAGCGAACCGACATCAACGACGGGGTGCCACTGTCATGAGCGCTCTGGCGCGACTTCTCGAGCTCAATGAATTGACCGTGGACGTGGTCGAGGCCGGCGCGCGACCACGCCGAGGCTCCGTCGCTTGTGAGTTGGGTCAGAACATCACGTTCTCAACAGAGATTCTTGAAAGCTTCTCATCGACCAATTGGCAGGCGGTCGTCTATGACGCGCTGGTCGTCTCGGCGGCGGTAGAGTTCTGTGATCGCGGCTTGGCGCGCAGGGCGCTGAATTGGGGCCGCCGCTTCGACGTGCGGGTGCCGGTTCATGATCCGGCAAGGTGGTCCGACGGACACGTTTCTCGTTCTCTCGTCGAGGCACTGAACCTGCTGACCGGAGATGACTGGCACTTCGAGTTTCGTGCAAGACGCGTGTCGTCCGTGCCGCCCGCTCAGAACCGTATGGAATTCCCCTACGATGCCGATGCGGTCATTGCCTACAGCGAGGGCATGGATTCGCGCGCGGTGGCTGGGCTTGAAGGCAAGCGCTTGGGCAGCCGTCTGGTACGCGTCCGGGTTGGCACCAAGAAGCCAGACACCCCGAAGAAGGAGCGTGCCAGGCTGCCGTTTGCGGCCGTTCCGTACGAGGTCAGGCTGGGCAGCAACAATGCCGAAACGACTGCGCGCAGCCGAGGATTCAAGTTCGCTCTTGTCGCAGGGATTGGCGCCTATCTGATCAATGCCCCGGCCGTAATCGTGCCCGAAAGTGGGCAAGGCGCGCTGGCACCAGCCATCCTTCCGGTTGGGCAGGGGTATGCGGACTACCGCAATCACCCGGTCTTCACGGCTCTGATGGAGAAGTTCGTCAAAGTCCTGCTTGGACACGGGCTTCGATACCGATACCCACGCTTGTGGACGACGAAAGGAGAGACGCTGCGTGAGTTCATCGATAACTGCGGTCCCGAGGCTTCATCCTGGGCAGCCACGCGCTCGTGCTGGCAGCAATCACGGCAAGCGTCCGTATCTGGAACCAGGCGCCAATGTGGCGTCTGTGCTGCGTGCATGCTTCGTCGCTTGAGCGTCCATGCTGCCGGCGAGAAGGAAGCGCATGACATCTACGTATGGGAGACCCTGAGCGCGCGGACTTTTGAAGACGGAGCGAATGCCAACTTCAACCATATCACAACTGCTCTGCGCGAGTATGCCCTCGCAGGGGTTCTTCACTTTGAGCACTTCTCGTCGTTCCGCGATTCTACCCAGCACGCACTCCTCAAACGTCGCGCTCAAAGCGAGCTGGCAAGATCGTTGCAAGAGCCAGTCGACATGGTTGCCAAAAGCCTCGATCGGCTTCTGCAACAACACGCCACGGAATGGCGAGCATTCACGAATGAGCTTGGCGAGAGCTCGTTCGTGAACAGATGGATAGATATCGCATCATGAACAAACCAGGCCATGAGTTAAGCCCTGTTGAATTGGGCGAGAGATTGAAGGTCGCAAGAGAGACCGCGAATGTTAGGCAGGAGGTTGCCGCGACGACGGCCGGAATTGCTCGGACAACGCTCGTCGCCATCGAAAAGGGACAGCGCGCTGCACGTATCGAGGAGCTCCAGGCGCTGAGCCGTTGTTATGGCGTATCTATGAATTCGCTGCTTCGCCGTGAGGCGGTCCATGTAGACCTCGTTCCGCGTTTCAGGGCTCTCCCCGAGACCGGAGACACGGGGATCGACCAGGCCGCGCGAACGCTCAATGACTTGGTTCGTGCTGAAGTCGAGCTTGAAAATATTCTGGGCGTCCAGAGAAGCCATAACTATCCCGTGGAGAGGACCATACTCCCGGGCGACGTGCGGACGCAGGCCGAGCATGATGCGCAGAATTTACGACATTGGCTGGGGCTGGGAGAAGGCCCCGTCCAAAATCTGTTTGCCCTGATGGAGCTGCAGCTTGGCGTGCGCATCTACAGCCGCAAGCTCGATCCGAAGGTCTCAGGCCTGTTCGCCTATGACGAGGCCGTGGGCGCATGCATTCTGATCAATTCCAGTCATCGGAGAGATCGTCGCAATCAGACCGGCGGCCATGAACTCGGGCATTTTACCGCGACCCGGCGTGTGCCTGAAGTCTATCAGGACGAGAAGTACGACAATTCGCGGGAGGAACGCTACGCAAACGCGTTTGGCCGGGCGTTTCTCACGCCAGCGCGCGCGGTCATGGAGAAGTTCAACGAGATCACCACCGGATCGAGCCATTTGACTCGGCGCCACATTATCCTGCTCGCACACTTCTTCGGTGTGTCCCGCCAGGCGATGGTTATGCGGCTCGAAGAACTCGGACTGACCAAGAAGGGGACGTGGCACTGGTTCAAGGACAACGGCGGCATCAGCGATGAGCAGGTTCGGCAGGTTCTCGGCTCGGACGCTTACGACTCGTCCGCGTTCGATGGTCCGCTATCGTCGCGACTTTTCCTGCTCGCGATCGAGGCTTGGAAAAAAGACCTGATCAGCGAAGGCCAGATGTCGGAGATGCTGAAACTGGGGCGCGCGCAGGTTCGCGAGCTGCTCGACGAAGCAGCGGCGGAAGAGGATGAGGCAGATGACCTTTTCAAGCTGTCTCACTGAGGAGGACAGTGCGCTCGCTCTAGATTCCAGCGTCGTCATCAACCTCCTGGCGACGGGACGGGCTCGTCCTATCCTACAGGCGTTGTCCAAGCCGATTGTGATCACCGACAACGTGATCCGCGAAATCGAGCGCGGCGCCGTTAGCGGACGTCCCGAGGTCGATCTGTTAACTCAGATGATCAGCGATCAGTCCGTGCGCGTAAGCGAGCTTGATGGACCAGCTCTGCAAATATTCTTCGATCTTGTGTCGGGGAGCGCCGCAGAGTCGCTCGGCGATGGCGAAGCCGCGACGCTTGCCTTCGCCCATGCCAATAATTGTTCGGCGGCCATCGACGAGAAGAAGGCGACAAAACTGTCCGCTGATCGCTTCACCGCGTTGCGGCTTGCCACAACCATCGACATCCTCGCGTTTGACGCGGTGCGATCTGCGCTCGGAAAGGCAGCATTGGCCGAGGCAACGTTTCAGGCGCTTCACTTAGCCCGGATGCAAGTTCGGGAGCACCAGTTCGAGTGGATTCATGCGTTGATAGGGCCAGATAAGGTTGCCACCTGTTCGAGTTTAAAGCGATTGTCTAATAGTCACGCAAAAAGATCTCTCGAGCCTGTCATTCGATAAGGCAGCCGTGCACGGCTCGCCTTTCAAGAACAATGAAGCAATATTGACCATCGCGCGGGCGCGATTTGGGAAGGTCTAACTGCAACATGCTGCACAATTGCCCTCCGCCAATGCCTTTGCTCAACCGTTGGCTTCGCGGGGCCGCGCGGGTGAACGGAAACTATGGGCATCTGCTTTTCGAGCAGGTGATGCCGAGTGATAATGCCGTCGTCGACGAACTTCGCCCCTATTTCGAATCCGCGCACCTTGACGCGCGGGAGGTGTTTCATCGTGCCGCTCGGATCGACCTCCATCCCGATGCCGACGGACCGGGGGGAAATGCACAATATCCGAACTGTCTCCCGGCCACTGCGAGGAAGGGGCTGTTTGGAGAGGTAATGGCCGGCCTGATGACCCAAGCTTACCAGTTCATCGGCGGCCATCAATGGTCGATCCCGATCTTCCTGTTCCGCTATCATGCCGAAGTCGAGGCCTACATCTTCGATCTAGCGCGTGATGCGGCTCGCGTCCGAGAGGTTTCCGGTCGCCATGGCAATGACTTCATTGCCCTGGGGATCGATCCGGCCAGTGGCCAGGTAGTGCGGTTTATTGCTGGCGAGGCGAAGTGGCGCGCCGCGCTGACACCAAGCGCCATGAACGACATGATGCTTGGCAATTGGACCGGTCCTGCAGGAGCCAGAGTCCGCGGCAATGACGGCGTGTGGAACGAGATGAACCGTGGGCTCGCGGCACCGCAAGGGCTTGAGCAGATGCACCGGCTCCTGTGTGAGAAAGCCCGGGAAGATTATGCGGAGGCAATAGTCTCGCTCGATCGAGCCTTGCTGGTTGGCGCCGCGCCGCTGCCGCGAACCGATCTGGTCTTCGTCGCCGGCAACCGGTCGGCGCGACGGGCCGTGGGCGATGCCTTCCTGCCTACGGGCGCTCCGCCCCCGGAATACACTGCGGGGAGACCGCTTCAGGTTGTCGAGCTGGTGGTCGAGGGCGGCGTGGAGCTAATCGAGCAACTCTATCGTTCGCTATGGAATAACCGCTGATGGCTCGGCTCGATGAACAGCGTCGCGCACTGGCTATGGATCTCCGCTTCAATCGGGCGACCGCGAATGAACTGACACCCGCGCAGGCGCGGCTGTTTGTCCGAAGCCTGCAAACCTCCTGGCAAGTGCCTCCCATAGCCTGGGTAGCGAGGGAATCCCATGAGCAGTTCGACGATGCTCGGCGGCTGTTGCACGCCGCTGGGATCTTCCGCGAGATCGACGGCTTGGGCTCACCGGCATCTCTCGATTGCTACCGTCGCGCTGCAGAACTGCTCGAGTGGCTGACACGAGCATCGGATGCGGTTACGCGCGATGTGCCTGTCGGCCTGCTTGCCGCTGGAGCTTACCAGCTGGCGGGCCTGCCGGCTATGGCGACAAGTCTGCTGCGACAGGGTGGCTATGGCAGTGGCGTCGCCGAAATCTTTGCGGCCTTCCTGAGTGCTGACTTCGACCGCCTACTCGAGCAGTCTGGCGCATTCTGGAGAGATAATGCGGCGCTCACCGGGCGCGACGGCTCGGCGCCGCTGCTGGCTGCCGAGGAGGACGCGGGCATGGAGATCGACGATCCTGCCGAAGACAATCCCGATGTCGCCTTCGGGCTGCGCGATCGCGTCGAGCCGGAACCGCCGCGCGCCGGCAGCAGAATTGGCTGGTATGTGGTGGTGGAGCTGGTACGGGCTGTTGGTCTCATTGGAGACAGTCTACGTCGCGGCAACAACTCGCGGCTGACACAGGCGATTGCCAAGTTGTCGGGGCTCAGTGCCTTGGCGACGCGCCTGTCCAGCGACGAACTGTGGGTCCTGATCAACCTGATAGAGGCGACTGCAACACGCTTTGCTGCCAATAGTCTCCACAGCCGCGTGGCAATTCTCGCCGCGCGCGCGCCCAATCACCAATTACGGATGTGGCGCTTCGCGCGTGAGCAGTTCGCGCGTGGCCGCGGCGTGTTGTGGAGCTCTCAAGTCCAGGGGCTCGAGCGCCTCATCGCCAGTGACAGCTTTGCACTGTGCACGCCCACGGGATCAGGCAAGACGCTTGTTGCGAATCTAGCCTTGGTGAAAGAGTTGCTTTTAGTCAACACCCAGCCCGGCGAGGCACCGTTAGCGCTCTATCTGGTTCCTTCACGAGCTTTGGCGAGCGAGGTGGAAGCGAAGTTGACGGCAGAGCTCGGCAACGACCTGATCGTGACGGGGCTATACGGCGGCGCCGATTGGGGGATCACCGATTATTGGCTGACTGCGGACCGCCCCGTGGTCCTGATCGCGACAGTCGAGAAGGCCGAGGCCTTGATGCGCTATGTCGGCCATTTGCTTGTGCAACGTCTGCGACTCCTTATCATCGATGAAGCGCATCAGGTCGTCAGCGAAGGCGATGCTAATGCACAGGAAGCGCTCGCCACGCATAGCAGTCGAGCGATGCGGCTTGAGGCGATGGTCTCGCGCCTGCTCGCGATCAAGCCGGATATGGCGCGGATCGCGTTGACTGCAGTCGCGGGCGGTGCGGCACTCCCCGTCGCTCAGTGGGTCGAAGGCCGTATGGACGCGACCCCGGTCGGTGTCGGCTATCGTAGCAGCCGTCAGCTGATTGGGGGGCTGCGGGTCAATTCCCGGCGCGCGCCGGAAGCCGTGCTCGACATCATGAATGGTCAGACGCTCTATGTCCGCGGACGCGATGCGCCGGTCTATCTCCCGTTACGCATTCCCGCGATGCCGCTTCCCTCCGCGATCATCCGAAATAGTCTACCTCACTACAATCAGCTCTACGTTTTGTGGACGGCCTTGCATCTGCTCGAGGGCAACAGGCGGGTGTTGATATCGGTCGCGCAATCACCGGAGCGTTTGATGAAGCGCTATACGGAGGCCTTCGATCTTCCGGGTTGGCAAAACGTGCCACCGTTTGTTCCGCCAGCCGATCCGGATGGCCAGGCCCGGTTGCAGGAGACCCGCGCTGCCTGCGTCGACTATTGCGGTGCGCAGTCCTTTGAAGTGCGGCTGCTCGATCGCGGTATTGCGACAAGTCATGGCCAGATGCCACAGCGCTTACGACGGCTGATGACCGATCTAATCGACCGCAGAATCTGCCCCGTTACGCTCGCGACAGCGACGCTGACCGAGGGGGTTAACCTGCCGTTTGACATTATATTTCTCACCAGCCTCGAACGGCGCAGCTTCGACGCGCAGGTTGGACAGCCCATTGTCATTCCGATGTCGACCGCCGAGTTTCGGAACCTGGCGGGGCGCGCCGGTCGGCCGGGCGCCGCTGAATCGATCGAGGGTATGACGCTCGTTGCCCTTCCGGAGGCGGTCTCGACCACCGCGCGAGGCCAGCGCACAGAGCAGGTGCGTCAAATCCGACGAGCAGCTCAGGATTACAACAATCTGCTTGGCCGGCTTCAGGCTGAGGACGCGGCCGGCGCTGTCCATAGTCCGCTCGTCATCCTGTTGCGATCGATCTGGCAAAAGGCCTCGGTACAATTCGGGCTTCAGACCGAAGATCAATTCGTAGCCTGGCTGGAGGCGACGCTGCCTGAAGGTGCCGGTGCCAACCTTGGTGTCGCGTCACGGACCCCGGCTGACCAGCTCGGCGACAGTCTGGACGAACTCGACGGATTTCTTCTCGCCGCCAGCGAGGAACTTAGCCACATCGAACTGGCCGGCATCGACGGTGCGCGCGCCGAGATTTTTTTGCGCGATTTGTGGCAACGCACCTTCGCCAGAGTGACTGCCGCTGAGGAGGCGTGGCTAGAGCGAAGCTTCGTGAAGCGCGGAAGAGCATTTGTGGAGCGGCTTTACCCAAACCCGCAACAGAGGCGGCGGCTCTACCAATATGGTTTCACACCGTATATCGGCCGGCGTTTCGAGTTCGTGGCACCCCAGTTGATAGCAGAACTGCAAGGGGCGCTTGGGTATAGCGCGTGGACCGCTGAGCATCGTTTCGCGTTGCTCGTCCGGCTCGGCGAACGCATTCGCGCCGAGCCCGGGATCGGTTTTCGGGTCCGCGACACGATCGGGGATCAATTCTTGCTTGCCAACTGGCGCGGTATCATGGGCTGGTGGATGCAACTGCCAGCCGCAGTGGCTCCCGATGCCGAGCCCCTGCGCTCATGGCAGCGGTTCGTGGCCGAGAATATCGAATTCAAGCTTGGCGTCGCGGTGGGCGCGGCGGTGGCCCGAGCTTGGGGCGAGAATGCCGGTGATTTGGAAACACCTACCCTCGAAACCTGGCGCGCGACCAGTGGCCTGCCCTGGGTCGGATTCTGGTTCCGCGAACTGCTACGTTGGGGGACGCTCGATCCCTTTGTCGCCTTTGCGCTCGCGCAAGGACTGGCACGGACGCGCGAGGAGGCGGCCGCTCGACGTCCCGCGTTCGAAGCATGGCTTGCCCAAGAAGGGTTCGATCGTAACGCCGAGACGCTGATCGACCCGCAACGATTCCTCGCATGGCAACGATCCCTCCTTGCGCAGCGAGACGCAGCCGAGGCGGTGCGGGGAATCGCAGCGCAGCTTACGACGGTGGACGGTCGGCGCGGGTTGTATGATGTACGCCCGATTGTTCGCAACGATGGCATCGATTGGATCGATGCTGCCGGATATTCGGTAGCCCGATCGCCCTACTCAGCCGAACTGCTAACCGGCCATCCTGAGCGACATGATTTCAGGCTCACCGCTCTACCGGCAGCGGAAGTAACACGAACCTTTTAGGTTGAGGCAAATGCCCACTATCGAGCATCAGCGATTAGGGACAATACGAAGACATCGTCGCCCCGGTCGGCCAAGGCTGCGGAAGTTAAAACTAAAAAAAGGGGGCCATCGCTCGTCGTGTCGTCTTCGAGCAGTTTTCAATGGCATTCTCCCCATAGGCGACGTCGAAATTGCACGATCCGTGGCGCTTCTGGGCGAAAGGGCGAGAATCCCCCAACAAAACCGCCATCACCCAACTATCTGATATTTATACTGGAATGGCGCACCCGACAGAATTCGAACCTGCAAGAGGCCACAAGGTCGTTATGGAGAACCGGGTGACCTCGGCATCGACAGCGCTGAGTCTACGGCTTTGCCTGAGAACTCAAATGCGGCTGGCACGCCATCCCTATGTTTTATAGATCTTCGCGCCGGCAACCGTCGGTGCGCCAAGGAAGAACGGCGCATAAACAGCAGTCCTGCGCGCGTCCACAACAGTGGACGGTTGTCGCGCGTAGGACGGAGGAAATTCGCCCCCGCCGAGGGCGGTGAACGGGACAGCCGTAGGAGCGTCAGCATAGCGCCGGCCGCAGGACGGGACGCGGGACCGACTGTCCCCGTCCACGGCGTCCGCATGTTTTGCGTCAGGATGGAAGTTGACCGGCCGAGATCGCGGCCGGTTCCAGTTCTCAGCAGTCCGGTCGCTGATCGGCGAAGATGCCATGGGATTGACCCGCACTTGCGCCGAGTTACCCCTGAAGAGATCGATGAGGTCTTGCATCCTTCAACTCCCTCAATTGCGTGGAAGCTTGTGAACTTCCAGCCTGACAGGCCCGCCCCTGTCACAACTCGTGCAAAAAAGCGCGCGCTCGACCGAACTGAACAGAGCGCCTTTTCCATAGCGCTCGATGAGTCCGGCAGGCTTTACCGTTGCATGGTGCGAACAGGATCTGCACCACGCCCGCAACAGATGCCACTCGCGAATATCTCCGAGCGCCACATCTATGCCGGCGTGAACGCTGCCGTCGATGATGGTCTGTGGCGAGATCTTCACCTCGCCTGGTGTCAAGATTTTCTCCATGACATGCCGACTGTTGTAATGGATCAGCAACATGCCCGGCCGGCGCCGGATGGCGGCTTGCCAGGCTGCCTGACTCACCGTTGAGTCGGGGGAACGCGAAATTGTTTCTGCCAAAGCCTGCTCTTCGCGATCCCAGACCTCGATCCGAAAATTGTCTTCCGCTGTTTTTGCCATAGCCTCGCCGGCCAGCGCGATTGACGCCGAGCCATGGTCCTTTGCTGCTCCAGATCAAGCTGAAATAAGGAACATATTCCTCTCCCGTCAAGAGCAAGCTCGACTCTTTGTTCTCATTTTGTTCACATTGGCAGGATGAGGTCATAAGGAGGCGAACCATGGACCTTCGCTTGAACATCGAGGACGCAACATCCGAAGAGCTCGCACGCGGCATCGCGGCAGCCGAAGCCGTGTTTGCACACGCCGGCATTACGGCTTTGGAAGGCGCAGAAGGACTGTTTGCGTTGGAAGGATGGGATATCAAAGGCTTTCCCGAAGACGACAAACCTACGGAGGACGAGGACCGAGCCGCCACAGTTTGGTTGGAAGCCGACGAGGCTGCAGCCGCTGCATGTTGTGCAGGCTGGCCTGATGAAAAAATTCCGCACCATCAGATCATGGAGTTGATCGATGTTCCCCGCACGAAGTTGCAAGCTGAAGCAATTCCAGACACCTGGCCGGAGCGGAAGCAACTCTATCCCGACGTCGTCAAGCGGCTGGAGATCACGACCGGCCCGGACCGCCAGATCGATTTCGATATTGCTTTCGTTCTCGGTTGGGTTCCCGAGCGGCCGACGTTGGATCGAGTTGAGCCGCTTTCGGAAGATGGAGACCGTATCCCCTTTTTCACCAGCGACCTCGCCCAGGTCGAAGAAATGGCTCGCAAGGCGCTCAAGGACTGGACAATCGAGATTGACCGAGATCCCTGTGATGCCCACGTTTTCGACCCGGCGGCCGGCGATGACGATGACGATGATGAATTGCGCATGGCGGCATGGCGTGATTTCGACGGCTCCTTGCATATGGAGAAGCCGCCAGCAAATCCTGCAATCGCGCTGACGCTGGCAATGATGCGCGGCCAGTCAATGCATTTCGAATAGTGGTCAAACGCAGTCGGGGCTCACCAACCCCATCGGTCATAGACCGCGACTGGCCACACCAGGTTGCGCTGCCGGATGACCTCTGCACCGACCGGAACTTCACCATGATCGCGAAGTTCTGCCAGGAACGAGGGCTTAAGCACCAGACGCGGCATGTGCAGGCGATATGGCCGAGTGGCAAATATGAAACCTATCGGCTCCATTGCTTTAGCGATGCCGCATCGGCAGAGGTGTTCCGTGATCATTTCGAGGGGCTGATGTTCGATCCGAGGCGGGATCGGGAGAATGGAAAGTTGCGGGGCGTGTGGCGCCGCACGGGCGAATACATGCCAGTTCTCGATCTCGGTCCGCTCAGCGTACCGGAGATCTTGCGGAGCTAAGTCACGCGCTTTCGGGGCGAACGGTCTCCACCGAGAGCGATCCGGCTGGAAGCGGCCGCAGCAGTTCAGCCTCAGGCTTTGTCAGATTGATCCAGGCCGCCCAATTCTCCGGCTGAAGGACCACAACCTGCCGATTGTGATAGGGCGCGACATCCGGTCCGGGATCGGTCGTCAGCATGGTGAAGGTGGGCGGCTTGTTGCCGACTGCCCCACGCCAAAGCCCCGCGACAGCCATGAACGGCGAGCCGTTGAGCGTGAAGCGATGTTTGGCCTTCGGATATTTCGTGCCTGTGAATTCGAAGAACGCGGACGCCGGAACGAGGCAGCGGTTACTGTTTCCGAATTGCCGCCCTTCGGAGCGGAAGTTGAACACAGGCCCTCCCTTTGGTCCGGCAGGCGGAAATCCGAACGTCATCGATGCCAGTTCGATCGCATCCCCGGCGGCGCGCATTATGGGCGCCGGGTCATTGATGCGGACGTCGTCCGCCTGGGGCAACTCGAGTTCAGTTTGATGAGTGGGTATTTTGAGCGCCAGCGACGCCATCATTCGGCAATATTCGGCCCAGGCTATATGTTGCTCGTAATCGTTGCACATGGACTGCTCCGGACTGCGATCTTATCACACTACGGCATATAGAGACGCGACGGAAAGCGGCCTCACTCGGTCATGCCGCCACGCCAATTTTACATACCACCGCCGCAGCCGTCGGACACGTTCCACACATCCACGATCTGCTTGGCGGTAAAACCGTGTTCATGGATCAAGTATTTCGCCAGCCCGCCATACACCTTCCGGGGCCAGCATTGGCAGCAGCACGGGCCTTTCTCGTTCGAGTTGGCCATTGCGTAGTCGTAGGCCTTCTGCTCATCGCCGGTGAGTTGCAGGTCGTAATGGGAGGCCGCCTGCTGCGCCGTCGCCGCCGGAATGTCGTAAGGATCCTTCGGAATAATCACGATGTCGCGGTATTTGGTCAGGCCCTGCGTCTGCTCGGTATAGCGCTTCAGGTCCATCGGGCTGCAGCAGGAGCCCTTGATGCGCGTCATCGCCCGCATGCTGGCGATCGAGTTAGCAAACTTCGTTGAGCACGAACTGTTGCCGTTTATGCTGAGATCATCGAAGCGCTTGGCGAGACCCGGATCGTCTGCGGCCGCTGCGATGTTTACGGCGAGCAGGACAATCAGGCCAGCGACGGCGATCGTCAAGCGAAACGCCTTGCTTGCGAGGTTCGAAACGCCGACATGCCATTTTTCGCGGCTAAGCACGTATGATGCCGCGAAGCCATGTAATTTCCTCTGGCAGCGCGGAAGGCTCGCTTCAGTCGCCCGGCTTGTTCACAATCATGGCGATCGGAATTCTGCTCTTTCTAAGCTTCTCTAGGAACAAAGACCGACAGGTGTCCGTTAGCCAAAATTGGAGGCTATCAGTCTCGTGGACAATCAACGGCTAAACATCCTGATCCTAGCGGTTTGCATCGCGGCGGCGATGGCATTTGTCGCGGCTACGCCGGCACGAGTGCCAGAAAGACTTGCCGTAGCCGAAGCCATCGCGTCGACCGGAACTCACGTCGTCGTCAATTGCGATAAACTTATCGGGGACCGCCGCTGTTGCATGCCACTGCATTGCACGGCGGGGATCACTCCTGGTTCTTTTGCGCTGGCATTCCGGCTGCCGAGTTCAGACGCGGCTACAGGAAAGACGGACCCGTTCCAGTCCCACGCGTCAGGCCAACTGGAACGACCGCCAAAACAAATCCCTTTGGAAACTTAGTACCCCATCCGTTCATCGGACAGCCACGTCGCTGTCTATCCATCCAGATTAGACCGATCGGAAAAATATCATGCGTAACGTCAGAATCGCCCTTGCAACAGCTACTCTGTTGGCGGGCGCAAGTTCAACCGCTCTTAGCCAGGAAGGTTCCGCACAGGCTTCACCACTGCCGAAGCAATGCCGTCAAGCCGGCACCGAACAAATGTCTGGCATGGATACGCCAAAGATGGACGCATCCGGAATGGACGAAGCCCACCAAGATACATGGCGTCAATGACGAAAATGGAGCCGGCCATGATGGAAGGTATCAAAGCCAAGGATGCTGACGTGGCCTTTATCTGTGGGATGATCGCCCATCACCAGGGCGCTATCGATATGGCGGAGGTCGAGTTCAAATACGGCGACAACGCCGACGCTAAGAAAAAGGCGCAGATGGTCATTGATGCTCAGAAGAAGGAAATCAAGGACTACGCGAAGTGGCTCAAGACCAATGCAAAATAGTAAAGCGCACCCGCAATCGATACGAGCATTTAAAGGAGAATTTCCATGCACCAACTGAGTCCTAAAATGAGGGCCTGCATCGAGGAATGCTTGCGCTGCTATTCAACATGCCTTTCGACTGCGATGGGTCACTGTCTAGAAATGGGCGGAGAGCACACCGAGAGGAAGCATTTCACCTTGATGATGGCCTGCGCCGAAATTTGCCGAACATCGGCACATTTCATGTTGCTCGGCTCCGAGCATCACAAGCATGTTTGCCGTGAGTGCGCTGAAGTCTGCAGCCAATGCGCAAACGACTGCGAACGCCTCGGCGACATGCAAGAATGCGTTGACGTCTGCCGTCACTGTGCCGAAAGCTGCAGCAAGATGGCCGCATAGGCCAAATCAAAAGCGGGGCGCGACCACAGCGTCCCGTTCCAACTCAGCAAACGCATGGCGTTGGCCGTCACCAGCACCGTCGCGCCGGTATCGGCCAGAATGGCGGGCCACAGGCCAGTTATGCCCGCTATGGTGGTCACCAGAAACACCGCCTTCAGCCCCAGCGCCATGGTGATGTTCTGCTTGATGTTGGCCATGGTCGCTTGAGACAGGCTTATCATCGCAGCGACGTCTCCGACGCGGCCATGCAACACAGCCGCATCTGCCGTTTCCAACCCGACATCCGCGCCGCCGCCCATCGCGATGCCTATGTCGGCGGCCGCCAGAGCGGGGGCGTCGTTGATGCCATCGCCGACCTTGGCCACGATGAGCCCCTGCCCTCGAGATGCGCTGCTTGTCCTCAGGCAACAGTTCAGCGCGCACCTCGATGCCGAGTTGCTTGCCGACCGCCGCCGCCCTGCGCTGGTTGTCGCCGGTCAGCGTAACAGTCCTGATGCCAGCATCGGTTAGCGCCTTGAGACTGGCCTGCGCATCCGGCCGGAGCTCGTCGCGCATGGCGATGAAACCGGCCAGCATATCGTTGATCAACAGCACCGACACCGACTTCCCTTCATCGTTGAGTTCGGCGCCTCCTCGACCAGCTTGACGATGCGGGCAATGGTGTTGTCGGACGCCGCCGCCGTTCATGTTGATGCGCAACACGCCGTCGCCATTGACGGGGCCGGCGAAGACGTCGGCGTCGACGCCCTTGCGCACCGGCACGCTTTCTCCCGACACCGACGACTCGTCGATTGCACTTTCGCCTTCAACGATCTTGCCACCGGCTGGAATGCGATCGCCAGGCCGCACCAAAATGATGGCGCAAACCTTGAGGGATTCGGCCGGAACTTCGCGCGTGGCGCCATTCTCTTCCAGGAAAGCCGTCTTGGGCACCAGCGTGGTCAGCGCCTGGATGCTGGAGCGCGCCTTGCCTGCGGCTACTCCTTCCAGCAACTCGCCAACTAGAAACAGGAAGACCACGGTTCGGCGGCTTCCTATCGCGCAGGGTCTGGAAGCCGAAGTGGTTCAGAAAGCCCGGTGTGGTAACATAGGTAATACGGCGCGCCGGCTGCGGGCCGCGCGGCCCCGCGCCGACAAACCCCTCACCGCGCAGCGCAGCAATCTATAGTGAAAAGCGGATCGTTGCGGACTGTGCGTCCTTCCAGGGCTAACCGTAAACGACAGCCGGCTTGCTCTGACCCACTTCGATGATGTAGCCGTCTGGATCGCGAATGTAGCAGCGAGTCTCGCCGTACTTTTCCATCGGCTCCGTGATGAATTCAGCGCCCCGGGCCTGCCAAGTTTCATAACAGCCATGGATGTCGGCAACGCGGATGTTCATGAAGCTGCTGAGTAAATCCGGATCTGGAGGAACACCGAGCGTCACCGACGGTTTGTCAGGTGTGGGGCCGCCCCCGATGTTGACGATGAGCCACGTGTTGGCGATCTGGATGTATCCCGGCGCGCCACTGCTATCACCCAGGCTCAGGATGCGGCCTCCGAAGACCTTCTCATAGAATCGTGCCGAGCGTTCGATGTCGGCGACTGTCAAAAAATGCGCGACGGTAAATCCGTCCTGCGGGGGCATCGTATAGACTTTATCCTCAACTCGCACTTGGGTCATCCGCGACTCCTAATCAGACAGGTTCCGGTCGCGAGCCACCGTGGCGCGCGGCTCACAGGTTCTAACGTGGCCTTGTCGGCTCGGGCTTCAAGTTGACCTTTGTCATCGATCCGTCTCTGAGGCGGCGCGGCAGTTGCGTTCTGGGACGCAATGAGGGTCAGCCGCCCCTTGCGGCCAGTAGCTTGCGGTATTCGCCGACTGGCATCCCGCCCCAATCCCAATTCTCCATCTCCACTTCCTCAAACACGACCCAGGTCCAGTCCAGCGGCTTGCCGAGGACGTCGAGCAGTACCTCGCTCATGCCCTTGTAGATGGCTGCTTTCTGCTCCGCCGTAACATGATCCACTCCAGGCTCCGTGCCCTCGCGCGTGAGCTGGACGGTAACGATAGGCATGAAAATTCTCCCTTGTGACCAGCTGAATCAGTGGCCAGCGCTTTGGCCGCCGTCGACATGAAGCGTTTCCCCCGTCACGAAAGGCGCATTCTCCAAATACATGACCGCGCCGACAATGTCGGAAATCTCGCCCAGCCGCCCCATCGGATGCAGCGCCGCCAGCGCCTCGTATGTCTCTGGTTCGTGCATGGGCGTCCTGATGACGCCAGGCGACACCGCATTCACCCGGATTCCACTGCCGGCATATTCGATCGCCAGACTCCTAGTTGCCGCGTCGACCCCACCCTTTGTTAGGGACGCGAGCACCGATGGCACTTTCGAATTGGCCTGCTTCACCAGGGTGGTGGTGACGTTGACGACATGGCCGCTGCCTTGGCGTTCCATTGCGGCGATCACGGCCTGGGTAATGAAGAAGAAACCGGTCAGGTTGGTCGCGACCAGACGGGTGTAGTCCTCCGGCGAGTAATTCGTGAAACGGCCGGCAAGGAAGACGCCGGCGTTGTTTATCAGCGTATCGATCCGTCCGAAGCGCTGGAGTGTTTGCTCAACCACCTTCGGCCCCGTAGCGGGGTCGCCGATATCTCCTGTGATCGCGAGCACGTCCGATCTATCGGAAGGCTTCATAGAACGCGAGGTGGCAACGACGCGATGGTTCCGGCCGAGATAGGCCTCAACCAAAGCTGCCCCAATGCCCTGCGACGCGCCGGTGATGACGACGACTTTCTGTTCAGTTTCCATGATAACCTCGATGGATGTCCGCGCACCGACCCGGCTACGCCAGACCTGCCCCGTCTACATGCTGACAATCGAGGCCTCGAACCATTATCCAATGGTGTCGCGCACACTTTGGTATCGGTGGTTATACCGGGACACGTCGCACAATATCGATGATCAGCGGAGCCTCCAAAGCGCAGGTCAAAGCGCAGGTCAATAGTTGATGGAGATTGTTGATTATTTGGCGGCACGGGCTCGCCTGCCGATGCTTAAAGCGCAAACCCGCGCGGCGCACCTCCGTCTTAAGTACCGCCGACACCTTGGTGCAATGGAAGGTTTCGCCGAGGTCTGCTGTTGTCTTGTGGGAACGTCGAGAGGGAAGTCTCGCGGCGCGCGGTTTACCGGAGGATTTGGCCATGCCGACTGGATTTGCGAATCCATCACTCGGATCCTGCCAGCCGGTGGCATTGCATCTGGCTGAAGAGATCAGTCACCGGGTGATCGACGAATATACTGAAGCGATAGCGATCCTGTCGTCTGCCGCGTCACCAATGGATGTGACGGCGGAGCCGGCGTTGAGGCGCGCGGTGGACCGTCTGCAGGCGATGGCTGAGGCGCATCGATCGCTTCTCGTACCGATCACTGAGGAATACATCGACCTCGGTCATCATGTTGGGAAGCTGTGTTCCAGCCTGTCTCGCGCGTCCCTGAGCGAGCAAGGCATTCAATTGACCGTTGCTACGGATGAAATCCAGCTCGACGCCGCGCGATGCTGGCGCGTTGGTCTGATCGTCTCCGAACTGGTCCGGTACGCAGCACGTCACAGTCTAAAGGATCGCCGAGGTTCTATCCGCGTCACACTGAACAGGAGCGGCAGCAGCGTCTCATGTGTCGTCTGCGACGACGGATGCCCGGCCTCTGATCTGTCCGAGGGTCGTGGGGGGCGGTTGATACGCGGACTGACCGCAGAACTCGGCGGCATCGTGGAATGGAAATTTACCCAATGCGGATCGTTTGCGGGTGTGCGCTTCCCGGTGATCACACCTTAGCTCCTGCATCCGGAGTCGCGACTTGCCTCGCCCGGCATTTCTTGGACCTATCTGTCGTGCTGGACTCGCGGGCTGGGTAAGAGGCCGCGGCTCTCTTCATGCGGTTTCAGCATCGCATCTGAACGCAAGGACTTCTGGCATGGCTGATCAACTGGACAATCAGGCCGCCGTTCATCTGGTGGCTGTCGAAGCCAGTAGCCTGCGCGATCAGCTGGCCACGATCAAGCAGGCGCTGGTGGGCTCTCCGGTCCGCAAGTGGCTGCTGTGGACGTCGGTCGGCATCATGGCCGTCATTATCGCGACGTCGATCGGCCAGGTCCTGCTGAATCGCTGGAACCAGCCTTTCTATGACGCGCTCGCGCGCCGTGACATGGCGGCCTTCCTGCACCAGCTCCTCGTCTTTGCGATGATTGCCGGCGGCCTTCTGGTGCTCAATATCGGCCAGACCTGGCTCAACCAGATGATCCGGCTGAAGCTGCGCGAGGCGCTGACGCTGGACCTGATCGACCAGTGGATGCGGCCGGCGCGCGCCTTCCGGCTGGCCAATGCCGGCGCCATCGGCGTCAATCCCGACCAGCGCATGCAGCAGGATGCCGCGCACCTGTCCGATCTGTCGACGGATCTCGGCGTCGGCCTGCTGCAATCCTTCATCCTGCTGGTGTCCTTCGTCGGCGTGCTGTGGCAATTGTCATCGGGCTTCGTCTTCCACATCAACGGCTGGTCGCTGGCGATACCGGGCTACATGGTCTGGGCCGCGTTCCTCTATGCCGGCATCGCCTCATGGTTGAGCTGGCTGGTCGGGCGACCGCTGATCCGCCTCAACAGCGATCGCTACACGCGTGAAGCCGAGCTGCGCTCCTCGATGGTGCGCGTCAACGAAAATGTCGATGCCATTGCGCTCTACCATGGCGAAGCCGATGCCAAGAGACGGCTCGAACTCGACCTCGGCACGGTGCTGGGCGCCATGCGGCGCATCTACACCGCGCAGATCAACCTGTCCTGGGTAACCGACACCTATGGCTGGATCACCGTCGTGGCGCCGATCCTGGTGGCATCGCCGGTGTATTTCTCGGGCGATATCAGCTTTGGCGGCCTGATGATGGCGGTCGGCGCCTTCAACCAGGTGCATTCGTCGCTGCGCTGGTTCATCAACAACATCGGCAGCATTGCCGACTGGCGCGCGACGCTTATGCGCGTTGCCGACTTCCGCATCGCGCTCGACGAAACCGATGTGCTGCACGACAAGGAAAAGCGCATCGAATTCGGCGACAACGCCAATGGCAGCATGACCTTCGAGAAGCTCGAAGTGGCCTCACCGGAAGGCTGCAGCTAGCTTCCCGATAGCCATGTCGAAATCCATCCCGGCGAGCGCGTCATGATCACTGGCGAGCCGGGCGTCGGCAAGACGCTGTTCTTCCGCGCCATTGCCGGCCTGTGGCCGTGG
The DNA here is from genome assembly GCF_040319065.1 of Mesorhizobium sp. M0968. Taxonomy (NCBI): domain Bacteria; kingdom Pseudomonadati; phylum Pseudomonadota; class Alphaproteobacteria; order Hyphomicrobiales; family Phyllobacteriaceae; genus Mesorhizobium; species Mesorhizobium sp. M0968. The sequence goes on from NZ_JAMYNL010000013.1 coordinate 19,928, forward strand.
GGCAGCGGGCGGATCGGCCTGCCGGACGGAGAAACCCTCATTTTCGTGCCGCGGGTGCCGTATTTGCCGGCCGGCAAGCTGCGCGATGTGCTCAATCACGCGAACGGGCATGCGCCCGCGAGTGACGCTGACATTTCGGCCGTGCTGGCCGAGGTCGGTCTTGAGCGGCTGTCGTCGTCGCTCGACCTCGTCGGGCGCTGGGGTCATGAGTTGCGCGATGACGAACAGCGCTTGCTGGGCGTGGCCAGGCTCGCCTTGCGGCAGCCGAAATGGGTGATCATCGACGAAGCCATGGACGCGTTCGACGGACCCTCGTTGCGGCGCGTGCTGTCGATGCTGGAAAAGCATCTGAATGGATCCGCGATCATCAACATCGGGCGTGACGAGCACAACGATCAGTTCTTTTCGCGCGGTTTGACGATCGTCAAGGATACCGGCGCCCCGGCGCTGAAGCCGGTCCGAGTCAGGGCCGGCGCGATCGAGCCGCCGCCCGTCGCCGCACGCCGCAAGAGATAGGCCGTATTCAAAACGGGGCCTATTTTTTCGTGATCGCGGTGAAAGGGGGCCCCAAGTGCTCTTCATGGTGCGGGGTACCCGCAGGGGCACAACGCCAGAGCATCTCGCAAATGTCCGCCGCCTGCTACGGCAGTAGCCTGACGGCGTGGGCAGGCCTTTGCAGTCAGCCGCTCGATCGTCGAGACTCATGGCGGCCGCCTTACGTCAGCGGGAACCAAGGTCCAGGCCTGGCCTCCTCTGGCAATCCTATGTCGGGGACAACGCGGTCAGTCGGTTCGGGGGCGGCAGGGAGATCGGGACCGGCCCACGGCACAAGCTGCTGCGCTGCAATCACATCGGGACGGGTTTATGCATCGACTCTGCCGATGCCGGCCGCTGACGGTCCGTTAGCCTGCCCATATCCAACTCACTTCCCGGAAGGTGCCGAAGATGCGGCCGATGACGAGAATTCTGTGCGCGAGTCGTTGCAGGACTGATTGACATCGTGCCACTTCGAAGTTTTGCCGTTCATCCGCCGAAGTTTTCCTGGGACTCATAATCTCTGGGAAAGCCTGGATGAAGACGATGGCGATCCGCCGGCCCTCAGCTGTGACTCGGTGCCTGTGTGAGCACCTTTGAGCAGGGTTCCATCGGAGCAGCGCCGGCTCATACCCGGGAAGCTCTTTTACAGCAAACGTTCGCAGCGTGAATACAGGCGGCGCGGCCGCTGCTGGAGTCCGAAAGTCGGTCGGCCGATCGTCAAGCGGTCGGCCTTACCTTGCTAGGCCGACACCATGGTCTTGGCAATACGTTCGTCCAATCGCGGGCAAGAAGCCCGTGCATCATTTTGTGGGGACCGTGCATGCAAACACCAAAGGAGGGTCCAGTGGACGCCAAGACAATCACCTCGCAGATTCGCCTGACACGTCGGACGCCCGCCTATTGGCGAGTGACGTTCGACAACCCGCCGCTCAACGTCATGGGCCCGCAGATGGTTCAAGAATTCACGCATCTGATCGACGCTATCGAGGCCGACGATGACGTTCGGGTCGTGGTGTTCGACAGCAGCGTGGACGGCTACTTCCTTAACCACTCCGATTTCAAGGCGCGGATCGACGACATGCTCGCGCTGCCGCCGGGTCGGACCGGGCTGCCGCCCTGGCCGGATTTCCTCGTGCGGCTGACACGCGCGCCGGTCGCCTCGATCGCGCTTATCCGCGGTCGTGCTACGGGCAATGGCAGCGAGATCACCCTTTCTTGCGACATGGCTTTCGCAAGCAGGGAAAAGGCCATTATCTCCCAGTGGGAAGTTGGCGTGGGCATGGTCGCCGGCGGTGGACCGATGGCCCGCCTGCCCCACCTCATTGGCCGCAATCGCGCCATGGAGGTGCTGTTGAGCTCTGAGGACATCCGCGGCGAACTTGCCGAGGCTTATGGCTACGTGAACAAGGCCCTACCCGACGCTGAGCTCGACGCCTATGTCGATGCGCTTGCTACGCGTATCTCGAGGTTTGACAAGTGGGCGATCGCGCAGACTAAGCGCCTGGTTAACACTAGCCTGACTCCGGATGTCGAGCTCGGTGCCGGCTGGGAAGCCTGCATAGCATCGCTGGGTCGACCCGCCGCCCAGGAGGGGATCAAAGCGCTGACCGCTAAAGGTTTTCAGGCGCCTGGAGATGTCGAGGACCGGCTGGGTTTTCACCTGGGTGAATTGCCGCCGCGATAGACCGCCGCCGATGGCGACGCCGTCCCCCCCCAAAAGAAGGAAGAGCCCTATGGATCTGCTCATGAAAGCGAAGGCGCTAGCCGAACGTGTGGAGGCAGAAGCGACAAAGGCCGAGGTTCCCGTCGCAGTATGCATCATCGACGTCCACGGCAATCTGGTGCTCCAGCACCGGATGAACGGCGCGCCTGTCTTCGCGCTCGAGATTTCCGAGCGAAAGGCGTACACCTCGGCCCTCGTGCGCCTGCGCACGGCTGACATCCTGCCGCTCGTGCAGCCGGGGCAATCGCTGTATGCGCTGCCCACGGTGGGCGGCGGGCGCTTCTGCCCCATGGGTGGCGGCATCCCCCTCGTCGACGACGACGGCAAAGTCTACGCGGGTGTTGGCGTCAGCGGCGGCACGGCCGAAGAAGATGTCGCCATCGTTGAAGCCGCTGTCCGATGATCAGGACGCCGGCGAATTCGTCAGATGCCTCCGGTCCCCCGGCATCGGAGGTGTAGTCGTGAAGCGGAGCCCGAGGCGCAATCGTCGATGGAATAATGCAGGTGCCAACTCGTCCGCCGGGGCGCACGGTCGAGAATTGATCAGTTGAGATCGAGACGCGATCCGTCACATCGCCGCAGGAGTCGCCGGATTGTTCCCCGACGTGTTCGTCTCTGCATGACAGCGACGGCCCAGTGCGGACTCATTGAGGGCGGCGTAATTGACCCGAACACCGCAAGCAGCTAGCGACGCCGAGCATGTTCCGCTCAACTGTCTGATGACGGAGGCTTCGTGCCCGTGAACTCTGGTGCGCCTTAGACTCTGCACGAATTGCTTATCCGGTGGTCGGAAGAGGACAGTTTTTTGTTCACGGCGGACGGCCGGCGCCTGGCGGGCCGCGTCACAGTCGTAGCGATCATTGGAGACGAAGGTATCGGCGACACCTTGGTCTAGTGGATTTGGGTTCGCAGCACGGCTCTACTTCATCCGGATATTGTTGGAGAATCCACTATGAAAACTTTTATGAAGACCATTGCGATCGTTGCGGCGTTGAACCTTACGGCGGCGGCGGCTCTGGCCGGCGACCGAAAGCCGACGATCGTCCTTGTTCACGGCGCCTTCGCAGAGTCCGCTAGTTGGAATGGAGTAGTCGCGGAGCTGACCCGCGACGGGTTCGCGGTGATCGCGGCGGCTAATCCGTTGCGCAGTCTAGGTGGTGATGCGACCCAGGTGGCAAGCGTGGTTGCTTCCGTAGAAGGGCCGGTGGTCCTCGTCGGGCATTCCTATGGTGGGGCGGTGATCTCCGCAGTGGCGGACGAGCAGAGCAAGGTGAAGGCGCTCGTCTATGTGGCAGGGTTCGCGCCCGACATCGGTGAGAGTAGTCTCGGACTGACCGGCAAGTTTCCGGGGAGCACGCTCGGGGCGACGCTGGCGCCCCCGATCAACCTGCCAACTGGCGAGCAGGACCTATATATCCAGCAGGACAAGTTCCCGGAGCAGTTTGCAGCTGACGTTCCGACGGCTGACGCACGATTAATGGCTGCGGCGCAGCGGCCGGTGACGCAGGCCGCCCTGGCCGATCGGGCGGTTCGCGCGGCCTGGAAGACAATCCCATCTTGGTGGATTTACGGTGCCGCAGACCGCAACATCCCGCCCGCCGCGATGGCGTTCATGGCTGAGCGCGCCCATGCCCGGAAGGTCGTGGTCATCGCGGGAGCCTCACACGTGGTGATGGTCTCCCGTCCCCATGAGGTTGCCGCGCTAATTGAGGATGCGGCGGCCGACGCAAAATAGTGGTGTCCCGCGGATCGGAGCATCGTCGACCGCGTGTCCTGCATCACCTTGAAGGCGACGCTTACGGAGTATGCCGGGCGCTTATGCGAAGAAGTTTACGGATAGCACCAGACGATTTTTCGCGGCCTCATCGAGAGCCTGCCAGTGCAGGAATCCATTCCCCGACGCATTCGACGGCCCTCGCGGCTGGTCCGCGGTCGGATAGACTGGAGTTTGCAATGACCGATCCAGACTTCCCCACCATCGAAGCCCACCCAATCGTAGGCCGGATCACCAGTCGGTTTGGCGCGCAGTCGACGGCAGTTGAGGTGATCCAGGGTATTGACCTACGGGGCAAGCGCGCAGTTATAACCGGGGCCTCGTCCGGGATCGGGGTCGAGACCGCCCGCGCGCTCGCGGGCGTCGGCGCGGAGGTAACGCTCGCGGTCAGGGATATCGACGCAGGTCAACGGGTCGCGGAGGATATCACGGCGACCACGGGCAACCGTGATGTGCCAGTGGTCGGACTGGATCTCGCCGACCAGGTCTCCGTGGCTGCCTTCGTGTCGGGGTGGCGCGGCCCTCTCCACATCTTGGTCAATAACGCCGGCATCATGGCCTCACCCGAGCGGCGGACGCGAGAAGGCTGGGAATTGCAGTTTGCTACCAACCATCTCGGCCACTTCGCCCTAGCGATCGGACTCCACGATTTCTTGCGGAGCACCTCCTGCGCACGCGTGGTGGTGGTTAGTTCGGTGGGCCACGTCAACGGCGAGGTAGACTTCGACGACATCAACTTCGAACGGCGCCCCTACGACTCCTGGGCGGCCTACAGCCAATCGAAGACCGCCAACATTCTCTTCGCGGTAGAGGCGGTGCGACGCTGGGCGGCCGACGGTATCACAGTGAACGCCCTCAATCCGGGCCGCATCCTCGGCACCCGCTTGACCCGCTTTATGGACGCGCCTACCGTCGGGCCAGTGAGTTTCGAGCCGGCCAGCACCGGCGTCTCCTGGAAGACCGTCGAACAGGGCGCCGCCACATCGGTCTTCCTGGCAACCTCGCCGCTCGTCAACGGCGTCTCGGGGCGCTATTTTGAGGACTGCAACGAAGCCGGTCCACACCACCCGTGGGTTCGCCGTGGTGTCGCCGACTACGCGCTCGATCCGAAGAAGGCGGCTCGCCTCTGGCAGGTTTCGCTCGACATGCTGGCCAGCCGACGTCTGCCCTGATGAAAACGAGCGCTACCACATGGCCACGGCCCATCGCCTCGCTCGGAATGTGGCCGGACCTGTCTTGCTGGATAGGAGAACCGCTGCACGTGGTGCAAGCCGCCGGAAGAGCTGTCCGGTCGTCGCGGCGCGCGCTCGAGCCCTCGCCGGCCCTGCGTCATCTGCGTGATAGCATCCATCGGATCGACGCTATTGCCAGGAAGTCGAGATCGCCGACCTGCCGCTTTACACCGAGGATCTAGATGCTATCCGCCGGATCCGTGGGGGCGGCGCGGAGCGTTTGATACGTCCCAACTGCTGCTGGCCGCAAGGATGTCCGGTGCTGACCAGCGCGTTGGCGAGGCCGAGGCGATGCACCGGCAGGTTTTGTGCCAGCAGCTTGCAAGTTGCTGCGAAGCTGGCGCTTTCGCTGCGGCCAAGAACGATGCGTCGAGCCGGGCGTGGCGAAGCCGGTCGCGAATCGCGTTTCCTGTTGCAACAGAAGTCGATCGCCTTGAATTAAGAGGAGACCGTCACTGAATGGTGTTTGGTGCACGCCGATCTTCAAGCCGTTTTTCCCCAATTGGCAGCATCACGGAAAACACGGCGCCATGAGGTTTGTTCGGCGTTGCCCAGAGCCTGCCACCATGCGCGTCCACGATCGAGCGACAGATCGGCAATCCCATCCCCAAACCGTTGGACTTGGTCGTGTAAAACGCCTCAAAGATGCTCTCTGGGTTAGCCTGAGACAGACCCGGGCCCGTATCACTTACCGAGAGAAGGACGCCGCCTGACTCAGCCTTGCTGGTCCTGATCGTCAATTCGCGCAATCCCTGCTCAATCTCGCTCATGGCTTCAATGGCGTTCATGATCAAGTTCAGGATCACCTGTTGCAACTGGACTCTGTCCCCAAAAATGAGCGGCAGGCCCTCTGCCAGTTGCATCTTCTGAAAGACCCCTTTCTCTGACATCGGAATACGGGCTAGAGCCGCAATTTCCAAAATTGCTTCGTTGATTTCCAAGTCTTCCTTTCGAGCCGGCGCATTCTTGGAGAAGTCACGAATCCGGCTCACAATGTCACCGGTTCGCTTACCATCCCTGATAATCCGGTCGATCGCGTGCTTGACCCCTTCCAAATTTGGCGGCTGACGGCCGAGCAAGCGCATCGCGGTTCCAGCATTCATAAGCGTGGCAGCGATAGGTTGATTGACTTCGTGGACAATGGACGCGGCGAGTTGGCCCATCGTCGCCACGCGGTTGGCGTGCACCACCTCTGCCTCGGCGCGTTTTCGCTCCGTCAGGTCCAAGACGAAGGCCACGCCCTGATGTCGGAGTTCGTCGAAGGTGGCCCCACCCACAAGCACGGGCACCAGCTTGTTGTCACTCCGAAGAAGGTCCTTTTCGTAAGGTCTGCAGGTTCCAGTAGAAGCCATATCCGCCAAGGCGCGTTCGTCGGCTCCCCTCCATTCGGCCGGAGTCAAGGAGGTCCAGCGCAGGCTGCCGGAAATAACATCTTCACGGCTATACCCCACGATATGGAGAAAGGCCTCGTTAGCCTCCAGGATGGGACCGTCAAGATCAAAGATACATATTCCGATGATATTGGAGTCGACAAGGCGTCGAACCTTCGCCTCTCGTTCTTGGAGATCGCTATAGAGGCGTGTGTTCTCAAGCGAGATCGCTGCTTGCGCGGCCAGCAGTTCCAGCACAGTAATTCGGGACGGTGTGAACGCGTGTGAAGTCAGCGCATTTTCAAGGAGGAGAATTCCGGTCAACTCCCCTTGTTTGATGAGCGGCACGCAGAGGATCGACTTCGATTGTCGGTGGCGCAGATAGTCATCAACGGAGAACAGGTTAGGTTTGGAGGCATCATCGAGAATCACGCTTTCCCGTGTACGGATGACGTAGCGGACGAGGGATTCTGGACAGGTAATCGGGGTGATCGGTTCTTGACGCATCATGACGTCGATCTGATCTGCGGTCGCTCGCGCCTCCGCTTGGATCAAATATTCATTCCCTGAGGGCAGGATCAAAAGGCCGCGATCCGCGCCTGCGTTCTCGATCAAGGTCTTCATCAGCCGCTCGATCAATCTAGGCAACTCGATCTCACTGGACAAAGCCTGACAGGCTACTACGACACTCGCAGCATCCAGATGTTGAACCGGTGAGCCAACGGCATCACGTTGCCCTTCCGGAGCTGCCAGGTGCGGATAAAGCCGATCGAGCTGCGCCGCCTTGCCGTGTGCGCCCCAGCGGAGATAGCAGCGCTGGGCCTTGCGCAGATGGGCATTGGCGGATGTCTCGGAGCCGCGCGCGTTGTAAAATCTGGCCGCCAACTCACAGGCCAAGCCCTCGTTCTGCACGAAACCTTGGTCGCGAGCCGAGCAAATAGCCTGCTCGTAAAGCTGCATGGCCGCGGCGTCCCGTCCTTCAACACGGGCGATCTCCGCAGCCAGCAGGGCATGCTTGTCACCGAAAGTCGGTGGATAATTTTCTGTCCACTCGCTCAGTTGCTCCAGATGCAGCGCCAAGACATTATGCCATCCTCGCTTCTCGCCGGCGGAGGCGTTCTCATAGAGTGCGGACATCGTCAGCGCGGTGTAGTAGAAATAGTCGAGACGCTGGAAATGAACGGGTGCTGCCCAAAGCAGTTCTTTCGCCTTCTCGGCTGACGTGAGCGCCTCGACGTAGTCGCCCGACAAGAACCGGGCTTGTAACTTGAGGATCCAGTATAGGCACGCCGCCGTGGCCGTGCCATCAGCAGTGATTTGCGCTTCGAAGTTCGCTTCGTCAAACTGCGCATCACTGAACGTGGAGAAGGTTAAGGTACGGCCTTGCATGGTCGCAATGAAGTGTTGCTGAGCCACGATTACGTTAGCGACGTCATGGAACCGAGCTTTCCGGACAAAGTCCAGGCCCATTTCCGCCTCGCGCCAGACCGCGTCGAGCGGATCGCTCCGCATCAGAGAGTTGGTGATCGACTTGTCCATGCAGTAGCAGGCGACGGTCAGATCACCGGTATCGCTTGCTATGCGAAAGGCCGTTCGCAGAAGATCTGTCGAGGTTGCGATCGGTTGTGTCCAGACGGCGACTACTCCTTTCGCATGGTAGGCCTTCCCGCGGTACGCGACGAAGCTGTGCTTATCGACAAGTTCGCAGGCGAGCTCGGTGAATCGATAACCTTCGCTGTAACGGCGAAATACTGGTCCGAGGATTTGGCCAAGATCGGCATAGCCATGGGCGGATGCGCCGCTTGTTCCGTGCTCCATGGTCACCTTCCCCATCCGGCACGCGAGCAAACACCACAAATGGAAGTCAGTATGATAAGCTGGGGAGAGGAGCACTGACAGCACGTCCATCGCGGCCAGCATTTCTGGATCTGTCATCATTGGCAGGTCAATCAAGCTTTCGATCGGGCGCCCGCCGAGGGTCTGCCAGACCATCTCGTATTCGGCCTGGACCTGCGCCAGTGTTGGATGCGCCGCGACGTCAATGCCGAACAGTCGCAGGCAGGAGAGTGCGCTGTCGACTGCTTGGGCGTTTTCCGATTTCAGAGTATAGAGCAGGACTTTCAGACGGTAGGTGATTGCAAGATCGACTTTGGACGCCGCGCGTTGCGACAAATCCACCAACAATTGCTCGGTTTCTTCGAAATCGCCGATCAAAAAATTGCACTCTGCACGTTCGAACCAGAGGCTGAACGTTAGCTCGTACTGGCTGTCCCAGCTTTTTTCGTCGAGCATGGCCAGTCCGGCCGCTAGATACACGCCAGCAGACGCATAGGCAGCCGACGCTTTGGCCTTTCTCCCGGCCCGCAGGTTGAGCGTCGCCAGCTGGGCTTTCTCCAGCGGGTCGGTCAGCAGTCCAGCGCCTCGATTGAGCTGACCGACGACATTGAAGAGATGCTCGGCAACCTGATCACCCGACATGTTCGCCAGCAGCTTGCGGCCGATGAGTAGGTGGGTGTCAACGCGGAGCTCGTCGGGAATGAGCGAATAAACCGCCTGTTGAATTCGATCATGCAGGAACCTGTATGCGCCGTCCAGCTGATCGATGAGACCAGTGTAGACGGCTTCCCGGAGCGTCGCGTGCATTGCTTCCTCTGGTCCATTTTGTACCAGAGTTAGGGTGGCTATGTGGGCGACGTGGCCTATACAGGCGAGTTGTTTCAGCACTTCCAGGGTGGGCGGAGAAAGCCGCTTCAGCTTTTCCACCATGAGATCCACCACATTGTCGGTATAGCCCTTCGCATGGATACGATCGAGTTCCCAACGCCAGACTTGCGCAACGGGGTCAAACACCAGCAAACCCTCGTCGGCCAACTCCATCAAGAATTGGATTGCAAAGAATGGATTTCCGCCAGTTTTTTCCTGAACGAGCTGCGACAAAGGCCACGCGCGCTCGATGTCACACTGCATCGCACTCGCGGTAAGCTGACCGACATCGTTGAGACCGAGGGAAGCCAACATTATCTCACCCACCCTCGCATTTGCCTTTTTGATTGCATCCAGCGTTCGAAAAAGCAGGTGAGCGGGACCGACCTCGTCATCCCGATAGGCGCCAACCAGTAGAAGGTGCCGCACTTCCGGGTGCGTGATTAAATGCTCGATGAGGTCGAGCGTGGCCGTATCCAGCCACTGCAGATCATCGAGGAACAAGACGAGCGGATGATCCGGCTTGGCGAACGCACCAAGGAAGCGGCGGAACACCAACTTAAATAGATTCTGCGCTTCTTGGGGTGGCAGGTCGGAAACGGCCGGCTGTTTCCCGATGATGAACTCGACTTCGGGAACGAGGTTGACGATCAGCTGTCCGTGCGATCCAACCGCCTCAGTCAAGACACGCCGCCATTGGTCCACCTCCGCTTCGCTCTTGACGAGAATCTGCCGGACCAGAGTTTGGAAGGCCTGTGCGAGGGTTGAGTATGGGATATCCCGCTTGTATTGATCGAACTTGCCTGCTGCGAAAAGTCCGCGCGACGGGACAAGGACCTTATGCAATTCGCTTACCACGGAGGATTTGCCGACGCCGGAATAGCCGGATATCAGCACGAGTTCCGAGATGCCTTCGGCCAAGACGCGATCAAAGGACGCAAGCAGAGAGTCGATCTCACGTTCCCGCCCATAGAGCTGTTCCGGGATCATCAACTGGCCCGATGTGTCATGCGCCGCCAGCGGGAAGGGTTCAATGCGACCATGCAGCTGCCATTCCATCAGACAGCGGCGCAGGTCAGCCTCGACGCCCCCGGCGGTCTGATAGCGTTCCTCCGCGGTCTTCAGGAGAAGCTTCATCACGATTGACGACAGCACCTGCGGAATTTGGCTTACCCTCTCGCTGGGCGAGTCGGCGAGCCTCGCAATATGGCAGTGAACCCACTCCATCGGATCTGAAGCGGTGAACGGCAGCCGGCCGGTCAAGATTTCGTACAGCGTGATACCCAGAGAATAGAGATCACTCCGAGAGTCGATAGAACGGTTCATCCGTCCGGTCTGTTCGGGAGCCATGTACGGGAGTGATCCGGCGATAAATTCGGGCGCTTCAGGCGACTGACGCTGGCGGGGGAGCCGGGACGCGACCCCAAAGCCGGTAAGCCATACGCGACCGAAATCATCCACAAGTGCGTTCGCCGGCTTAATATCCCGATGGATGAGGCCTTGCCTGTGGACTTGACCAAGCGCTGCTACCAGACCGATGGCTATATGCAGGAAGCGGAGCAGGTCGATCGGGCGTCCCTTCTGTTGCTCAACTGTCTGATCCAGCGGTTCACCACCTGGGTCCTCAAGAATGAGGAGCATCCGCCCTTGTTGACGAATCATCGCGAGGGGTCGAGCCGCCCACGCTGGATCAAGTTCGCTCGCCAACGAGTATTCGTGTTCGAGCCGCTGCAGACTCTGAAACGATGGTTGCTCAGCCGCGACCGCTACCGCTAGGATCCGGTTGCCGTGCTCTCTGCCGCGGTAGAGCGTGAACTCCGCCCCTTCGCGTAGCGGCTCCAGTGCGTACTCGGAATCCTCAGCCATCAAGATTCTTGCTGGTAGGAGAATGAGCCCGTGCTCGGAGAGAGAAATTGACCCGCGAAAATCCGCAAATCAAGTGCCGCCTACCGTCAATCTAATCGGCGTCACCTTGAGTGGCTTCCTACAGAGACGAGCTTCGATCCGGCCTTGGCCGTTTCAGGACGCAATGACCGCCTTGGAAGTGGCTTTCCCTTCATTAAGAGCCTCATGTCTGCGATCCGCGCTGAGTTAGCGTGGCAACAGTGACAGTAGTCTAGTCACGCAGATGTGAAGAGCTGTCCGAAGGTATTGGAGCCACTGCGGGCCTCGAAATTGGCCTCGCATGCCCGGAGACATGGCAGCGTTCACCAGATAGGAAAACCGCAGTGGCGAACATGTCCAAATTGCTTGCGCGGCAACCATGCCACGATTTGCCAAGAAAGCCGGCTTGGCGGGTCGTCGTTCGGATTACAAGAGCATCTGGTAGGGTTTCGAAGCTGCGGCCCATCGGGAACGTTATGCCAGCGACGCGGTCCGAGCCGTTTCCTAGAACCCTCATCCGACACAATGAGTTTGAGTCGGTGCCGGCCTGGACACTCGATGCGGATCGATGCCACCCGACCGCCAGTCAGCATACTGTCTTCACGCGACCCCCTTGCCGCTCAGTTGGAGGAGTTGCGTGATCACCGAAGGCGCGATCTGCCGGTGCTGCCTGCGGACTCTCGTCGGCCCTGCCCCGCTTTTCCGCTCAGACACGGCAAATTTCGTAAAGAAACCAGCTGCGCCGTTCGCTTTCGTCGATCCACACTTCGACCAGGCTCGCAGTGGCAATGTCCGAATAGCTATCGCACAGCTCATGGATGCGACGCAGTTCAGCCACCAATTGCTTGTTGTCGCCGTGAAGCTCGGCGAGCATGTCCTGCGGGGCGACATAGTCGGCATTGTTGTCAAGGATGCGTTGGCGTCCTGCAATATCGGAGATTGAACGGATCGTGGTTCCGCCGATCTTGCGCGCGCGCTCGGCGATCGCATCGGTCATAGCAAAGACCTGGTCCGCATGCTCGTCGAGCAAAAGGTGATAGTCCCGGAAACTTGGACCGCTCATGTGCCAGTGGAAGTTCTTGGTCTTGAGATACAGGGCGAACACATCAGCAAGAAGGCCGGCGAGGCCGGCGGCGATGTCGCGGGTCGCGTCGGAGCCCAGATCTGTCGGAGTGCGAAGGAAGCGATCCGGACGGGTTGTCTTGCTCAATTGTTGCGTCATGGTCTCGGTCCCTCTACACGCTGCACGGGCGTTTTCTCGGCATTTTAGATTACGAAATGCCGCGTTATGATCCAATCAGACGAAGGTATAGATGCGCTGGCGGAGCCTCGACGATTGCATCCAATCAAGGCCCCACGAGCGAGCTGCAGTCACCCGGTCTTGACGGCGATGAGACCCCAAACATCTTTTGGCAACCTGCTCAGGTCGCCGTCGAATTTTTGAGAATTTCATCCTCTGGTGCCCTATCGTGCGCATCGCTGTCTGCATTGAAGATGCGGGCTCCATGGTGTCGATCAGCCAGCCTGCCGGCAGCAGGAGCCGCTCATGGCCAGAATGATGTCTAACGGCTTCGCCCCCGGACCGAGCGCAGCTGCCGCGAAGCTCTTGACACTGAATCCAAAGCTGATAGTGATACGTATCAGTAATACGTATCACCGGATAACTGATGGTAAGCGGCAGAGCGACGCAGAAGGATGTGGCCAGGGCGGCGGGGGTCTCGCAGGCCGCGGTTTCCATGGTGCTGGGGGGCGGCAGCGCTCCTTCGATCCCAGCGGAGACCTGGGCACGCATCACCAAGACTGCCAAGGAACTGGGCTACGTTCCCAACCGCTTTGCGCAGGCGTTGAAGACCAGCCGTTCGATGACCATCGCCTGCATTGTTCCGGACATCACAAATCCTTTCTATCCATCGCTGATCCGTGGCATCCAATCGGTGACGGACGGCCTGAGTTACGACGTCATCGCTGTCAACACCGATGGCACACCCGAACGCGAGCGGCACTTCCTCGATTGGGCCCGTCAGGGTCGGGTCGATGGCGTGATCGGTGTCTTCTTCACTTTGCGTGCCAGCGATTTCAGCCCCTTGGTCGAAGCAGGGGTTCCGGTGGTCCGGATCGAGTCTTCCAAGAAGCGCGGCGGCGAGATCGTCGTCGACGACATCTATGTCGACAGCTGGGCCGCGGCGCTTGCGGTCACGGAGCATCTGATCGGCCAGGGCCACAAGCGTATCGCCATGGTAGCCGGCCGCGGTGGACCCCAAGCCACTCGCATCGATGGTTATCGCTCGGCCCTCGCCAGGGCAGGATATCCGGACCATGTGATCATTGACGAGGAATTCTCGGAGATCGGCGGCACACGCGCCGCTGAAGCGATACTTGCGAGCACGTTTCAGCCCACCGCGATATTCGCCGCCAATGACCTTATGGCCGTCGGCGTCATGCAGGCGCTGCGCGAGCGCGCCATCGAGATACCCAGAGAGATCGCCGTCGTCGGCTTCGATGATATTCCTGCAGCGAAGCTGGTCACGCCGCCGCTGACCACCGTTGCACAGTTTCAATGGCAAATGGGCGCGCGCGCGGCACAGACGCTAATGGAGCGGCTTCGCGGCACGAAGACCGGTGCGGGGACTGCGCTGGAAATGCCCTTCGAACTGATCCAACGAGGCTCGACACGAGCTATCTAGACACTGGCCGTCTGACCAACTGGGAGGAAAACCATGCAACGCCGTACAATTCTGAAAGCCGGACTTGGTCTGGCAACCCTGCCGCTCCTGCCGCGTGTCGCCTATTCGGCCGACCAAAATCCCGTGACGTTCTGGTATGAATCGGCATCGCCGGAAAATCAGGACAATCTCAAGACTCTGCTTGTAGACCCATTCAACGCGGCCCATCCGGAAGAGCTCCTGAGCATCGACTTCCGCGGCTCCGATCTCGACAAGCAGCTTCGTGTCGCCATGCTCTCGGGCACCGGACCCGACGTCGTCTTCACCGCGGGCCCAAGTTATGTCGCTGCCATGGCGCAGGCTGGACAACTCCTGTCACTCGACGACTATGCCAAGAAATACGGCTGGAACGAACGGCTGCTGCCTCTGTTCCTCGATCTCGGCCGCTACGAGGGCAAGCTCTACGCGCTCGCCAAGACCTACGAGACGCTTGGGCTGTTCTACAACAAAACGCTGTTCGCGAAGAACAACTGGAAAGCACCTACGACGATTGCAGAACTTGAAGCCCTCGCCGATGAAATGAAGGGAAAGGGCCTCGTGCCGTTCGGCGCCGGCAATGCCGATTGGCGTCCGGCGAACGAATGGCATGTATCGATTGCCATCAACTCGATCGCTGGGCCGGAAACCGTCCACAAGGCATTGACCGGAGCCATTCAATGGACGGATCCGGCCTTCGTCGCGGCAATCGACAAGCTGGCCGAGTGGTGGGACAAGGGCTATTATGGCGATAACTACTTCTCGCTGACCTCCGAACAGGCCTTTGCGCAGATTGCCACCGGCCAGGCAGGCATGGCGCCTACGGGCACCTGGAGCTTCACCAACGTCAAGCCCTATTTCCCTGACAACAATGCCGAACCGGGTTTTGTCGGCTTTCCCAGCGCGTCCGGCGATCCCATCTTTCCGCTCGGCATCGGCTCGACGCTTTCGATCAATGCCAAGTCGGAAAATCCGGACGGTGCGGCCGCTGTACTCGACTACATGTTCCAGGACGACTTCTACATCAAGATGAACTCGGTCTGGCAAGGCGAATGGAACCTGCCGCTTGCGGATCTCTCCAAGGTGAAGCTGTCAGACAAGGTTCTGCCGCTCTATACGGAAGCCATGAAGAAGCTGTCCGCCGCCGTCGGTGCGGGCAAATATGGCTATACGACGTGGACTTTCCTGCCACCCGCGACCGACACCTATCTGGTCAGCGGCATGGAAGAGGTTTGGCTCAAGAAAGCCTCATCCGCCGACTTTCTCAAGAAACTCGACGAAACGTTCAAGCAGGAAAAGGACGCGGGCAAGGTGCCTGCAATTCCGGCCCGCGCCTGACACACCGCTGAGGGCGGCGCGGCATGCGTCGCCCTCCCCCGGAGGAATTCCATGCATCGGCTCTACATTGTCCCGACGATGATCATCAATGTCGTCATCGTGCTGGTTCCGGCACTTTTGACAGTCGCTCTCGCCTTCTGCAATTGGGATGGCATCTCGGCGCCGACTTTTGCAGGCCTCGACAATTTCCGGGCCTTGGCTGCGGATCGTGTCTTCTGGTCGGCGCTCGGCAACAACATCGTCTGGACGGCCGTCTTCCTCACCGTGCCGATCGTCATGGGCCTCGCTGCCGCATCGATGCTGCTGATCGTGCGCCGCGGCAGCAACGTCTTCCAGATCGTCTATTTCCTTCCTGTGGTCATCGCCACCGCCATCACCGCGCGCGTCTGGCAAGGCATGATCTATAGCCCAGTTACCGGGGTCTTCGGCGTCCTCAAGAGATATGGCATGCCGGTCCCCAATCCGCTGACGCAACCGCCGCTGGCGCTGTTCGGCGTCGCGACGGTCGATCTCTGGCACTGGTGGGGCTTTCTTTGTGTCATCTTCTTCGCCGCGCTCCGCCAGGTGCCGCAGGAGCAGATCGAGGCCGCACGGCTCGAGGGCGCCACCTATTTCCAGATGATGCGCTACGTGCTGCTGCCCGGCATTCGGCCGACGATAACGCTCATGATGATCATGACGGTGATCTGGTCGTTCCTCGCCTTCGACTTCGTCTACATCATGACCCAGGGCGGCCCGGCATTTTCGAGCGAGCTCCTGTCCACCCTCGCCTACCGCAAGGCCTTCTACGACCTGAATGTCGGGCAGGCCGCAGCCGCAGCCCTTGTCATCAGTCTGTTCGGGCTGGCTGGCACCTTCTTCTACGTCCGTATCCAGACGCGGGAGGGCGAGCAATGAGGCTTGTCGAAAGCCGCCTGACGCTGACGGTTTCCTATGCGCTTCTTGGCCTGTTCGCCTTCATCGCTCTGTTCCCGATCGCGCTTCTGGTGCTCAATTCCCTGAAGCCGGCTGCTCAGATCGTGGAGAACCCGCTCGGTCTGCCGGACCCGATCCGTTGGGAGAATTTCGTCAATGCATGGAACCACGCGAAGTTTTCGAAGACCTTCGTGAACTCCCTTGTCGTCAGCGGCACGACGATCGTCTTGGTCTGCTCGACCTCGTCGCTAACCGCCTATGTTCTGGCTCGACGCAAGCTCAAGTCGTGGAAGATCTTCACCTTCTACCTGCTGGCGACGACGACGGCGCCCATCCAGCTCTACATCTTTCCGCTCTATTTCGGCTTCGCCAAGCTTGGCCTGATCAACAATATTTTCGGAGTCGCGCTGATCTATACCGCACTCTATAGCCCCTTCGCGGTGATGCTGCTGAGGACCTACTTCATCGCCGTTCCAAAGGAACTCGAGGAAGCCGCGATCGTCGATGGCGCCACCTCGTGGCAGGTTTTTTCGCGGGTAATGCTGCCGATCGTCTCGCCCGGCATCCTCACGGTGGCGCTCATCATCGGCCTCAATTCGTGGAACGAGTTCTTGATAGCGACGACCTTCCTGCAGAAGCAGGAAAACGTCACCGCTGTCATCGCCTTTTATCTGCTCTCCGGCCAATACAGTTCCGACTGGGGCGAGATCATGGCCGCTGCCCTCATCATCGTCGTACCCGTCGTCCTGCTCTTCGTCTTCATGCAGAAGCGCTTCATCGAGGGCATGGCCGGCGGCTCGGTGAAGGGCTGATCCCGTTTCGAATTGTGGAGTGAACGATGCAGTTTCCCAACGACTATCTCGAACGCGTCTATGCCGGCGTCCTCGGCAAGCTGGTGGGGGTCTATCTCGGCCGCCCTTTCGAGGGCTGGACGTACCAGAAGATAATGGCAGAGCTAGGCCCGATTGAATACTACGTGCATGAGCGCCTGAACCAGCCGCTCGTCGTCACGGACGACGATGTCGCGGGCACCTTCACATTCATTCGCGCGCTGGAAGACTATGGTATCAAGGCAAGCCTTTCGGCCGAGGAAATCGGCAAGGCCTGGCTCAACTACATCGTCGAAGAACGCGCGATCCTGTGGTGGGGCGGCAACGGCAATTCCACCGAACATACCGCCTGGCTGAATCTCAGGAAGGGTGTGCCCGCCCCGCAGTCCGGCTCGATTGAAACCAACGGTCAGGCCGTTGCCGAGCAGATCGGCGCGCAGATATTCATCGACGGCTGGGCCATGGTCGCGCCGCGCCAGCCCGAACTTGCCGCAAGGCTCGCCGAACAGGCCGGCAAGGTCAGCCATGATGGCGAATCCGTTTACGCCGCCATGCTCTGGGCAGCTATGGAGGCCGAGGCCTTCGGCTCCTCGGACATCGACCATCTGATCGATACCGGCCTGAGCCAGATACCCCAGGACTGCCTGATCGCCAAGCTGATCGGAGATATCCGGGCCTGGCACAAGGCGCATCCGGATTGGCGCGACACCCGTGAGAAGATCGAGCATCACTATGGCTACGACAAATATCCCGGCAACTGTCATGTCGTGCCGAACCACGCGCTTATGATCATGGCCGTGCTTTACGCGCCGCAGGATTTCCAGAAGGCCCAGATGATCGTCAACACGTCGGGCTGGGATACTGATTGCAATGCCGGCAATGTCGGTTGCTTGCTCGGCATCATGAACGGACTCGAAGGGCTGGAAGAGGGCCCCGACTGGCGCGGGCCGATCGCCGACCGCATGCTGATCTCGTCCGCCGACGGCGGCAACTCAATCAACGACGCGGTCCGCCAGGCCTATTTCCTCACCAATCTGGGCCTGCAGTTGGGCGGCAGGCGAAAGCTCGACGCTCCGAAGGCTGGCGCGCAGTTCCATTTCTCGCTGTCCGGCAGCCAGCAGGGCTTCAGGCCGCAGACCGGTCTTGCCGTCAGCCACGCGGTGCGCGTCGGCAACGCGGAGTTCGAGGGCAGCCGTGCTCTCACAATCGACTATGACGCGTTGGGGCCCACGCAGGTCGCGGTGGTGACCAGTCCGACCTTCTCGCCGCGCGAAATGCTTAACATGCGTACCTACGACCTGATGGCGACGCCGCTCGTCTATTCCGGTCAAGTCGTGCGCGCTCGCATCATTGCCGATCAAAAGAACCGCGGTGCCGTCGCGGTAGGACTGCGGGCGCGCGTCTACGACGAGCACGACGAATTGCGCAATGTCGACGGCTCCCCGGAGATCATCGAGCCGGGCAAGGAGGCCGTTCTCGAATGGGTTCTCCCGGATACCGGCGGCCAGCCTATCGCCGAGCTCGGCCTGTCGATTTCCAGCACCGGCAAGCGCGCGGATGGTCGCTTGCTTGTCGACTTTGTCAGGTGGGATGGTACGCCTGAACTGACGCTGAAACGCCCGGCTGGTGACGGCGATTTCTGGCGGATGTCCTGGGTCAACGGCGCAGATTTCTTCTCCAAGCGTTATCCCGCCGCATTCCGGATATCGCAGAACAACGGCGAAGGCATCATCATTCATGGCACGCGCCAGTGGACCGATTACCAGGCGTCGGGCGATGTGATGATGCATCTCGGCAATTATGGCGGTCTGGCAATCCGGGCGCAGGGTCTACGCCGCTATTATGGCGCCCGCGTCACCCGCGACGGCAAGATGCAGATCGTTCGCGTCCGCGACGAGGACACCGAGGTGCTCGCTGAAACCAGCTTCAACACCGTATTCGAGAAGCCTATATCGATGAAAGTGGCGGCCAAGGGCGATCGCATTACCTTCGACGCCGACGGCAGTTCGCTGTTTGCGGAAGACAGAAGTCCGCACGCTTTGCACGACGGCGGCATCGGCTTGCTCGTACATGAAGGCGCCTTATCGTGCAATGAAATCCGCGTCGGAGCGGCCTGATGGCGAACGTTGCGATCGATAAAGCGCGCAAGGCATATGGTTCGGTCGAGGTGCTTCATGGCGTCTCTGTCGACATCCACGACGGCGAGTTCATGGTGCTCGTCGGCCCGTCCGGTTGCGGTAAATCGACGCTTCTGCGGATGATCGCGGGTCTGGAAAACATCACCGGCGGAACGATCGGCATCGGCGGGCAGGTCGTCAATGATCTGCCTCCGAAGCAACGCGACATCTCCATGGTGTTCCAGAATTACGCGCTCTATCCGCATATGACAGTGGCGGAGAACATGGCGTTTTCGCTGACGCTGGCCGGCGCACCAAAAGATGTGAAGCAGAGGCGCGTAGCGGAAGCTGCTGAGATACTGGGACTGACGCCGCTTCTCGATCGCTATCCGCGCCAGCTGTCGGGCGGCCAGCGCCAGCGCGTGGCCATGGGTCGATCAATCGTTCGCAAACCGCAGGTCTTCCTGTTCGACGAGCCGCTCTCCAATCTCGATGCAAAGCTGCGCGTCGCCATGCGCGCCGAAATCAAGAGCCTGCACCGCAGGCTTGCCACGACCATTGTCTACGTGACCCATGACCAAGTCGAAGCCATGACCATGGCTGATCGGATTGTGGTGATGAATGGAGGCCGTATCGAACAGATCGGCCGGCCGCTCGATCTCTATGACGACCCGCAGAGCATGTTCGTTGCCGAATTCATCGGCTCACCGTCCATGAACCTGCTGAAAGGCCACTTCGGAAGCGCCAACGGCCGGCCCGTTTTCATGGCCGATGGAGGCGCCATACTGCCGCTGCCCGACAGCGTTTCAAGGCCATCCGGCATGGAAGCGGTTTACGGTATCAGACCGGAATGTTTCACTATCGCACCGCCAGGTTCGGGTATCCCGGCCCAGGTCATTGTCGTTGAGCCACTCGGCCCGGAAACGCACGTGACCGCGAGCGTCGGAGGACAGACCGTGGTGACTATGTTTCACGAGCGGATCAACGTGCAACCCGACGAAACGATCTGGCTGCGGTTGCAGGCCAATCGCGTCTGCTTGTTCGACACCACCGGAGGGCGATTGCAGTCTACTATCGCCCCGCTTGCCCGCCTAGAGGCGCGGGAAGTAATGAGCCGGTCATAGCCAATATGATCGTTTTAACGGTTAGCCACGCAATTAGCACGTTTGCGGCAGCAAAAAATGGAAGAGCCAAGGCGGTCGCCAAACCGGTGTCGCCACGGATGGCGAGTTTTTCAATCGTTGTTGCCAACGCTGTGGCGCCGAAGCTTACGCTCCAAAGACCGGCAGAAAAACGGCGGACAATCCGCGGGAGAACGCCGCCGACGATAACTGCCTGCAGCATTGCGTAGCCGATAAGACAGTGGACAAATACGTCTCCTGGGGTACCTGACAAGTTAGTATAAGCGAGCGAGCAGACCGCCGGAGGGGCGAGCTGGACCCCCAGGGTCGACCGAATCTGTTCTCGAAGCGGCTCGCCAAAATAGAGCCGATAGAACAACACGGAATCGATTGTGAGCCACGAAAGCAGGCCCGCACCCAACGCTAGTTGCGCCCATTCAGAATGTCCAAATGTCGATAGGCCAATGCTGAGGACGAACGACCCGGCGGCAACAGGCAAGTACAAGGCTGGCGTCGCGTCAGACAGAGCGATTGCCGATTTCCAGATCAATTGCGAATGCCAAAGACCAAATCCGACCGCCACTGCCCCGCCGATGCACAGGAGTATGGTCGAGATCGCCGCGCTGAACGGCAATACACTCACTGCGGTTAGCATCATGCCGATTCCCGCTAGACCAGGAAAGCAGTTCTGAACGGGATCCGCGAGTTCTGCTCGCACCGCGACCGGCGCGAACCACAACTTCAATCCATAGAACGTCAAGAGGGCTGCCCATAGGCACGTTGCCACTATGACCACCGCCAGAACAATTCCGTCGGGAACTGTCCACAGTTGATGCGCAACCTGCCACATGACGGCGAAAGAACTTGTCCCAAGGCCGATGGCAAAAAATGAGGCCGGAAACCGAGCTATTAAAGATCGCTCTGTCTGCGGAGGGATCTCGCGCTCCGCTGCCACCGCTCCTTCGGAGCGCACCCCACTCAGTTGGGCGACGCCGTCTGATTCGGATCGCGCCTTCACAGTTGCACCTCACATCCTAGCGTCGAAGCCATCGAGCTTTGCCAACAAACCACCAACTGAATGGGCGACCGGTCACACGCCCTCTACCTTCACGCCCCTAATGCATCGCGGGCAATTTCAACGTCACTGTCGTGCCTGACCCAAGCGTACTCTTAAGATCGATACTCCCTCCGGAATCTTCGACGAAACGTTTCACCATCGGCAATCCAACGCCACCGAGGCCTTCGCCTTTCGTCGTGAAGAAGAGATCAAATGCCCGCATCATGGTGTCGCTGGTCATTCCAATACCGCGGTCTTCAACACGAATGTCCACCTGGCTGGAGTTCTCCGATTCTGAGGCGCTAACTGAAATCAAACCACCGTCAGGCATTGCATCGCGCGCGTTGAACAGAAGGTTGAGGACCGCATTTTGCAATCCAACCCGATCGCACCGTACCAAAGGTAGGTCGGAGGCGACCCGAATCTCGAGATGGATGTTTGCGTCCCAAGCGCTGCGAATAACGGAATGTAGGTCCGCCAAGCAAACCCCCACGTTCGCATACGCAATTTCCCCTTGGATTTCTCCGGCTGTCCTGATGGTCTGCCTAACAAGGCAACCCGCTCGTTCCAAAGCGGTTTTGGCGCCACCAATTACAAACCCCACGCCCGGAGTCGTTGCGATATTCGGGTCGCGGCCCAGGTGATTCAACGCGGATAGGGCGACCTGAATGAGATTCCCTAGGTCATGGACGATACCGGCTCTCGACATCTGCGAGGCTAAACGTCCCTGAACAACATCTCCCCGCACGGTAAACACATTTTGATCTGCGTCTGGATCTGACATTCCATTCCTCCGCACGCTCAGTCGCCACGGCTTGCCTTCTGAAGGCCTGCCTGCAACATCACCAAGAACAATCCAACCGAATGGCGAAAACACCGCGGGTCCGGACTCAAAGAACGCCCGTGCACAATCCGAGGCCGACGGCCATACAAGTCGCGCCAACAAGACGATTGACCGGACCCGGCGCCAAGCGTTGCAAAGTAAGTGCCAAACCGATGCCGACGGCATGCAACGTGGCGGTGGCGAGCGCAAAACCCGCGACGTACTCCAGCCCGTTCACGGTATGGGCGACCTCGGCTCCGTGAGCATGTCCATGCAGTAGCGCAAAAAGGCCGATGATCGCGGCGCCGACCCATAAAGGCGGGTTCACCGCCAACCCCACCATGAGCCCCAGCACGACGACTGAGGCCAGAATGCCGGGTTCGACAAAGGGCAAAGCGATCTGTACCAGGCCGAGCACGCCGCCAATCAGCATAACTGCGACAAAAGTCAGCGGCCACGCCCAGAGCGCGCGGTTACCCTTGACGGCGGCCCACACGCCAACTGCCACCATGGCGGCAATATGATCGAGGCCACCTAGCGGATGAGCGACGCCGGCCGCGAAGGAAACGGCCGAACCGATACCCGAATGCGCCGAGGCCGGCATCACAAAGGCTGCGGTTAGAGCTATGCAGGTTGGGATCAATCGCATCGTACTCTCCTTTTAAGATAAATAGTCCCGCATCTGCCCGCAAAAGGAGCAGGTCTGCGCCGATGTGAGATGGGATGCGATCAACCGTAGGCGCCATGCGGCGGCCCTAGGTAGGGGAACTCGGCAAGCAGATCGCTATGCGCCCCAACTCCGTCCCCCGCCAACTTGCCGTTCGTAAGGATGGCCATGAAAGCGTCCGCCGTATCGTCCGTCAGTGTCCTGCCATTTTCGGGAAAGGACGCAGGCCGGCTCGAGTCATAGGGCATGATATCCGGCAACAATGTCCTTGCCACACGCTCGGCTTCATCCGGTAGATATCCACCAGTGTGCTCAAGCGCGTGTGCGAACACTGCGACAAACCGGGCGTCATCTGCAGGTTCGCCGGCGAGATAAGCCTCTTGCTGCTCACCGGGCAGGAATACTGCCTGCTGGGGGCGCGCACCCCGTTCGACCTGCACCCAACCCTCACTTTGCTTGTCCAGCGTGCGTGCCCACAGACCAACCGGTTTGGTCCCCAACGCGGAGTTGGGCACTTCCAGAACGATGCTGCAGACGTTTTTGTCACAGAAGAAATCAGCACCAGTGAAATGCAGATCATTTATGGCACCCAAGGTATCAAAGAAAAATGCTTCGCTTCGCCAACCCGCGAAAAAACGATAGTCGCCGGCCTCGGCCACTTGCGCATCCCTGCCCGTCGACACCGGAGCCTCCAGAAAGACAACCTCTCCACCGTCGTCTGTCCCAGCGGCTAGTATGCCCTCAACCCGCCGTACCGTGGCAGTCTGCATCGCTCCTGGTAAAGCTGAAACGCGGACTCGATACGCGATATCGGCGACCGCATCGCCATTGGTGTCAATTTTGATCTCATAAAGGCCGTCAGGCGAGAACGGTTCGTTAGTGGTAGGCTCCGGATGGATTACCGTAGAGGACGGATGCACATTCATGATCAGGATCGACTTCCCCGCGTCCCCCGGTTTCGGAAAGGCATACAGATCGGTGAGATCCAGCCGCGCGTCTGCCTGCGGGAAGCCGAAGTTGGGACCTGAATAATGATGTGACATCGTCATAGGCTCCTCTGCATCAAATTCGCGACACAAGGTCCAAAATAGCGTGACACGCGTCAGAACAGCCTTCACCAAAAAGCAAGAGCCCACACGCATATCTATCAAATAGACCTCAGTTCGAAAGTATTGCCAGCAGGCAGAAAAAGAATATATGGCACGATGGTATCATCGATACTTTGGTGTCACTCGTCTCGATGGCCCCTGCAATGCTATTCTCTGGTGGCGGGTCGGAATGTCAGAATCCCTGGTTGAGGGGTCGCTGCGTGAACTCGCTGGCATTGGCTGGCTGAAAGGACCGAGTGATGGCTCGTTTGCTGTCCGTCAATGTGGGCTTGCCGCGTGGCATTCCATGGCGAGGAAAGACCGTCGACACCGCGGTTTGGAAAACGCCAGTTCAAGGCCCACGTCAGGTACGCCGGCTCAACGTCGATGGCGATGGGCAAGGAGACGTGGCGGGGCACGGCGGCGAACAACGGGCGGTATTGGTGTATCAATGGGAATCCTATCGCTTTTGGCAAAGCGAGCTGGGCCGCAATGACTTCACCTACGGGCAGTTTGGCGAGAATTTCACGGTCGATGGCCTGCCGGATCAGGACGTATGCATAGGTGATCGCTACCGGATCGGGAGCGCCTTGTTCGAAGTGACCCAACCCCGCGTCACCTGCTACCGAGTCGGTATTCGCATGAACGAGCCGCGCATGGCCGCGCTGCTGGTTGCACGGGGCAGACCCGGCTTCTATCTGCGCGTGCTGGAAGAAGGTCAAGTCGAGGCTGGAGATGAGATCGTCCAGGTGGGGATAGGCCCTGAGCGCATGACAGTGTCAGAGGTCAATGCGCTGCTATACTTGCCCGGTCACCCTCGCCGCCAGCTTGAACGGGCGCTGCGCATCCCGGCGCTGAGCACTGGCTGGCAAGGATCCTTCCAGGCTCTACTCTTACAAAACAAAAGTAACGGTGCGACGACCGGAAATGCCGGGCTTGATCCAGCGTCCGGACCGCCTAGTGCGTGGGCGGGATTTCGCCCGCTGCGCGTGATGCACAAGATCCGCGAGAGCAGCAGTGTGATGTCGCTGGTGCTGGAAACCGTTGATGACTCTCGCCTCACTGCAGCTCTTCCAGGCCAGTTTGTCGTGCTGCGCCTACAGATGGCGACCGATGCTCCGGCACTGATGCGCAGTTATTCTTTGTCGAGTAAACCTGGTGAGCAATACTACCGAATAAGTGTCAAGCGGGAACTGCATGGTCTGGCGAGTGCCTACATCGACGACAAGGTCGAGATCGGCGACATGCTGGACGTTAGCGCCCCACGTGGCAGCTTCACGCTTCGGTCCAACGATGGACCAATCGTGCTTCTAAGTGCTGGGGTGGGTGCGACTCCCATCATCGCGATGCTTCATGCATTGGCGGCCGAGAACTCGACCCGGGAAGTGTGGTGGCTCCACGGAGCCCGGTGTGGCCACGAGCACCCTTTTGCCCAAGAGGTCCGAGACTTGCTCAAAGCCCTGCCTCACAGTCACAGCCATGTAAGCTTCAGCTCGCCCGATCGCGAGGATAGGCAAGGTGTCGATTTCGATGCCGCCGGACATTTGGACATCGAGGTACTCCGAGAACTGGACGGGCCTCGCCATGCCAACTTCTATATTTGCGGGCCGTCGGCCTTTATGGGCGACCTGAGCGCAGGCCTTGCAGCCTGGGGTGTCACCGCGGACCAAATCCACACGGAGCTGTTCGGCCCAAGTCCCGCGATTACCCCGGGCATTGCTACCTCTCCAAGCCGGCCGCCGCATTTACCTGACGAACCTTCCAGTGCGGGACCTCTCGTTTCGTTCGCGCGGAGTGGCTTGAGCGTCCATTGGGGTTCGAGTTTTCAGAGCCTGCTTGAACTTGCTGAAGCGTGCGACGTCCCCACCCGATGGTCGTGCCGCACGGGTGTCTGTCACACTTGCGAGACCGGGCTTGTGACTGGAACGGTCGAGTACCAGCCCGATCCAATCGATCCACCCGCGGCCGGCAACACGTTGATCTGCTGCTCCCGGCCAACGGGTGATGTCGTCCTTGATCTCTGAAGTCGCAAGATATGACGTCATTGCGGCGCATGTGGCAGTCGATTTCAGCGCCGGTAGTTACGTGGCCGCACCGACTTCGACTACTGCGTCGGCAAATGCCTGCGGCGCTTCCTGAGGGAGATTGTGCCCTATGCCGCCGGTGATCAAACGATGGGAGTATCTTCCTGAGAACATCTTCGCATAAACGCTGGCTTCCAGATGGGGAGCACCATTGGCGTCACCCTCCAGAGTGATCGTGGGGACGGCGATGACCGGCGCCTGCGTAAGCCGCTTCTCCAGGTCCTCATAATGAGGCTCGCCTTCGGCCAGACCGAGACGCCAGCGGTAATTGTGGATGACGATCGCCACATGATCAGAATTGTCAAACGCGGCCGCGCTGCGCTCGAAAGTAGCATCGTCGAAGTTCCAGCGCGGCGAAGCGAGACGCCATATTAGCTTCGCGAAATCGCGAGTATATTTCTCATAACCGGCGCGACCACGATCCGTCGCAAAGTAGTACTGGTACCACCACTGCAATTCCGCGCTCGGCGGCAATGGCTGCCTGCCTGCCTGCTGATTGCCGATTAGATAGCCGCTCACCGAAACCATAGCGTTGCAGCGCTCTGGCCACAGTGCAGCGACTATGTTGGCCGTTCGCGCGCCCCAATCGCAGCCAGCGATAGTGGCCCGTTCGATTCTCAGGGCATCCATCAGGGCAATAACGTCCACGGCGACCGCCGACTGCTGGCCGTTGCGCATGGTCTCGTCGGAAAGAAACCGAGTTGTGCCGTAGCCGCGTAGATATGGCACGATCACTCGATAGCCCTTTGAAGCCAACAGGGGCGCTGCGTCAGCGTATGTGTGTATGTCGTACGGCCAGCCATGGAGTAGTACGACGGCCGGGCCGGCGGCAGGGCCCGTCTCGGTGTATCCGATGCTGAGCAATCCGGCATCAATCTGCTTCAACGAACCGAACGACATTTGAGCCGCTTTCGTGACGAGGTTTTTGCCCGGATTGTTCACAGACGAACCCGCCAGTGCAGGCTTGCCTGTCCCCAGTTCGAAGGCAGTCATAGCCGCAAAGGCCGTGCCGAGTAAGCGGCGGCGATTGTGGTCAATTTGTTGTGGCATGCCGTCCATTTTCAAGCCTCCTCAGGGAAATGATTGTCCGTTCTTGCCCCACGTGCAACTGAAATGCGCGGCCGGGTGGGGGGGCGACCCGGCCGCGCTACTGGGCAAAGGCGATGCGGGGAGAATCGCCTCTTTCGCCTCAGATTGTTCGGCGTAGTGGTCTGAACGCCTCCCTGAGCTCAGTAGAGAAGACGTAAGGCTGCTCCCACGCCGCGAAATGGCCGCCTCTATCCACTTCGTTCCAATAAATGAGGTTACCGAAGCTTCTATCGCACCAACTCCGCGGTGCGCGGTAGATCTCGGCCGGATACACGGTGACCGCCACAGGGACATTCGGGATGTCAAACGCATCAAACGGACCACCGCCTGCTTGCGCGCCTTCCCAATACGACCGCGATGACGAAGCTCCCGAGTTGGTAAACCAGTAGAAAGAGATGGCATCAAGCATCTCGTTGTAGGTGAAGATCCGTTCTGGCTCCCCGTCGCTATCGGTCCACTCCGCGAACTTGTCGTAGAAATACGCTGCCATTGCGACCGGAGAATCGGAGAGGGCATGGCCGATGGTTTGCGGGCTCTGATTCATCATCGCCGCGTAACCGAAACCGTCGCGGTAGAAATGCAGCAGCCGATCATAGGCGCTCTTCTCCCGATCCGATAATTCCACCGGCGCCGGGTCGAAATTACGGAGATGCCGAAGAATGCTCGGCGGTACACTCCCAGGCATATTAACATGAATGCCTAGAAGACCTTTCGGAGCCTGAACGGCCAAGAACTGCGAAACGATCGCGCCCCAGCCGCCTCCCTGCGAGACGTACTCGTTGTAATTCAGCCTGATCATTAGCTCATGAAACGCGCCACCTATCCGCGCCGGACCCCAACCGGTCGCAGTCGGCTTACCCGAGAAACCGTAGCCCGGCATCGTCGGAACGACGAGGTGAAATGCATCTTCTTCCCGCCCCCCATGCACAGTGGGATTGGTCAGCGGGCCTATGACTTTCAAAAGTTCCACAATCGAGCCAGGCCAACCATGCGTCATAAGCAATGGCATCGCCCTCTCGTGCGGTGAGCGAATATGCGCGAATTGAATATCCAATCCGCCAACACTGGTAATGAACTGCGGCAATTTATTCAGTTTGGTCTCAGCCTTGCGCCAGTCATAACGGCTGCCCCAATACTCGACGAGCGTTTGCAGCTTTGCGAGTTGGACGCCCTGGGAGCGATCATTGACGGTCTCCCGTTCCGGCCATCTTACAGCTTTGATACGCCGACGAAGATCTGCAAGCGCCCATGTCGGGACGTGAATACTGAACGGGCGGATGGATTCTTCTCCGGCCGCTGCATGCAAAGCTCTAGGCACCAGGTTGGCAGTTCCAACTGCTGCGGCCGCAACAATGACATCGCGCCGAGTTGGTGATAGCGATATCGCCGACATCGTTTCTTCCTCGCTCAGCCCGATCTATTCAAATATAAGTTTGAAGATCAACCTCCAAACTGCGTAAATCTATTGCACGATGGTATTGGCAATACGTTCTGGTTGGTGAGGAGCAAGCAAGCGAGGATCATCGATCCTTGCCGGTCTCGGACTGTCGGGGTCTCGCGCGGTATGGGGGTCAGCACCTCTCCCGCATCCCTCGCGCGACGTGACCAACTACGCCGCTGCTCACGTCGGCAGCGGCTGCCCGGTCTGTTCCGCTACCATGTACCCGGCGTACCAATCGGGCCAGTTCTCATCCCGTTCTCCTCCCGTCCGCTTCTCATGCTCGCCATGGGCCGCTGCTGCACGCCGGAGCGCGGCCTCGAGCTCGACCGACGTGGCGAATGTCGTGGCCGCGTCTACTCGTCCAGGCAGTCGCGTGGTGATTTCCTGTAGCAGCCACGCGTTGCCATCGGGATCCTTGAACGAGGTAAAGGAGTTGTAGCTGCGCCGCTCCGGATCCCTGCCTTTGATCGCTGGCTGTCCCGGCCCTGTACGGTATGACACTTCGGTCGCGTCGACCCCGTAAGCTACGAGTTCGGCGAACGCTGCTTCAATATCGGATACGACGAGATAGAGTCCCTGTACCGAGCCGGGCACCGCTGACGTGATACCGGTCCCGAAGTGGATCGAACTCGCTGACCCCTGAGGCGTGAACTGGACGACCCGAAATGTGTCACCAACGGCGAAGTCGGCATCGAGCCTCCAACCTAGGCCGCCATAGAAGCGCTTGGCTCGCTCTACATCGGAAACGGGAATGACGACGACCTCGAGCTTCATGTCGATAGCCGGCGTTTCCTGGCGATTGGTTGCGTCTTTGGCGCCCACTACATCATCGCTCATATCAAGCTCCTTCGGTTCGACGGCAAGACCTACCCAACTGCGAACACGAGAGCAGAGCCACGCCGCCCCATCAATTGCTCGATGGTATTGGTCAACGCCGTTCCACTGTTCCCCGTGACTGGATTGAGCCGCCGCCTCACCGCAGGGCACGCGAGTTCGGGTCGAATCCTCGTGGGTCCACGCCTCTAGCGTCCCGGGAAGGGCACCAACGATCCCAGCACTCGCCATCGCGGCAATGAACTCGCGCTCCGCGGGCAATAGCGATCTTGTTGGCACGCCTGCGCCCTCATTCTTTATCAATGGAAAAGCTAGGTCTATCGTTTGGGCAAGGTTATTCCATTGCACGTTGGTATCGTCGAACCCTCGCGGAAGCCAAGACCTCCCTCCCCCGATTGCCCTTCCGCATCGCTGCCGGAGTTATGACCACGCAGTCATTGAGTCCGCGCGTTGTCCCGTCATCTATCCGAAAGTAAAGGCGTAGGCCCGCACACCAGCGTCGAAGAACTCAACATAGAATGCAGGCCGTGCTCGATTGCCGAACGCTCGCCATATTCCGTAGTCGTTGTCGAGAGCAACCGGGTAGCCGACCGCAAGCAATTCCGATTGCTTGCGCACGTCGACGAAGTTTTTCTCGTAGGCGAATTCGGGCGTATGCACTCCGATGACGAAAGTCCACGGTCCCGGTATTTGTCGGCCCAAGCACGGAGATACGGGAGTGCTCTCAAGCTGTTATGCAAGAGCGCGTCCAGAAATTCACGAGAACAACGTTGCCCTGTAGATCTTCAGGACGAAGCGGCCGAAGCAATTGGAGAACTGAGCAAGAACGGCCGATCGTACCGAATCCCTTCCGCGGCCTCGGCAAGCGCACCTCGGATCAGCATCTCTCAACCGACCCTATGCCAAAGTATCGACGACACCATCGCACAATAGATTCACGCCGACCTACGGATACATAACAATTCGTCCGGGGAGTTTCGGTCAACGGAAGTGAAGATCAGATCGTCATCACGGTCGTCCGGCGGACAATTGGTTCATTAACGAGAAGGAATTCGTCATGAACATCAAAGCTAAATGTCTTGTCGCAGCATTTGCAGTCTCAGTACTCGGCGGAAGCGCGCTCGCCGGCGCTCTCGACGTTATCGATCCCATCAACAAGCAGACGATCTACACCGGTTCCATTCACGAATTGAACCACACGAATCCCATCATGAGAACCAGATTCAAGGCGGCTCTCGCAACTCTGCCACCGGCGAAGCGCAGGGCGATGATGAGAGAATGCCAGGACGCGGCAATGACCAAACCTTACGCTGAGTTCTGTGCGGACCTGAATGCTCTTGCCGGCTCATGATCCTCCAAGCCAGGGTGGTGAACCCCGTCTGAGCCGAAGAGTGGCGGGCGTAGCGCCCGCCACTGCTGTTTCGAAGCCTCCTACGCCAGGAAATCACGCCCTCCGTCTCTTCTCGCCTAGCCGCCGGGTGCGCCCTTGGGAGGCGGCCAGGCGACATCCATCGGCGTCCTCTGGTGAAGCCGCGCAATCCGACATTGACCGCAATTATTCCCACGCCGGCAAGAATTATCGAGTTCGTGTGAACCGATTCGCGGCAACGACGGATATAATTACGCTCAAGCCCCGGAACGTAAAACGCGTCGGGGGCTATTCGGCCGGCAAGTGTTATGAAAATACCAAATGGCAATCGCTATTTGTAATTCGGCAACACTAAGGAAGGGGTTGGACATGAGCTTCAAGTTCGCCTGTTTCTCCGCGACACTTGCTCTTTCAGTCTTTGGCGGAGTGGCTTTTGCCGACGCACTCGATGTGGTCGACAACATTTGACCGTTCTACACCGATGCCGGCATGAAAACGCTCAAGCCGAGAGCTGAGTTCAAGACAGCGTTCATGTCAATGCCGCAGGCCAAGCGCGAGATGATGATGAGAGAACGCCAGGACGCAGCCACGGGCAAGCCTCACGCCGAATTCTACGCGGACGTGAATGCCCTCGCTGGTTCGTAATTCACTGAGGCAAATATGACGCGCCCGAGCAAAGCGCTCGCCATCATTCGTGGTGCTGCCTGCCGAAGCAACTTGTATCAGCTTGGTGCCGACCAGTTCTGCCGCTCCCCAGCGGTTCTGCGACGGTCCGCCCCTGAGACTGATCGTGTCGTTTCATTTCAGAAAATTACATTCGCCGCGGCAATCGCAATCCACAATCCAAATAGCGGCACCAGAATCCATCGCGCTTGCCTCACACTGCTCTCGGTGGCCCATGAAGCCCCACCTCGTACCTTACTGGTTGGGAGTTCGATGTCACGTCGTGAAAGATTGGCTATGATTGGCTCGAGCCGGACAAAATTGTCCGAAAGCTGTTCTGCCCGGTATCCATAGGCCCCGAATGTTGCGGTCATACCGAACCGATCCGCCGACTTTGTGGTATCAGGGACATGAGTTTCCTCCACGTCCGCGCCATGGGCGGTACGCGATCCTTCAAAGCTCGTCATGACGAGAAGTTGCCTCCCGTCGATTGAAATACCATTGGCATGCAATTGTCCGCTCCTTGTCGATCCCGCTATATTAGATGGGATGCAGATCGACCAGGAATGGCGGGAATTCTATTGTACGATAGTCTCGGCAATACTTTACGCCATTCAAGGCAGCGAGGTCGCCAGCCCAGGCAGTCATGGATCCAACACGGCATCGGCTGTCTTGGCCGCTCGATCCGGAACTAACGGAGGCAAAGGTCGGTAGGATATCTCTGATACCATGGTGTCCGCGATACCTAAGGATAATAACTTGCCGCGGAGTTATGAGCAAAGTCTTCCCGCACGCATTAATCAAAGCAGGAGGTTTGCTGTGCTTGTCTATCGTTCCACCCTTTTGACCGTCGCTGCGAAGATCGGTTCTGTTGCAATCGGTGTTGGACTTGGGTTGGCACCCATCGAAGGGGTCCGCGGCGAGACCCTGCCAGGGGAGCCTGGCGCGCCTTATCAGAATATGCCGTCGCTCGCGCCGATAGGCACGCGCGTTGACCACTACCTTCCCATTCCCAAGGAAGACGTAACTCCAGCCATCGACCCGAAGAAGGGATACCGGACCCAACAGTTAGGCCGTGGTCTCTATATGGTCACCGACAACGGCTATCAGTCGATGTTCCTGGTATACGAATCAGGCGTCGTCGTGGTCGACGCACCTCCGGGATACTCGGCCCATATACGCCGGGCTATCGCGGAGGTGACCGACCGACCGATCACACATGTCGTCTATAGCCATGCGCACGTAGATCACATTGGCGGCGTAGACGACCTCGGCGGTCATCCAATCATCATCGCCCAAGAAGAGACCTTGCATCTGCTCGAACGGGCGAAGGATCCAAGGCGCCCTGTGCCTACGGTCACGTTCAAGGATCACTATACGCTGAAGGTCGGCAGTCAGATTCTGGACCTGAGCTATCCCGGCAACAGTCCCCATGAGCCAGGGAACATCTTCATCTATGCTCCCGAACAGAAGGTTCTGATGGTGGTCGATGTGATCTTCCCCGGCTGGATGCCTTGGCGTCGTTTCGCGCTTGCCAAGGACATCCCCGGTTACTTCGACCAGGTGGCGTACATCGACACATTGCCGTTTGAAACGCTCGTCGGAGGCCACGTCAATCGCGTGGGCACTCATTCCGATGTGCGGACGCAGCTCGAATTCATGAATGACCTGAAGGCGGCTGCCGCCGCTGCTCTCAAATCGACGCCCCCGGGCGAGGAAATGGAAGCCGAGGACAAGCCGAACCTCTGGGCTGTCTACGACAACTACATCGACCGTGTCGTTGTGAAATGCGTCAATGCCGTCACGCCCAAATGGCAATCTCGGCTGGCCGGCTATGACGTGTTCATCTGGGACCAGTGCTACGCGATGGAGCAGAGCCTTCGCATTGACTGAAGACCTGGTAACCAGAGAGTTCGGACGGGGGTGCTCGTTATGTGACGGTTCCGCTTGGGGTGCCGCGATGTTTGGTCGCAAAGGATTTGCTGTCAGAGTCGACCAGGTCTGTGCGTCGCCGGCAATCTTCTGACATGGCCAGACAATTCGCAAGATCGAACGGGAGATTGGATGGTTGAGATGCTCCGAGCTGAAGTTTTTGAAGGACCCACCCAATCGGCGTTGAGGAGTGATGACGAATCGCAACCGACAGCGTCTCCCGCATTGGGTTTGGTATTTTCGCCAAAATCAACGGGAGCAGCAATAAGCCGGGCTCGCAAGATCGGTATCCTAATGGTGGCGACTGTGACGATTTCTCTGTCGGCAGCCTGGGGTTGGCAATGGTATTTTCACGGTCGTTTTGAAGAAACCACCGACAACGCTTATGTCCGTGGGGACATAACGAGCATCGCGCCCAAGCTCTCCGGCTATGTGGTCGAAGTCGCAGTCGGCGACAACGGCGGCGTCAGCAAGGGAAGCTTGCTGTTTCGCATCGACGACAGTGACTACCGGGCGAAACTCGACCAAACGATTGCCACTCTGTCCACGCGACAGGCCGAGATCGCAAACATCGAAGCAACGCAAAAACTGCAAGATGCCCTGATCGAACAGGCAGTGGCGCAGGAGCGCTCGGTCTCGGCGGATTTGCTCCTCGCGAGAGCCAATCTTGACCGCTACACCGCGCTTCGAAAGAGCGGGACGGCCAGCGAACAAAAGCTCCAGGATGCGCAGACCGCGTTCGCAAAAGCCGAGGCTGGGGACAAAGCCGCGGCGGCCAAGACTCTGGCGCAAAGGCTGAAGCTTGGCGTGTTCGATGCCCAACTCGCCGGCGCCCAAGCAGCGATGGCCCAGGCCAAGGCGTCTGTCAGCCTGGCGAGGATGGATCTCGCCAATACCGTTATAGAGTCGCCAATCGACGGTGTCATCGGCAACCGGCAAGTTCGCGTCGGCCGGTACGTCACGCCCGGCACCCCGGCGATGGACGTCGTTCCAGTCAAGGATGTATGGGTCGTCGCCAATTTCAAGGAGACCCAGCTCGATCGAGTGGAGGTCGGGCAGCCTGTACAGGTGGTCATCGACGAGTACCCTGATGTTCAGATTGATGGTGTCGTCGATAGCTTCGCCCCGGGCAGTGGGGCTGCCTTCAGCCTGCTGCCACCGGACAATGCGACCGGCA
Organism: Mesorhizobium sp. M0968; assembly: GCF_040319065.1. NCBI lineage: Bacteria > Pseudomonadati > Pseudomonadota > Alphaproteobacteria > Hyphomicrobiales > Phyllobacteriaceae > Mesorhizobium > Mesorhizobium sp. M0968. The sequence goes on from NZ_JAMYNL010000013.1 coordinate 54,395, forward strand.
ACTTCATCCGCGTCGTCCAGCGCGTTCCAGTCAAGATAAGACTTACGCGCAATCCATTGCCTGGTCGGCTGGTTCCTGGACTCTCAGCCCGCATTGCCGTTCGGGTGGACAAGGAAACGAATCCCGCAACCGCCACTTCCGTCCCACCCGGTGATCTCGCAGAAAATCGAACCGGTATCGCACAATGACCTTTCACGTCGAACCGCTCCCGGTGCTGACCAAGCGGCCCGAGGTGCTCGGCGCCATACTGGTCTTGACCGGAGTTCTACTGACTGCCGTCATGGATTCGATCGCCAGCACGGCGCTCTCTATTGGGCGCCTGGATATGCTGGGCGACATACACGCCACGACGGACGAATTCGCGACTTTCGACATCGCCTTTGTCGCTGCCAAGGTGACCAGCTTTTTGGTCGCGCCTTTGTTTGTCGCAGCGCGAGGGCCAACGCCTTGTTTGCGCGCCGGCGCGGTTGCGCTTCTCTTGGCGTCGGCCGCAATGACATTTTCGGTCGATATCGCCTGGATTGACGCTTGCCGCATCGTTCAAGGTTTCGCCGGCGGGACCGTGCTCGTGGCGGGCCAGACATTGCTGTTCTTTCGCTTCCCGAGTCGTCAGCAACCGATTGTGCAAGCTCTCTTGGCCCTCGGCTCCGTAATGGCCCCAACGACAGTGACACCAGCGCTCCAAGGTTGGCTTGTCGACCACCTGTCGTGGGACTGGATATTCCTGAGTAACGTGCCAGTGGGCATTGTCGCCCTTGTCATGCTCGCGGCGGACCGCGGACGAACGTTCCGCTACGAAATCCGCACTCCCTACATCCAGATCGCGCTGGCTGGAATCGCCGCAGCCTCTTTGACTTACGTGTCGCAGCAAGGCAGCAGGTTCAACTGGTTCGACGACGGGCACATCATCCTTCTCACCGTGACCGGTCTGCTGGCGGTCATCCTCCTGCTGCTGTGGGAGTTCCAATTTGCATCGGATCGTCTGATACTTCCCGCGTCGCCTTTGGGTAATCCCGACTATTGCTTCGCCCTTGTCGTCAGTCTAGTAGCCGGATTTGCCCTGTCCGGCAGCGCTTTTCTCATCCCCGCCTTTGCCTTAAACGTCCTCAACTTCACAGCTACGGATGCTGGGGCTCTTCTTCTGCCGAGTGGAGCAATGTTGGGCTGTGCGCTGCTGGTTGCAGGAATCGGCGTAAAAAAAAGCGGAATAAATCCGCTTGCCCTGGCTCCTGCCGGTGTCGTGTTTTTCGCCTCGGCAATGTGGTTCATGTCGGGTTCGACAAGCGACAGTGGAGCCGTGGATTTGGAGTTTCCGCTGCTGTTGCGCGGCTTTGGACTGGGTTTCCTGTTCGTGGGTTTGACGCTGTTTGCCCTCACGCTGCTCCCTGCCAAAGCGCTGCCCTTCGGCATCGGTCTTTTCGATCTTGGCAAGCAGGTTGGCGGTCTGGCGGGCACGGCTCTCCTGCAAACTTATCTCGACCAACAACTTGCCCATAACAGGACGATACTGGCATCACACCTGGGTGTTGGCGAGGTTGTCCTCGAGGAGCGCCTGAAGGCAGTGGCGGGCCAACTTGAGGCTAGGGGCCTCGACGGTGTTGTTTCTGGCAAAGTCGCGCTATCGGTTCTGCGGCAGGCTGTCGACAGGCAAGCCGTCACCATTTCCTTCAATGAAGCCTTCTTGGCGATTGTGCTGTTGTTCTTGGTAGCGGCGCCCTGCTTGATCCTCTGCAAAAGGCTGCTTAGCCTTCTATCAGCAGTCCAGGTAAATATATCGAGCCAGGCCGCTATCGCTGGCAAACGTCGGTGAACGCTATGCCTCGACGAGGTTTCCTAGAGGCGTGAGATAACCACTTTGCTGGTCGCGACGCGTGCCCGGCTGCGGCTGATCCGGCCAAAATGACGAAAGCTAAAATGTCCGGTTTCGTGGTTGGCGTAACGGCGATTGGGGTCCACCGGCGACAACAAGCGGCCGAATGCCTCGAGGGCAGAGACGTTCGTTCTTGCGGGTCATGCTCCAATCGAGAACCAGCTCCGTGGACCACAGCACTCAGTCAGCAAAGGAGTTAATCCTCTCAGCTAAGGAAGAAACGGACTCCGATCGGCTCAAAGAACGATCGGAGAGCTTTGAAACAGGTTGAGACATCTATCCTCGACGGATGGCGGAAGTTGAGTCCACCGAACTCAGGACTCGTCCTGCGGCGTTCCCATTGCTGCCCGGGCTTCCTGAGCCTTTGCCGGCCCTCGGAGAATCTTAGCAACCAGCACGGCAATGATCGCGCCGGCGACCGGTCCCACGACATAGACCCACCACGTGGACAGATCGCCCCTCGCCAAGTCGGGTCCGAAAGCACGGGCAGGGTTCATCGCCGCTCCGTCGTAGGGCCCCCCCAGGGTCCCGAGCGACATCACGTAAGCACCCACGGCAACTGGGACAAACTGGCCATTAAGCTTCGGGCCGTTTGCCATCGAAATCACCATTAAAACCATGCCGAATGTAAGTATGGTCTCGAAGAACACCGCTTGGATGAGTTGTTCCGGTTGCGGGATAGTGGCTGCGAGATTGCCTTCGATGCCGAAGAATGACCGGGCAAGAAATGACCCAGCCGCGGCGGCAATCAACTGCACAACGACGTAGGCCGCGCACATCGGCCAACCCATATCGCCGCGCAAGGTAAACGCAAACGTCATGGCAGGATTAAAGTGCGAACTGATGTCGCCGAGAAAATAGATCGCCACGACCAGCCAGAGTGCAGAAATCGCCGACAGGATGAAGGCAGCGATGATGGGCTCGACCTGTATTCCGCCATACAGTACAAGAATCGCCGCGCCTGCCGACAATACGAAGGTCAATCCTGCCGTACCGATAAACTCAGACAGCAAGCGTCGGAATCGGTGCCTGGGACTTTTCCAGTTGGCGTTGAACCGAGGCTGGCCAATCTGCAACGCGAGTGCCGCTTCGCCGAACACGACAGGGGGGACGCTCATGATACTCCTAGACTCCTAGATTGAAAATGATGGTTGCCTTGCCGAAGCCGGCAACGAATGCTGGCGACTCGAGCAAGGCGAACTGACGCGAATCCTAGACACAGGTCGCGACGTAAGGTTTGACCATTTTCTCTGGGTCAACCGCGTGGTCGAACACCGCTTCGGAAACCAAGCCAAGCATCAGCGCAGCCGCCCTGAGTGTGATATCGTTGTCCATCGCGTAGTGCGCGATCCTCGAAGCCTGGTCATAGCCGATAACAGGGGAGAGTGCGGTCACGAGCATCAGGGATTCGCTCACATACTGGGCAATCTTCTTCTTATTGGGCTGCGTACCCTCGACCAAGAACCTACGGAAATTCGTGCAGCTGTCCATCGTAATCGTGATCGAATGGGCGATGTTATGGATGATCAGCGGCTTGTAGACGTTCATCTCAAGATAACCGCTAGCCCCTCCGAACCCGACCGCGACGTCATTGGCCATTACTTGTACGGCCACCATGGTGAGCGCTTCGGCCTGGGTGGGATTCACCTTGCCGGGCATGATGGAGGAGCCCGGCTCATTCGCAGGTATTACGAGTTCGGCAAAGCCAGCTCGTGGTCCGCACGACATGAGACGGACGTCGTTGCCGATCTTATACAAAGAGGTTGCCAGCGTGCGCATCGTACCAGAAAACTGCACGAGCGCATCGTGCGAACCCTGAACGGTGAACTTGTTGGGCGCGGTTACAAACGGAAGCTCGGTTAGCTTGGCGATTTCAGCCGCCGCAGCTTCTGCGAAACCTGGTGTGGAGTTGATTCCCGTGCCTACTGCCGTCCCGCCAAGAGCAAGGCGATAGACCCCGCCAAGGGAAGCCTCAAGCCGATCAAGGTCGTCGGCCAGCATTCCGGCATATCCCGACCATTCCTGACCGAGAGTCAGCGGCGTCGCATCCTGCATGTGGGTGCGGCCGATCTTGACAATATCCTTCCATTCCTCCGACTTGGAAAGAATGGCTTCATAAAGATGCCTGACCGCCGGGATCAGGCGCCGCTTTGCATTGGTCGATGTCGCGATGTACATCGCGGAGGGAAATGAATCATTCGACGACTGCGCCATATTGACATGGTCATTCGGATGGACTGGCGTCTTGCTCCCAAGGGCCGTCCCGACGAGCTGGCAGCATCGATTGGAAATGACCTCATTGACGTTCATATTGAATTGGGTACCGCTGCCAGTCATCCAGACATGAAGCGGAAACATGTCTTGATGCTGTCCGCCAAGAATCTCGTCACATGCCTGCACGATCAGTCGATGGATCTGATCATTGAGCCGCCCGCCCGCGCGGTTTGCATTGGCAGCACCTTTCTTCAATACGGCATAAGCTGCGATCATTTCGCGCGGGATCAAATCCTTCCCTATGGAAAAATGATCGAGAGACCTTTGCGTCTGGGCTCCCCAGAGTTTGTCGGCTGGGACATCTATCTCGCCCAGGCTATCGATCTCCTTACGCATTTGGGTCACGGTCGGCTCTCCTCATAACGCATGAGGTTGCTCCATCGAATTCCGGCTTCGAACACTATTCTCGATATCTGGCTGTGTATCGCTCCAGGTTCTTCTCGACGTCGCCGGGCTGCTGCAAACCTTCATCGACAAGGTCCTTCACACGCGCCTGCGCTGCAGGTCGTTGCACAGAAGTGATGAATGCGTCCCAACCCGGCTGCATTTCCGAATCCGGGGGCAAACTAGCCTGATTGATGAGCCTCTTGGCGTCAGCGATCGCCTGCCCATCGAACGAAGCGATGCGCTTCGCCAAGGCGTCGACAAATCCGTCCAATTCTGAGTCGGGCAGCGCTCGGTTTACATAACCGTAGCGTTCGGCAAGTTCGCCATCAAAACCCTCGGCACCTATCAACATTTCAATAGCGCGGCCGCGACCAATTAAACGGGGCAGCCGAGCCATTGGGCCGCCGCCTGGGACGAAACCGGCGCCGACTTCAAATTGCGACAGAACCGCCTTCTCCCGACTTGCAAAACGCATGTCCGCCGCGAGCGCAAGCTCGCTGCCGATGCCACTCGCCCGTCCACGAATTGAAACAATCGTCGCTGCCCTCAGGCGGCTGAGTCGCACCATGACGTCAGGTACGGGATGCATGCCCGTTGGCCCCGGCTTCATCCCGGTGGAATCATTAAGGGGACTCAGCAAGTCGTAGTGAGCGATGAAATAGCCTGGCACCGCGCTGTCGAACACTACAACCTTGACCCTCGCATCCGCTTCAATCTGGCCAACAATGTTTGCAAGCTCGCGAACTTCGGACGGACCAACGATATTGAGCGGCGGATTGTTGAAAGTGACTTCCCAGTAGGCCTCACTCTTGCGTGTCAGACGGATCTTCTCCGTCGTTGTACTCCCTTTCGCTGCAACTGCTGCGTTAGCAACACTGGGCACCTTTGATTCCTCTCCGAAGACGTGCGCAGACCCTTGCAGGACCGCAACAACGGAAGAGAGCAACGCCCACTTTTGAAGTTTGTAATGTTTCATAACCACCTTAACCTCGTTAAACGTTTAAACCCGCATTATCCCCCATGGTTAAATCGCAGTACACGCGCCGAAAAACCGCCAATCACCACATTTTTCTCACCATCCTCTAATTGGAATCGTTGTTTGCCTCGTAGACAGCAGTAAGTGGTCGAAGATTGCGAGCAGGGCGATAGTACGATGGTGTCGTCAATACCTTGGGATTGATGGGGCTTCCCACCGCGCGATGGCGTTTGAATTGAACCGCCCCCGCTTGATCGGAGGCTCCAACTCCTGAGAAGGTGGGGCCATGACAAGCAATACGACCAACAGTTCTCTGCCGAGGATCACGAAGGCGAGCATGCCTCGCAGTGGCGGCGGTCTCGTCGATCGCCGCCAAGATCGGCTGCACGGCGCAGACGCTGCATGAGTTGGTGAAGAAGGCCGAGCCCGATAGTGGCGTGCGAGCCGGTGTGCCTACGGATGTGGCGACGAAACTCAAGGCTTTGGAACGCGAGAACCGCGAGCGTCGCCAAGGGCAACGAGATCCTTCGCAAGGCTTCCGCGTATTTTGCCCAGGCGGAGCTCGACCGCCGGTTCAAGCCATGATCACGTTCATCCACGATCACCGCGAGGCGCTGGCGTCGAGCCGATCTGAAATGTGCTGCCGATCGCCCTCATGCGAAACGGCCTCCGGAAAACCCGGGGCGGTTCAATTCGATACGCCGGGCGCGGGAAGGGCCACTACTAGGCGATGCCGAGCCGGGCCGCCATGTTCACCAGCTCGGCCAGCGATCGGGCCTGCATCTTGCGCATAGCCTGGCCACGATGTGCCTTGACTGTGATTTCGCTGATGCCAAGCTCAAAGCCGACCTGCTTATTCAAAAGACCACGCACGACCAGTGTCATAACCTCTTGCTCGCGTCGGCTGAGCGATGAATAGCGATCCCTAAGGGTGTGCAAATCAGAGTCCAGAGCAAGCGCGGTCTTGCTTTTTTCTAATGCCAGCTTGATCGCACCCAAAAGTTCCTCGTCGTCGAATGGTTTGGTTAGAAACTCGACAGCCCCAGCCTTCATCGCTTTAACCGTCATCGGTACGTCCCCGTAGCCGGTTATGAAGATGATGGGCATGTCGGTACGATCAACGGAAATGAGGCTCTGCAGGTCAAGCCCACTCAGATCAGGAAGGTTCACGTCGAGGATCAGACAGTTCGCAACCAGCGAACGTGACCGATCGAGGAACGCCTTTGCTGAGGCGAACGTCTCTGGTCGCCAGCCGACAGAGCAGATGAGTAGTTCCAACGATTCGCGTACCGAAACGTCGTCGTCTACGATGAATACGACAGGTGTTTCGTCCGACATGGATGATGATCTCGCCGCACCGTCTCGTTGAACCGCTAGATAAGAGTACATCGCAATTATCCTCCTGAGATGGCATTAACAATCCACCAGGTTCAAGGATCACGGAGCGCCAAACCGAGGGCGTCCTGAAGGACCTGATCGCTGAACGGCTTGAACAAACACTCCACTGCACCCCGGTCGATGAGACCCTGCCGAATCGTGCTATCCCTTTGCGCGGTGATATAGACGATCGGAATCATCTTTCTGCGACGCGCCAGCTCGACTTGCAGCTCTGGTCCCGTCATGCCAGGCATGGCAACATCGAGAATGAGGCACTTGGTCTTATCGACGGCATCAGACGCGAGGAACTCCTTCCCTGAAGAGAATGTCTTCACGCTAAAGCCGAACTCCTGCAGCAAATCTGGCAAGGACTCGCGTACCGATTTATCGTCATCGACCACCGACACGAGTGCATGCGTAAGTTTCATCTAACCCCCACTGGTGTTTGGCATCGCCGATCTCGGAGACCCGTGCTTAGATTCGCATCCTCTGCCGAGCGATACTTGGAGTACTCGGGTACGGAAAACCTAAACGTAGCACCCGGGCCGTCATTCGCTGTCGCCCACAGGCGCCCGCAATGGTTGTCGATAATGGAGCGGCTGACGGACAAGCCTATCCCCATGCCTTCGTTCTTGGTTGTGTAGAAAGCCTCGAAGAGCCGCTCCGGACCATCGGCGCCGAACCCCGTGCCTGCATCTTCCACCGAGAGACGCACACCATCATCTTCGTCGTGTTCAGTTTTGATGACCAACCGCCTGGGCCGATCATCGACCCCACTCATCGCATCCGCCGCATTTCGCACCAGGTTCATAATCACTTGTTGAAGTTGGACGCGGTCGCCGGCGACGAGCGGAAGCCCCTCAGAAAGTTGAGGGTGTAGAACCACGCGACCTCTCTGAAGGTCACCCGCCGACAATGCTATTACCTCGCGTGCAGCCTCGTTCAGATCTACCGCCTCGATCGTAGGGGCTCGTTTGCTGAAGAGCCCACGTAATCGCGCGATCACATCGGCGGCAAGGTTGCCGTCGCGTATGGTGCGATGTGCCGTCTCGCGTGCGCCGTCAACATTTGGCGGGTCGGCGGCCAACATCCGAAGGCAGGTACTGGCGTTCGTGATGATGCCCGACAGCGGCTGATTGACTTCATGAGCTATGGAGGCGGTCAGCGCTCCGAGGCTCGAAACCCTGGTGACATGTGCGAGTTCAGTTCGAGCCTTGCCAAGCGCTTCCTCCGCCTGCCGGCGCTCTGTGACGTCCTGAACTGCGGTAAGGCATTCCACCCGGCCATCCTGATGACGGATAACCCGGCCGAATGTGCGTAGATACTTGACCCTGTTATCCAACATTCGTAGCCGAATCTCATAGCCCAGATAACCCTCACCTGAGCGAACCCGGGCCATTTGCGCAGTTAGGGATGGAATATCGTCGGCGTGGATTCGCTCACGGATCTGCTCAAGCGTCACTGGGGAATTCGGGTCGAATTCAAAGATACGATAAAGTTCTTCGGAAAATGCGATATCGTCTGTGTCCACGCGCCATGAGAAGGCCCCGGTGGAACTCAGACGTTGAGCTTCCGAGAGCAAAGTTTTGGTCTGCCTAAGCGCGGCTTCGACCAGGGAACGCTCGATAGCGATGCTGGCGATCTGTGTGGCGTGCGCGATGAGATCCTGGTGGTGCGGCGATGGGGTCGCTGGCTTTCGTTGAACGATGCAAAAGGTGGCTAGCACCCGCCCTTCGCTGGAACAGACCGGCGTGCTCCAAACCGACCTATATCCGTGCTGCAGAACATGGGCCCGAACAGGCGAGGTATACCAGCGTGGATCTGATTCGATGTCCACCGCGACCACCTGTATGTTTTGAAAAGCCGCTATGCCGCACGGCAACAACTCGCCGCTGACAGGCATCCCCGCTATCGGGTCGCTGTAGGCAGACGGCAGAGAAGGAGCCACGGCATATTCAAATGTGGAGCTGATCCAATCGATCATGTGAACGTCACAAAAGCAATCAGGCGCAGCCCTTTCAATAAATTCGCACAACGCGCTTAGAACGTCGCGGAGCAAACTGCCTGATACGATCATCTCCAGCAGCTGTTTTTCGCCCGCGAGGAAAGCTTCCGCCCGTTTCCGACCCTCAATGTCGTGGTTCATACCGTACCAGCGGATCACTTTACCGGCTTGGTCATGGAGTGGCACGCGACGGGCAATCTGCCAGCGATACGTACCATCGACCGCTCGCACTCGGTACTCAAGTTCGAACGGTTCTCCAGTCGCGAGACATGTGCGCCATTTGCTCTCTTCGAGTTCAATGTCATCCGGGTGGATTGCGCCCCTCCAACCACCATTCGCCACATCCTCAGCAGAGAGCCCCGTGTACTCGCGCCCCCGCTTGTTGATAGAAATTCCTGCTCCATCGGCGCCATACGCGGCAACCAGCGCCGGTATTCCGTCGATAGTCCGTTGTAGCTCGCCCTCAGCTTCGACGGCCTTGTCCCCAGCCCGCTTCCGCTCATCGATGTCAGTGTTCACCCCATACCATTTGACGATGTTTCCAGACTCGTCTCGCAATGGATTAGCGCGCACAAGAAACCACCGATAACTTCCATCAAATCGGCGCAATCTCGCTTCGGTCTCCCCGGCATTACCCGAGGCTATGATTGTCTGCCATGTGGCGATCAGGCCATCCAGGTCGTCAGCATGGACCGCAACCGTCCACCCCCAGCCCCTCGCCTGCTCGCTGGAAAGACCGGTGTAGTCTAGATAGTGCTGACTCACAAACTCAGTCGGGCCGTCAGGCCGAGCTGACCACGCCATCGCAGGAATGCTATCGATGATGAGTTTGAAATTGTGGCTTGTCACGAGGGCTTCCTCGCTTTTGCACAATGCTTCTTCTGTTCTGCGACGGTCACGTGAAAGGCCCCATCGTCGTCGTTGACGAAAGCACACGCATGACGCTCTTCCCCGAGTTCAGATCCCAACGAAGGAAACGGGTGCGGTTTTCTTCATGACCGTTGTCGCCTACTACCCCCACCGGCACACCATGGCCCCGGACAACACAAACGTCTATTATCCCTTGGTGTTGATTTTTGTTGGCGGTGATCGAAATGCCCGATGGAAAAACCAAACGCCCTCAAGGCAATGAAAGCCATTGTCTGCGATCGACGATCGCCCGATAAGGGCGACTTTCTGGTCCTCCACCGCTTGTGGCCAAATATTGAAGCTACCTTCAGCCTACAACCTTCTTGATCCAACTCGACAGATGCTGCATCGGCCAAGACGGATGTGTGGGGAGACCCTCCGAGCTGGTGGCTCGAGAATGGCCACTCCTCTTCGACAGTGCCACCGGTTACCTGCCAATAACCTGACCCTCGCTGGTGAGCGGAGCACCCCTCCCACCGCATAAACTCTACCTTGGGACATTAGTGGAAGAGCGGCTGTCCAAGCTGCACCAATGGAAGGAGGTCACCCGTCCACATTGACACCAACGCAAGGCTTTGGGCCGACTGCGGGCAGCCGGTATTGGATGATAATATCGCCGAGACCATGGTATCGAGCCGGGATTGAGAGGCTTGCCTAGTTGCGACCGCCGTTACCATCCAATGGTATTGGAACACTATCGTATAAATAGATTTAAGGCCCCTCCTGCGTTTGTATCGCTTTCCTGGTCAGATTGCCGGCTTGAATTTATGACCTAATCAATGAGGGATAAAATGCGGTCCGATATCGTTCCCGGGTCTGTTTTTCCGAACTATGAACTCTCGGATCATGCTGCCACACGGCAAACACTTTCCGAGTTGCAGGGACGAGACCCCCTGGTCCTCGTTCTCGGTAGGGGTGGGTATTGTCCCAGGGACCGCCGGCAGGCTGAAGGGCTTGTCCAGCTACACCGTGAGATGGAAGTTGGTTATTGCCGGCTTGTCACCATTACGACGGACAATCTTCTGGAGACGAACGAGTATCGTTCTGGCGTAGGCGCCCATTGGCCTTTTCTCTCGGACCCGCGGCGCGTTGTGCAGCAGGACCTCGATATCGCCGAGTACACGGATCCCTCCCACAACCCCATGATCCCTCACGTTATCGTCATGGAGCCGGGCCTTATCGTCTACAAGGTATACAATGGTTATTGGTTTTTCGGGCGACCCACCGTGGAGGAACTGCGGCAGGACATGCGAGCGGTGACCATGAAATGCCGGCCGGACTGGGACATCACGGCGCCGGAACTCAGGGCTGCGTGGCAGATGGGTCGTAAGGAGCTTTTTTATCCCTATGGAGAGACGCTTGCTCGAACACTCCGGGAACAGGAATGAAGAAGATTGTCGGTGCGCGAAAACGGGCTGGCGATGTGACAAGCTTTGGCTGCTATGCGAGGTTTTTGCCTCAGGGGGGCTAAGGAGATTTACAGTGGAAGATCGGGAGATACGAGCGGCTGTGGATCGCCATTGGGGCGTGTCTCCGATGCGAATGATTTCGAGGGGGAGCACCAGATTTATCGGGAGGACGCGGTGCTCGACTATCCGCGATCGGGCGAGCGCGTGCGTGGGCTGCGCAACACTCAGCCATCTCGTGCCGGGCAGCCAAACCGGAAGCGCTTCACGGTGCGACGGATTATGGGCGCAGGCGACCTCTGGGTCACTGAGTATGCCCTGGCCTATAACGGGCGGCCGTCCTACCCAGTGAGCATCATGGAGTTTCTCGATGAGGAAGTGGCCCGAGAGGCGCAGTATTCGGCGATCCATTTGAGCCGAGGCGGTCGCGCGCGCAATGGGTCAAGCGTACACCCTGAAACCTGGCCGCGATAAGGATGGTCCGCCCGCTCGCTCGCGCGGAACTGCCGAATGATACGCCCGCCCTCGCGCGTTATCTCGTTGGGAAGGTGGTGGTGCGTGAATTGCCGGAAGGCGTCGCCAGCGGTCGCATTGTCGAGACCGAGGCCTATGTCGTCGGCGACGCCGCCGGGCATGGCTACCGGGGGATGACCCCGCGCAATCGTTCGCTGTTTCTCGAGCGCGGACACGCGTATGTCTATCTCGCCTACGGTGTCTCGTACATGCTGAATGTCTCGAGCGAGCTGCAAGGGATCGGAACCGGCGTGCTGATCAGGGCTTTTGAGCCGCTCGAAGGCGTGGGGATCATGCGGCTCAATCGCGGCATCGAGCGCCTGCGCGACCTGGCGCGAGGACCGGGAAGGCTCTCTGCTGCGCTGCGGATTGATCGTTCGCTCGACGGACTCGATCTTTGCCGGAAGGGCCCTCTATGGCTCGGACGCGATGACCACGGCCTGGCATGCGATGACCCCGACGCCGGTGAAATCGGGGAGAGCATCAGGATCGGCATTTCGAAGGATGCGAACCGCCTGCAGCGCTTTTATGTCAGGGAGAGTCCGTTCGTCAGCGGCCCACGAGCGCTCAGGGGATAAGAGCCAGCCGCCCCTCCTGCTTCCTGAAAGAAAAGCCGGGTCCGAAACTCCGATGGCCCGAAGGCGATCCCTCTCACTGCATGAAATCCTCGGCGGCATACAATGCTTCAGTGTTACCCCGCCGCGTAGGATCAGTCATCGCGAAGCTCAGGAATGAAGCGCAGAGCGAAATGTCCGCGGCCATTCTCCGCGTCAAAGATCGTGACCGAACCGCGAAGACTCGCGAGGGTTTCGGGAGGTGCTGTGGGCAGCGGGTAGAGCACGGTCCGAGGGCGACGTGCGCACCATCCTGAACCCGCTAGTGGAGAACAGCGTTGAGCGCATCAAGCAGCGCAGTATCAGTAAACGGTTTTAGAAGACATTCGGTTGTTCCGCTCTGACGCAGACGGTGACAAATCCGATCATCGCCATGTGCTGTGATAAAAACGATCGGAATCTGCCGACCTTGGAGCGATAGCTCGCGTTGGAGCTCGATGCCGGACATACCAGGCATTGCGATGTCAAGGACCAAACAATTGGTTTGATCGACCCGTTTAGAAGCCAAGAATTCCTCTGCCGAGGAGAATGCCTCGGCTTCATGGCCAAAGACACCGATTAGATCCGGCAGAGACTCGCGAATGGACTCATCGTCGTCGACAACAGCGATATATGCTCGTCGTATCATTGTGGATTTCCAGTACTATCCGCCGAATTCGGCGGGACGTGCTTAGAATTATCGACTGATGTTCCCGCAATCAGAGAAGGAACGGAGAAGTAGAATGCGGAGCCAAGGCCGTCGTTACGCTCAGCCCAAACACGCCCCTGATGATTCTCGATTATGGTTTTGCTAACCGACAAGCCGATGCCCATTCCGTTGGTTTTGGTCGTATAGAACGAGCCGAAGAGCTTCTCGGCCACAGCGGGATCGAAACCGCTGCCGGCGTCCTTGACCGAAACCCTAACATGGCCCGTTCGTTCCAGCTCAGTTGAGACCAACAATTCTCTCGGCCGATCCATCACTTCATCCATTGCCTCGGCGCCATTCAGTATGAAGTTAAGGACTACTTGCTGTAGCTGGACGCGGTCACCTATTACGTGCGGTAGATTTTGAGCAAAGTTGACGCGAAGGCTTACATTGCGTTTGTGTAATTCGTTCGATGACAATGCAACTACCTCTTGTGCGGCGGTATTCAGGTCCACGACCTCAGAAATCGTGGTTCTTTTGGTGAAGAGGGCGCGTAGCCGAGAAATTACCTCCGATGCACGCTGAGCATCTCTGATTGTTCTCGTTGCAGTTTCACGAGCTCCGTCGACATTCGGCGGTTCGGCAGTCAGCATGCGCAGGGCCGTACCGGCGTTCGTCATGATGCCAGCCAAAGGCTGATTTAGCTCGTGGGCAATCGATGCTGTAAGCTGACTCATGGTCATCACCCGCGTCATGTGAGCGAGCGCCGCCTGGGTCTCGCGGAGTTCGTCTTGCGCCTCTTTCCAATCATGCATGTCGACACATACGCCGTGCCACTTGAGGATTCGCCCTTCTTCATCACGCAGCGGTAGACCGGTGGTTAGACACCAGCGAAACGAACGGTCGGCAGCGTGGACGAGGCGCGCTTCGACCTGATAAGGCGTGCCGGTCGCGACACTCCTGGACCACGCGCGCGTAGCTTGAGCGAGATCATCCGGATGAACGAGACTTCTCCAACCGTCGCCCGTGATTTTGCCGGCAGCCACTCCGGTATAGTCGAGCAAACGCGTGTTGCAGTAGTCAATCGCCCCGTCAGGTTTGGCGCTCCATAGCATCTGAGGAATGGTCTCCGTGAGATGACGCAGATTCCATTCGCTGGCGCGCAACTTCTGCTCTGCACGCTTCAATTCCTCGATATCTATCGTAACTCCGAACCACTTGACGGCCCCCGCTTCATCACGAAGCGGATTTGCCCGAAATAAAAACCAACGGTACTCCCCGTCGAAACGACGAAAGCGGGCTTGTACTTCACCAGCACGCCCCGAAACTAACAAGTCCTTCCAGACACCGGCGCTTGCCTCACGATCGTCCTGATGAACCACGGCTGACCAGGGCCAGTCCTGCATCTGGTCCCGCCCAATTCCGAGATATTCGAGATAGCCGCTATTGAGGAAATCGGTGCTACCATCCGCACCAGCCGACCAAACGTAGACCGGAATCGTATCGATGATTTGTGCGAGGGTCCGCTCGCTTGCTGCAATAGCCGATTCGGCCGCCTTTCGATCATGGATATCGATGCAACTGCCGTACCATCGCAGGATTTGACCGAAGTCGTCATGGAGCGGCAACGCATTGGTCAAGACCCAGCGATAGCTGCCGTCGGCAGCATGGAACGTTCGCACTTCGACCTGATAGGGCGCCCCATTCTCAATGCAAGCAAGCCAGACTTTCCTGGCCCGTTCGACATCGTCGGCGTGTAGCATTTTGATCCAACCACCGCCGATGATTTCATCGACCGAGAACCCGGTGTAATCCAACAAACGCGCATTGCAGTAGTCAATGGATCCATCCGGCGTAGCGCTCCACAGCATCTGAGGGATGGTTTCGGTTAGCTGGCGAAGGTTCCACTCACCGGCACGCAGCGCTTCCTCGACCTTTTTGCGATCTTCGATGTCGATGTTGACGCCAAACCATTTGACGACTCCGCCAGCCTCGTCGTGCAGAGGATTTGTGCGAAACAGAAACCAGCGGTACTCCCCGTCGAAGCGCTTGAGCCGAGCCTCCGCTTCACCTGCCTGACGTGAAGCCAACATCGCATGCCAACTCGCAATCAACCCCTCTAGATCCTCCGGATGAACTGCCTTCACCCAGCCCGCCCCAAGCGCCTCGTCGAGCGTAAGCCCAACGTAGTCGAGGTAGTGCTGGTTGAAGAAATCGGCCGAGCCATCGATCCGGGCCGACCACGCTAGAGCCGGAATCGTGTTTACGAATTGCGCGAGATTACGCTCGTTTGCAGCGAGCGCTTGCTCTGCATGGGCAAAGCGTTTCTGTTCGCTAAGTTGTGAAGCCGCTTGCAAGCCGATCGTCGCCTGGGCAGCCGCGACACTCAGGAGAACTGTCTCGGTCTCGCGCGGGAAATCCTCCCGCCGCGATCCTGTCACCAGCAGCCCGAACTCTCCAAGCACGCCGAGGCGCATAGGCAGGATCGTAAGAACACTGCCGCCAGCCGTAAGTCGTTGCGGCGCCCCCGCGGTCATCAAGGGTGCGAGCATCGCCCCGAAATCCTCCGCTGTGGCCACGCTTCGCGCCCATTGTGATAGCCGCGTTATCTTGAGTGGCGGGTCGTCGCTCGCATCCTTCAAGTGCAAGTGGGCGAAGTCGAGATCCAGCATGCCGAAAACCAGGTCAAGTAATTGACCGGCGATCAGGGATGGCTCGCGACCAACCCATTTGCTGGGCAGCGCCATAACGCTGCCCAGATCGCTGAGACAGCGCTGAAGCCGTTTATTCTCGGCGAGGAGAACGTCGGTATGCATGATCAGCTTGCAGTTCGTTGCGAGAGCGCTTTGTCAGTTCGGCGTTGAAACGGTCCTTGAAGAGACTCTTGCGTGGTGGCGAACAAAGGATTTTGCTAAAGGAGAGCAAACTGACCGACCTACGGGTCGGCGCCGGCAGTTGTGCGAGGGTTCAAGTCGTCAATGCGCTCCACTGATAATTGCATGAAAACGCGATACCCTTGGTCCTGACGTTGAAGAATCACAAACGCCAGGCACTCGATCCAGTTGAACGCCCCGAACCAGCATAGGCTGCGCTGACGTAGCCACCTAACTCCCCAAGCGCGGGACTTTGATGCCCCAATAGCTAACGCTGCCCCCTCCCATTCCGAAAATCCATAGCACCTTGGTATTGGTCTGGTTTTTTTCCGTCGGTGGTTGGGCAAAAGCTCGATCAAAAGGATGCGGAACATTCGCGTCCTCTCTCCCCTTCTTTAGAGATGATTTCGTTGAGACGCAGCATTTCAAGCGTCACTCGGAGTCATGCAATTGCGAAATATGGCAACCTTCGAAAACCCGACCGAGGAGGTCAAGCACCTTCAGCGATCGATGGGAGATCCTGTCAACCTCGCGGCGCTTCCTGCCATGTGGATTGGTGGCGACTGGCTGCTTGTGACGGAACCGTTGCTGGACGCATTGTTCGGCATGCTCCGTGTCAATTTCGTCTGCGTACTTCTCATGACGGCAGTGGCGGCATCAGCAACCTGGTCAGCCTCGCACATTCGCTGGGCGAGACCCTTCAGCCCGGCGAGACTGGCACGGCCTTGTCCGGGGCGCTCGGAGGGCTTGTTTTGCAACGGCCGAGCTTGCTCAAGCAAACGAAGCACTGCGGAGGGACAGCGGGCCGCAGGGGCGGTTCGCGACGCTGAGCTTGCTTGGCGGTTCGGTCATCGGCGGCATCCCGCCTCCACTGCGACATGGTCGCCCACGGGAGGGTGGAAACCGTCAACCGCCAGATTGTCGAATACACTGGCTGCGAACTGGACGAGACGGAATTCAAACGACCAATGCCACAGCCCTCGGCATCGGGCTCTCCATTAGCCGCTCAATCGCTGAGCACCACAAAAGCACATCTGGGCGAGCCCAAATACCGGCCCGGGAGCTAGCTTCTCATTTGCCATCCCTTACACCTCGAACAAATCCGCAGCAGCTGAAACCGCTGCACACGCAAAGCGCGGCTACCTAGTCACACCTTGAGGGGCGCCGATGACCAACCGTCCGCTGTGGCGATCATCGACAATGGCGTCATGAAGGACACGCGACCGCCCGCCTTTACGAGCACGGCGGGCCGCCGCGCACACCCCCTTACCTGGGCCGGGGGCCAGATCTGCACTGGAACTGGTCAGGCGCTATGGAACGACCCGAACGCGGCCCGAAGCTCGTTTGCGAAAACCTTCGGCTGTTCCCAGGCCGCGAAATGACCGCCTTTCGGGAGCCGGTTGTAGTAAATCAGCTTGGGATAGGCCTTCTCGGCCCAGCTGCGCGGCGCCGTGTAGATCTCGTCGGGGAATGCACTCACGGCGGTCGGGAGCGGCACGCCTTTCGGCGCGAAGAAGGCAAGTTTGCTTTCCCAGTAGAGGCGCGCCGACGAGACCGCAGTGTTGGTCAGCCAGTAGAGCGCGATGTTGTCGACAATATCTTCCTTGGACAGACCCTCGGATTTTCCGTCGAAGACGCGGGCGATCAGGTCGTAGCTGCGTGCATCGTGGTCGAGCATCCAGGCTGCCAGGCCGACAGGTGAATCCGCCAGCGCGTACAGCGTCTGCGGACGGTTTGCCATCTCCTGGGCGTAGGCCAGCCCATGCTTCCAAAAGAAATCGAGCTGATCCCAGGCATAGCGTTCGTCAGCCGACAGCCCGGACGGCGCGGGGCCGCCCGACGCCAGCGCACTGGACACCTCATCCGGTAAGGTGGCCGGCATGTTCGTGTGGATGGCGATCAGGCCCGGCGGCGTCTGCAAGGCCATCTGCTCGGTGACGGCATTCCCCCAATCACCGCCCTGCGCCACATACCGCGTGTATCCCAGGCGGGTCATCAGCTCGCCCCAGGCCCGCGCGATCCGGATTGGATCCCAGCCGGCCGCAGTCGGCTTCCCAGAGAAGCCGTGTCCTGGCAGTGACGGGATGACAAGATCAAAGGCCTCGGCGGCGCTCCCCCCGTGGGCCGTCGGATCGGTCAGGGGAGCGATGATCTTCAGCTGCTCGATGATCGAGCCGGGCCATCCATGGGTGACGATGGCTGGCAGCGCGTTCGCATGCTTCGAGCGAATATGGATGAAGTGAATATCCAGCCCGTCGATCTCGGTCACGAACTGCGGCAAGCCGTTCAGGTAGGCCTCGCATTTGCGCCAGTCGTATTCGGTCCGCCAATAATGCACGAGCGCCTGCATCGTCGCGAGCCGAACCCCTTGGGTGGCGTCTTTCACCGTCTCGCGTTCGGGCCAGCGCGCCGCTTTGAGACGCCGCTGGAGGTCGTCGAGATCCGCGTCCGCAACGTGGATACGGAACGGACGGATGGCGGCAGATCTGCCCCTCGTCGAAACGGTCTCGGCGAAACCTGGGGAGGTGATCATTGCAATAGCCCCCGCAGCGGATGCTGCGAGGACTTCCCGGCGGGTGGACATCGAAGATATTGGTGACATCTGTACCTCCTCTTGACTTGGTCAAAGCTGCTCGCGACGAGCCAGCATCAATCCATGAGGCCAGTAAGTTCCGGTCGGCTCTATTGGACGTTGGTATCGCCGATACCTTGGTATGCCTCCGTGAACTCATCTCCCGGCAGCGCCGAGGTCCGCCACGAGACCTCGGGGCCGTCCTCGTCGGTACAAAGGTATCGGCGATACCTCGGTCCAATGGAGCCGGACTTCAGAGCCGAGGACAATGCATGAATGAACAAGGATGGACTTTTCTCGGTTGGCGGATCCCGTCGCGATGTCTTGTTGGCCAGCCTTAGCGCAGCGGTTGCAGCCGGACTGACCGTCACTGGTGCGGCTCGGACTACCCGAAAGCAAGACCTTCCCACCTCCCAATCAAACAAAGGAACGAAAACGATGAGCACAATCACAACCAAGGACGGCACCGAACTTTATTACAAGGACTGGGGCAAGGGCCCGGTTGTGACGTTCTCGCACGGCTGGCCGCTGAATTCCGACGCCTGGGACGGCCAAATGCTGTTCCTCGCGCGAAACGGTTTCCGTGTGGTTGCGCACGACCGACGCGGCCATGGGCGGTCGAGCCAAG
Organism: Mesorhizobium sp. M0968; assembly: GCF_040319065.1. Classification (NCBI taxonomy): domain Bacteria; kingdom Pseudomonadati; phylum Pseudomonadota; class Alphaproteobacteria; order Hyphomicrobiales; family Phyllobacteriaceae; genus Mesorhizobium; species Mesorhizobium sp. M0968. The sequence goes on from NZ_JAMYNL010000013.1 coordinate 73,427, forward strand.
CCTCGTCCGGCAACGATATGAACGGCTATGCCGACGATCTCGCAGCCGTGATCGAGGCGCTGGACCTTCAGGACGCCACGTTGGTCGGACATTCGACCGGTGGAGGCGAGGTCGCTCGCTATATCGGACGGCACGGGACCGAGCGGGTCGCCAAGGCTGTTCTTATCGCCGCCGTTCCGCCGATCATGCTCAAGACCGAGGCCAATCCGGAAGGACTGCCGATCGAGGTGTTCGACGGCATTCGCGCTGGCCTCGTCAAGGACCGATCGCAATACTACAAGGATCTGGCAGTCGCATTCTACGGCGCCAACCGGGAGGGCACGAACGTCTCGCAGGGTATGCTCGACCAGTTCTGGCTCTGGAGCATGCAGGCCGGCCTGCTCAACGCCTACGAAAGCGTCAAGGCATTCTCGGAGACGGACTTCTCCCAGGATCTGAAGAAATTCGACGTGCCGACGCTGGTTCTGCACGGGGAAGACGATCAGATCGTCCCGGTCGAGGATTCGGCGCGGAAGTCGGCGAAGTTGATCAAGGGCGCGAAGAACATCTACTACCCGGGCGCGCCTCACGGCATTACAGCCACGCACCAGGATCAGATCAACGCCGACCTGCTCGCCTTCATCACAAATCAGGATCGCGCGTCGTCAGCAATTCCGTGGAGGAGCCAATGACCATCCTTGGCAACCTTTCGCGGATCTTGAACCGCGTGTCAGGCGGCGCACGCGGCCAAACGTTGTGCGCTCGCATAGCCGAGCGGTCGCCTGAATGCTGGTTCTGTCAGCTTATGTCACGGATCGTAGAGCCGAACCATTGCGCCATCGAGCTGGCGCGCTGGCGTAGGCGCGGAACATACGTTGCGGCACGGCTGCCGTACGGGTAGCCACGGCCGCCAATGACAACGTATGGGGCCTATGCGGTAACTGGGGAGGCAGTGCTTGTGCACCAGTGGTCATCGACCCAGGGAACCTGTCATCGTTTAAGGAAAGGGCTTTTCTGGGTCTTGACGTCGCTGGCCGTAGCTGAGGCCATACACTATGAATTGACCCAACGTCATGACACGCAAACAACGGTATTGAAGTCGGAACGGAGAAGGTAATTGCATGTCGAGCAGGTTCGTCCGGCCCGTGGTGGTGCAAATTGGCCGGCATGACCGTGAGCGAGTCATATTCGATGTGAACGACGCAGCCACGATCCTGCTGCGAAGTGTCCCTCATCCGACGGAGAGGCGAAAACTGGCTATGGATGCATGTCTTCAGGTTCTGCGAGGTGAAGCCCAGACGCCGGTTGCGAGACGGGCCTTCGTTGCAGCGGCGTTAGAAGCCAAAATCCTACGCAGCGACTGAGGTCCAAATGATATTAGATCATAGTGACAGCGGCGGATGGCTGGCGAGATCACGAAGGTCGGGTTTTTGCTTCAAAATGCAAGCGCCGCCTGTTGCGAAACCACGAACGTGCCGGCAGGCAACGGCCGAAGCAGCTCTTCTTCCAAGCCGGCCCTGTCGAGCCAAGCCATCCGCTGATCGCGCCGCAGCACCGCCATCTGCCGGTCGAACACGATCGCGGTGCAATGCGATCGGACGGAGGACCGATGTGCAATGACTATCGATTGACGGTGGATGTCGCTTCGATCGTGGACGACTTCGCCGACCTGAAGATCAAAATCCGCTTCGGCGAAGGAGCGCCGAACCTCGAGGCGCGAGAGGACATCAAGATCACGGACGTGGCGCCGATCATCAGGACGATCGAGGGCGTCCGAGGCGAAGACGATATGATGCAACGTCGCTGGAGCTGGCCCGGACCGAACAAGCGGCTGGTCTATAATTTCCGTTCGGAGGGCCCGAGAATTCACGTCCGGTCGCTGCCTGATCGTGGCGGACGGCTTTTACGAATTCACCGATCCGGAAGACCCCAAGAAGAAGCGCAAGGACAAGTGGCTCTTCACAAAGAGGGAGGAGCCGATCTTCTGCATCGCCGGCATCTGGCGTGAAACGCCTGAGGTCGGCGAGGCATTCACCATGCTGACGATGGAGCCACGACCCGACATCGCGCCCTACCACGACCGGGAGATCGTAATCCTCGATCGCGGCGCGTGGGCGGATTGGCTCGACCCTTCGGTGCCGGCCAAGTCGCTGATCAAGCCCCTTTCACCCGGCACGCTGCAGGTGAAGCAAGTCGGATGAATGAACCGGTCGGCGACCGATGCCGATCAGGGATGGGGCACGGAACGCACCACCTGCCGGGCTGGCTTATCCTGCCGCTCACCTTGATACGAAACCTGACGCAGGAGATTGTCTTCCGTCCAGGTGAGATAGGCGACCTCGACCACCATTTCAGGCCTGACCCAATGCACGCGCGACAGCTCAAGCGGCGAGCCGAACCGGCTCTCGCGGGGCGGTGGGGCGTCGAGGGGCATTCGAGCTGCCTGAAGTGGTTCAAGCCGGCCAGCCAATCGCTTGAGCTCTGCAACCGTGATGCCCGTGCCGGCGCGGCCCGCGTACATCAGACGACCATCATCGGTGTAGTAGCCGAGAAGCAGCGAGCCGATATGCGGGCGGCTTCCCGTCGGATCGGTCCAGCCGACGACGATGAATTCCTCTCTGTTGAGACACTTTGACTTGACCCATAGGCCGCGATTACCGGATGCATAGGCGCTGTCGATCCGCTTTGAGATAGCGCCCTCGAGTGCAAGCCGGCAGGCGTGCTTGCGGAACGCAGGCCCGTCGCCGATCACGTGACCGCTGAAGTGCAGGCCGGGCATGTCGTTCGAAAACAGGCCTTCCAGCCGCGCCTTGCGATCTATCAGCGGCAGCTTCGCAATGCTTTCTCCGTTGAGAAACAGAAGATCGAAAGCAAAGAAGGCAAGATCGCCCGTGCGGCCCTCGTCCATAGCGGCTTGCAGACGGCTGAAGGAGGTGACACCGTCGGCCCGAACGGCGCACAGCTCCCCGTCGACATATGCGTCTTTCACCGGGAGCGCGCGCAGGGCCGCTATCGTCGCTCGATATCGATGCGACCAATCGAGGCCGGTGCGGGTAAGCAAGCGGATGTCGCTGCCGTCGATCCGTGCGTGCATGCGGTATCCGTCGTACTTGATTTCGTGAAGCCAATCGGGGCCGTTGGGCGCTTCGTCGACCAGGCGCGTGAGCTGAGGCTCGATCCATTTCGGCGGATGCGTTTTATTCGGCTTTGTGGGATTCACCGTCTTGCGCGCCAATTGAGATAAAGCGTCGTCATGCGGGCGAGACTACCACATGATAACCGCTGCAGCTCTATCGGAAATCCCGCGTCTTCACCTTGATGCGGTCGATGTGCTCGTAGGGATCGACGATATCGCGCGTTTTCGGCATGCCGCGCGGATCGATGCCCGATCCGCCATGATGGGCCTCGTCACCGCGGCCGTGTGGCAATGGAAATGGCGTGTCGCGGTTTCCGACGCTGGCGAGTTCGGCCGAAAGATCGGTCAACTCGTGGGCAACGAGATGCACCACCTCCCCTTCCCGCTGGATGCGGCCGCTCACGCCGAGCATGGCCGACGAAAGAAGCACGCGCCGGAATTTCTCGAACACCTTGACCCAGACAACGACGTTGGCGGCGCCGGTCTCATCCTCCATGGTGAGGAACATGACGCCTTTGGCCGAGCCCGGCCTTTGCCGCACCAGCACCAGGCCAGCGGCCTCGAGCCATCGTTTGTCCCTCGCCTGCATGGCTTCCTGGCAAGTCACGATGCGACGCCGGCGTAGATCGGCGCGTAGAAACGACACCGGATGGCTGCGCAAGGTCAGCCCGACATGACCGTAATCCTCGACAACCTCGCGCCCGGCCGTCATCGGTCTGAGCGTGATGACAGGCTCGTGGATTTCAGGCACCGTTTTCTGTTCACGGGACGTGGCGGCCGCGAACAGCGGCAAAGGTTCATCGCGCAGCGCCTTAATCGCCCAGAGCGCATCGCGGCGGGCAAGGTTCAGATCCGGCAGAAAGGCGTCGGCCTCGGCGAGCTGGACAAGTGAAGCCGCCGGCACGCCGGCGCGGCGCCAGAGATCGTCAACCGAGACGAAGGGCTCATCGGCCCGCGCAGCAATGATCGCCGCCCCGTCATCATTGGCGAGACCCTTCACCATGCGCAGACCGAGGCGGACAGCGAAGCGATCTTCGGCATCGGTCGGCTCCAGCGTGCAATCCCAGCGGCTTGCATTGACGCAGACCGGACGCACCTCGACGCCATGATCGCGAGCATCACGCACGATCTGGGCCGGCAGATAGAAGCCCATCGGCTGCGAATTCAGCAACGCGGCACAGAAGACATCCGGATGCCAGCACTTCATCCAGGATGAGGCGTAGGCGATCAGCGCGAAGGAAGCGGCGTGGCTTTCGGGGAAGCCGTAGCTGCCGAACCCTTCGAGTTGCGAGAAGGTCTTTTCGGCAAACTCCGGGGTGTAGCCGTTGGCGATCATCCCGTTGATCAGCTTGTCGCGGAATTTCGAGACGCCGCCAGTGTGCTTGAAGGTGGCCATGGCGCGCCGCAGCTGGTCGGCCTCGCCGGCTGAAAAGCCGGCGCAGACCATCGAGACCTGCATCGCCTGCTCCTGAAACAGCGGCACGCCGAGCGTCTTGCCGAGCACGCGCTCGAGCTCCGGCGTCGGAAACGTCACCTCTTCCGTTCCGTCGCGCCGGCGAAGATAGGGATGGACCATGTCGCCCTGGATCGGCCCCGGACGGACGATAGCGACCTCAATGACCAGGTCGTAGAAAGTGCGGGGCTTCATGCGCGGCAGCATCGACATCTGCGCGCGCGACTCGATCTGAAACACGCCAAGCGTATCGGCCTTGCGGATCATCGCATAGGTGAGCGGATCCTCAGCCGGGATCGTCGCCAGGTCGAGGGCGATGCCCTTGTGCTCGGACAGGAGATCGAATGACTTCTTCATGCAGGTAAGCATGCCCAGGGCCAGGACATCCACCTTCATGAATTTGAGGGCGTCGATATCGTCCTTGTCCCATTCCACCACCTGGCGGTCCTTCATCGCCGCCGGCTCGATCGGCACGAGGTCGTCAAGCCGATCATGGGTCAGGACAAAGCCGCCAGGATGCTGCGAGAGGTGGCGAGGCGTGCCGGCAAGTTGCGCCGCGAGTTCGAGGGTCAGGCGCAGCCGCCGATCGCCGAGATTGAGATTGAGCTCGCCGGCGCGCTGCTCATCCACTGCTTCGCCATGGCCCCAGACCTGCGAGGACAGAAGTTTGGTCATGTCCTCGGGCAGGCCGAGCGCCTTGCCGACATCACGGACAGCACCCTTGGTGCGATAGCGGATGACGGTGGAGCAAAGTGCTGCGTGATCGCGCCCGTAGGTTTCATAAACCCACTGCATGACGATCTCGCGCCGTTCATGCTCGAAATCGACATCGATGTCGGGCGGCTCGCGCCGCTCCTGCGAAACGAAGCGCTCGAACAGAAGGTTGTTGCGTTCCGGATCGATGGAGGTGATGCCAAGCACATAGCAGACGGCGGAATTGGCGGCCGAGCCGCGGCCCTGGCAGAGGATGTCCCGGCTGCGGGCGAAGCGGACGATCGAGTTGACGGTCAGGAAGTACGGCGCATATTTGAGCGTCTCGATCAGCCGCAGCTCGTGCTTCAGGATCTTGATCACCTTGTCGGGCAAGCCCTCGGGGTAACGGCGGGCTGCACCTTCCCAGGTCAGTTTTTCCAGCGCCTGCTGGGCGGTGAGACCCGGCATCGTTTTTTCCTCGGGGTATTGATAGGCGAGCTCGTCGAGCGAGAACCGGCAGCGGCCGGCGATTTCGGCGGTGCACGCCAGCGCCTCGGGGTAACGGCTGAACAGCCGCGCCATTTCATCGCCCGGTTTGAGATAGCGGTCGGCATGACGTTCGCGCCGGAAGCCGGCGTCGTCGATGGTGACGTTATGGCGAATGCAGGTGACGACATCCTGCATCATGCGGCGGGCCGGCTCGTGGAAAAGCACGTCATTGGTAACGACGGTTCGCACCCCCATCGCGGCCGCCAGGTTGGCCAGCTCGTAAAGCCGGAGCTGGTCGTTCGGGCGCCTGCGCAAGGTGAGCGCCAGATAGGCGCGATCGCCGAAGATCTCGCGCAGCCGCCGCAAACGAACGGCACAAATATCATCGGCGTGGTCCGGCACCAGGATCGCGATCAGACCTTCGCCATAGGCGACGACATCATCCCATTCGAGATGACACTTGGCTTTGCCGGCCCTGCCCTTCCCGAGCGTCAGCAAGCGACAGAGCCTCGAGTAAGCCGGTCGGTCGGTCGGATAGACCAGGACCGACATGCCGTCGGCGAGATCGAGACGGCAGCCGACGATCAGCCGCACGCCTGTCGCCTTCGCCGCTTCGTGGGCGCGCACGATGCCGGCAAGCGAATTGCGATCGACGACTGCCAGCGCTTCGATGCCGAGCAGTGCCGCCTGCGCAAACAGCTCTTCGCAGGATGATGCTCCACGCAGGAACGAGAAATGCGAGGTCACCTGCAACTCGGCATATCGGGTTCCGACAGTCATCCGAAGATTCCGTGCATGAACCACTTGTGCGATCCGGTCGTGGCATCCTCTCCGTCGCCGGCACGGAAGACCCAGTAGCGTTCGCCGTTCTCATCCTCGACCTGGAAGTAGTCCCGCACCGCAGCCAGCTCCGCGTCGCGCTTCCACCATTCCCCGAAGACGCGTTCTGGGCCGTCCGCCCGTTTCACGCGCCGGCGAACGCCGCGCCAGGTGAAGGTCACGGGCGGATGGTCCGGGAGAAGCGCCACTGTTTCGATCGGCTCGGGCCGCGGCAGCAACCGCGATGGGCGCGGCCAATGGCCGGGCCAGCCCTCGCCGGTATCAGGCGCCATTGGGGCAATGCGTTGAACCGACCGTTCGGGAACGTCGCTCTGCACCGGGGCGAAGCGATAGAGCCGGTCCTCGCCGACACGGTTGGCGAGAACGTCGATCACATCCGAAACGTCTGGCTCCGGCGCCTCGGCGAGCGTGGAAATCATCTGCTTGGCCCGCAGCGGCTCGGCAACGGTCGCGGCAAGCCGCATAAGCTCGATGCCGAACCCTGAATCGATCGTTTCTATTTTATCTGTGAGAAGCCGGGTCAAGCGCTTCGTATCGCGAACCGGCATTGCCGTGCCGACGCGGATCGCCTCGATCCGATTATCGACGCGGAAGAACAGAAGGTCGAGCCGGCGCGCGCCAAGCCCTCGCGTCTCGAGTGCGGCGCAAAGCTCGGCCACCAGCTTGCCCGTATAGCGCGCGATCGTCTCTGCCGCGCCGATCGGTTCGGCAAAATTGCGGCGCACTTCGACGATTTCCTGCGGTCGGATCGGCTCTATCGGTTCACTCACCCGCCCGAACGCCTGGTCGAGGCGGCGACCGGGTTCCGGTCCGAAACGCAAGGCGAGCGACGCGCGTGGCGTAGCGGCGAGGTCCGCAATCGTCTCGAAGCCGAGCCGACGCAGACCATCGATCGTCACGGCGGGTAGGCGAAGCGCCGCGATCGGCAAAGGCAGGATCGCCTGTGCGATCTCACCGGATGGAACCACAAGGATCTGCCGCGTGCCGAAGCGCGCCAGCGCGTGGGCTGCACCCCATCTATCAGCGACCGCGGCACGCGCGGCTAGACCGGAGCCGCCAAGTCGCTCCACCATATCGGTGAGCATTGCCGCCTCGCCGCCATGCAGATGGTCGGCGCCGGTCGTGTCGATCACGAGACCGTCCGGCGGATCGGCGGCGACGATCGGCGCATAGCGACGTAGCGCCCACAGCGCCAACCGCTCGAGCGCCATGGCGTCGTCATCGGGCTCGGCATCATGGACGATCAGGCCCGGGACCAGCGCCTGCGCCTTGCTCGCCGGAATGCCGATGCGCAGGCCCGCTGCGTGGGCTGCAGCATCAGCGGCAAGCACGACACGGCGGCGCCCGTCACGGCCGATGAGGACGAGCGGCGTCTCAGGCGGAGGCGCGGCGTCGCCCGATTTCCTTCTGAAGCGGTCTGTCGGCCACATCGGAAGGAAGAGCGATACGACCCTTGGCATCGCAAGCCTCCACTATGAAATCTGCACTCTCTCCTGCACGGCATCGGATCAGTTCAACGTGCCAGCGCGCCCGTCCAATCCCCGGCACCGGCAATGGTGTCGACGGCAGGACCGACACCCGCCAGCGTGTCTCGGCGGCGGTTGGCTGCCCAAAATCCGTTGCCTCCGTCTGCCGACGCCAGCGGCGAATGGCGATGCCGATGGCGCCGGAGCTTTCGGCGGCAAGCTGAAGCCGCCGTGAGGCCGTCATCGAAAGCCGGGCAATCTCGGCAACGACAGCGCCAAAACCTCCGCGAAGACCCTCTTCGAAACAGGCGAGAATGGATTTTTCGTCGCCGGCTTCGACATAGATTACCCGCCCTGGAGGAAGACCGGCCTGTTCGATTGCCGGCGCAAAAAGATCGGGCCGGGTAACGCACCACAGCACCTTGCCGACCGTGCGCGCGGCAATACCGGCAGCGAAGAGTGCAGCGGCCGCGCCATCGACGGCGCCATTGCCACCGCCTGCGACCTCGTGCAGACCGCCAAAAGCCAGTCCCCCTCCCGGCAGAACCCTGTCGATCGCGGCCACTCCGAACGGCAAAACCGTACGCGCGCGCGCATTTCCACCTTCGAGACGCGCGATTCGTTCTCGAAGCTCGGAAATGACAGCAGGGGGCGCCGATACACTCATCTGACCCTTGAAACGCGGAAAGCCCGTGATATGTTCTACATTTGTTCTCGTCTTGGTTAAGAGTCAACCGGGATGATGTCGTGCCCCCTGCGGAAGGAGGCATTCGATGCTCTCGGATAGTCCAGAGCGCGGGCCATCGGGCCATATACTTCAATGCGAAAATGCGAGTTCCAATTTTGGAGTTTTGGGCGCCGCGGAGTGTCCGAAAATTGTAGCATATTTCGGACATGCCGATAGTTGAGTCTGATACCGATCTTCGCTCGCGCCTGCTTGCCTGTAGCTTCCAAATACCCACAGGGCGAGGCAAAAAGACCTCGGGGTGATTAAGGACGAAGCCCATGTCCGATAGGCCCGCAGCGGACTTCTCTTCAGAAGAGGTCATTTCCTAGCGGGGCAGCAGATTGGTCGCGGCGAGATCGATCACCTCATCGCCGCGACCGCTCATCACGGCGCGGATCATCCACAGGCCGAAGCCCTTCATTTCGGCGCTGGTGATCGTGGGCGGCATGGACAGCTCCTGTGTGGCGCTGACGACATCAAGCAGGGCCGGTCCGTCATGGGCCAGAATGTCGGCGACTGCACCGGGCAACTCGCCCGAATCCTCGACGCGGATGGCATGGATGCCCATGGCCCGTGCCATGGCGGCAAAGTCGGGATTATCCAGCGACACACCGGTTTCGAGAAACCCGCCCGCTTTCATTTCCATGGCGACAAAGCCCAGTACGCCATTGTTGAGGATGATGATCTTGACCGGCAGATTCTGCTGGCGCAGCGTGATCAGGTCGCCCATCAGCATCGAGAAGCCACCGTCGCCGGCGAGCGCGACCACCTGGCGGCCGGGCTGCGCCGCCTGGATGCCGATGGCTTGCGGCATGGCATTGGCCATCGAACCATGTGCCAGCGAACCTACCAGCCGGCGCCGGCCATTCATCTCGAGATAGCGGGCCACCCAGATGGTGGGCGTGCCGACATCGAAGGTGAACACGGCATCCTCGGCTGCCAGGTCACTGACCACCTTGGTCAGATATTGCGGATGGATCGGCCCGCGCCCTGCGGTGCCCGCGGCCAGATCATCGAGCCCCTTGCGTGAAGCGGCGTAGCGCTTGAGCGATTTATCCAGATGGGCCCGGTCTGTGCGCGCCGGCACATGGGGCAAGAGCGCGGCAATCGTCAGCCCCACATCGCCGACCACGCCGACGTCGAGACGTACCCGGCGCCCCAGGTTCTCGGGTCGAATATCGACCTGGGCTATTTTGCATGTAGACGGCAGGAATTGCTTGTAGGGGAAGTCGGTCCCCAGCATGACCAGCAGGTCGCAGTCGTGCATGGCCTCATAGCCCGAGGCAAAGCCGATGAACCCGGTCATTCCCACGTCATGGGGATTGTCGTATTCGACATATTCCTTGCCGCCCAGGGCATGGACGATTGGCGCTTTCAGGGCCTCGGCCAGCGCCATCAGCGGCGCATGGGCGCCGGCACAACCGCGACCGCCGAACAGTGTCACCTTGCGCGCCTCGCCGATCAGTTGCGCCAGCGCCTCGATGTCGGCATCGGCCGGGTAAACCTGGGGCAGAGACGGCAGCAGACTTTGCCGGCTGGCGACAGCGCGAGGCGGGGCGTCGCGCAGGGCGACGTCGCCGGGAATGACCACGACGGCAACGCCGCGCATGCCCACGGCAGCGCGAATGGCATTTTCGAGCACATATGGCAGCTGGCTCGGATCAGACACCAGTTCGCAATAGTGGCTGCATTCGGCGAAAAGGTTCTGCGGATGTGTTTCCTGGAAATACCCGCTACCGATTTCAGCGGTCGGAATCTGCGCCGCGATCGCGAGAACCGGCGTGCGGCTGCGATGGGCATCAAACAGACCATTGATCAGATGCAGATTGCCCGGGCCGCATGACCCCGCACACACTGCGAGTTCCCCGGTAACCTGGGACTCCCCTGCGGAGGCAAAGGCGGCAACCTCTTCATGCCGAACGTGGATCCATTCGATCTCGTCATGGGTCCGCAAGGCATCGGTAAACCCGTTCAGACTGTCGCCAACCACGCCATAGATCCGTTTCACGCCGGCGGCGGCCAGTGTCTCGACCATCAGTTCAGCAACATTCCTGCTCATGGCAAATCGTTCCGGCTCGGTGGCCGCGCATAGCGGCGGCGTGGTGAAAGGTCAGGCTCTCAAGGGGCAGTGGCGCCGGACTGGCCGGCACCACCGTGCAAACTCAGGCGCGACGGTTGGATTCGTAGAGGAACCACACGCGGCGCTCGGTTTCGTCGATCCAAACTTCGATCAGGCTGGTGGTCGCAACATCCTTGTACTCATCGGCAGCACCGTGGCAGGCCCGCAGGATCACGAGCAGCTGCTGGTTGTCGCTGGCCAGTTCGGCCAGCATGTCGCCGGGGGTAACGAAGGCGGCATCATTGTCGGCAATACGCTGTGTGCGGGCAATCTGGCCGATCGAACGCAGGGTGGTGCCACCGAGCTTGCGGGCCCGCTCAGCGATCACATCGGTCATGGCAAAGATTTGGTCGCCCTGCTCGTCGAGCATTAGGTGATAATCGCGGAAATGTGGCCCAGACATATGCCAATGGAAGTTCTTGGTCTTGAGATAGAGCGCGAACGTATCGGCCAGCAGGCCCGTCAGGGCGGCCGAAATATCATGGCTGGCGCCATTGCCCAGGTCGGTGGGGGTAAGCAGGGGTGCGGTCAGGTTGCTCATGTTGAATTCCTTCTGGTTGGGTAGGCGTTTGAAAGGGGAACGGCGGCTAGATCACGGGGTCGATGGGATTGGTGCGCGGCACGAGGAGCGGGTCGATCTCGGTGTAGGGAAAATGCGGCAACTGGTCTTCCGCAATGCCAAAGGACTGCGCCAGCACGCTGCGCGGAAACACATTGATCAGCGACCGGTAGCCGACGTCCCCGGGCGATACCTGGTCAAAGAAGATCAGGGCGTGGAACGTGCCCGCTCCGATGTTTTCGATGTGGTGGGGATAGGCCGGCGGGATGAAATACACGTCGCCCTGCGTCACCGTGTAGGTATCGATCTTTCCATCCGGATCCAGAATGGTCATGCGGGCGGTGCCCGCCGCGACATAACCCATTTCGGCGGTCTCAGGATGCCAGTGCGGCTCGCGCGCGCCCCGATCGGTTATCCGTACCGAGAACATGGCAATGTCGCGCAGCGCTGGCCAGAGGGCGGCCTTGGTCGTGTGGGCGGTGCCGGCCGGGAAATCGATCTGCGGCGGCGTGGCCTCAACGCTATACTTGTAAGCATTGACATGGCGCGCCTGGCCCTCGACCAGGGTGTGGCCCTGCACAGCAACGATCTCAAGGTCAGCCTGCTGGCGATCAAAGTCCTCGAAGGCAGCGCTGGGCAGGTCATAGGTATTGCCCAGAACCGCATTGCTCATGGCGCCGAAGGCGGCCTTTAGGCCGAAGTCTTCGGGATGTTCATGGGAAAAAGCGAGGACGAACTCGGCAGGTTCGCTGCCGATGTTTTCGATACTGTGCATCGCCCCGCTGGGCACGAAGAACATCTCGCCCTGGCCAACCACAAAACTCTCACGCTGGGCGTGGTTGGCGGCGATGGTGATGAGTGCCTCGCCGCGCAGGCAATAACCCAATTCGTGCGCATTGGCGTGCCAGTGCGGCTCGCGCACCCCGTTTGGAGCCAGGCGCAACCCACGGATCGACAGGCCTCGCATGATCGGCAAATCGCCTGCATCTACATGGGTTATCGAACCCATCGGGCCGTCGAACCGGGACTGGCCCGATAGTGTTGCAACGTGGCGGCTGGTGCTCTTGGTCATGGTCATCGTCTCATCCCCTGCTGGTTTCAAACCCGATGGCCACAAATTACGGCGGCCCCACTCAGCGCACTATCGGACGCTGGTTTGGCCGGCTCATACGTGCGTATAGGGCGACGGCTTGCGGTCGCTGCGGCTAGGTTCTGGCCAGCTATTTCCGAGCGGGGCGCTGCGCGCCCAGGAGCATGTTGATGCTGACCAACAACGACGCCAGCCCTGCGCAACGCAGCGACACGGGACTATCGGTGATGCTGGCGCTCGTCGCCGGCTATGTCGATGTCTGCACCTTTCTGGCATTCGCGGGCTTCTTCGTCGCCCAGGTGACAGGCAGCTACGTCGTGGCTGGATCAGGCCTGTTCGGCGACGGTGACGGTCTGGGCGTCAAGGTGCTCGCCATCCCCGTTTTCCTCCTCGCTGGCATGGTGACCACCGCCATCGTTCGACTATTCGGACCGTGTCAGCACCTGGCGATGGTCGGCTCGCTCGGCCTTGAGGCCGCGCTCCTGTGCGGCCTCACCATTGCGAGCCTGCACGACGGCGCGGACCCCATCACGGCCGGGCCGGCCCTGTTTGGTCTGGCGGCGATGGGCATCCAGAGCGCGACCGTGCGGCTGCTGCTCCCTAGCTCGGCCTCTACCAATGTCATGACCAGCAATACCACCCAGATGGCGATTGAGCTTGTCGACAGCTGCCGCAGCCGCCGGCCCACAGTCAGGCTGCTGCAGACCGGCAGTGTGATGCTGGGGTTTCTCGCCGGCATCATCGCAGGCGCTCTCGCCCATCGCGTCGCTGGTCTCGCCTGCCTTGGCCTTGCGGCGCTGGCGCTCTGCGCGCTGGTGGCCCGCGAAATTCTTGTGGTCACCGCAAAAACGCGTCCCCACGCCGGAAGCCTATGATATGTCTCGGCCATATGTTCCGGCTGGGGGCACCATGTCACGCTATGCCTTTCTCGCGGCTATCGTTCTGGCCACAGGCATCTTCATCTTCGATACGCTGACACCGCTCAATATCGCCGTCGCCGTGCTCTATGTGGCCGTCGTCCTGCTGTCGCTCAACTTCACCAACCGGCGCGGTACCCTGCTGGTCGGAGCCGGCTGCATGGGCCTGACCATCCTCAGCTTTGCCATTACCCACAGTGCCGATTTCGAGGCCGGCGCCACAGCACGTGGGCTGTTCAGCCTGGCGGCCATCGGCGTCACAACCTTTCTGGCGCTGCGGCTGGCCTCGACCATCACGGTGATCGCCGACAGCGAACAGCGCTATCGCTCGATCTTCCGGGCGGCCGGCGTGGCCATTCTCGAGATGGACTTTTCGCCCCTCAAGGCGCGACTGGAGGCCCTGCGGGCCGAAGGCTTCACCAGCGTCGCGGCCATCGCGCGCGAAAGGCCCGATCTAGTTGGCGAGGTCACTGGCCTGATGCGGCTGATCAATGCCAACGACCGGACGCTGACTATGTTCCGCGCCCCCACCCTGGCAGTATTTGCCCAGCGCCTGCCGTCGCTGATTCCGCCCGAGATAGCGCCATCGACCTGGCGACTTCTCGAGGCCATCTGGTCGGAACAATCCAGTTTCGAGACCGAAAGCGTGTTCGATACCGTCGACGGCAAGCGGCTCAATGTTCTGTATACCGTGGCCATGCCAACAGACCGTCCGGCGCTCGACAGGGTATTGGTCAGCTTCATGGACGTCACAGCCAGGCATCAGGCCGAGAACGATCTGCACCAGGCGCAGGCCGAGCTGGCGCACGTGTCGCGCGTGGCGACCCTGGGCGAACTGACCGTTTCGATTGCCCATGAGGTGAACCAGCCGCTGGCGGGCGTGGTGACCAATGGCGAAGCCGGACTGCGCTGGCTGCGGCGGCCCGAGCCTGATCTTGCCGAGGTTTCCGCCGCCATCGAACGCATGATCGCCGATGCGCGCCGCGCCAGCGAAGTGATCAAGCGTCTGCGCGCGCTCGCCAGCAAAGCCGTGCCACAGGCCGCGCCGGTCGATGTCAACGAGCTGGTGCACGACACGCTGGGAGTGGTGCAGCGCGAGATCGCCGGCCACCAGGTCAGCCTCAAGTTGGCCTTGGCGGACGGGTTGCCACCGGCGTTGGGCGATCGCGTGCAATTGCAGCAGGTGCTGATCAACCTGATCGTCAACGCCATCCAGGCCATGGCCGCGACAGGCACCACCCAGCGCGATCTGACCATCCGTTCGAGACCCACGGACACTGGATTGTCCGTTGAAATCACCGACACCGGCCCGGGGTTCAGCAGCGATGCCGCCGCAAAGCTCTTCACGCCCTTTTTCACCACCAAGGACGAAGGCATGGGCATGGGCTTGCCGATCTGCCGCTCGATCGTGGAGGCCCATGGCGGCAACCTGCGGGCCCACTTGCTTGCAGAGGGCGGCGCTGCGTTCGAGTTCAATCTACCTGCACATACGGAGACACAACTATGACGGCTGTCGCACCCACGGTCTTCGTCGTTGATGATGACGCCTCGCTCCGCGATGCCCTCGATAGCCTGTTCCGCTCGGTGGGCATGCGGGTAGAGCAGTTTGCCTCGCCAAACGACTTCCTGGCACGGGGCCCGGTCATCTCGGAAAGCTGCCTGGTGCTCGATATCCGCCTGCCCGGCGTCAGTGGCCTCGAGTTCCAGACCCAACTGGCCCAGATGGGCAACGCCATCCCTATCGTGTTCATGACCGGCCATGGCGACGTTCCCATGTCGGTCAAGGCAATGAAAGCGGGCGCCCTCGACTTCCTGACCAAGCCCTTCCGCGATCAGGACATGCTCGATGCAGTTTCGGCGGCCCTAGCGCTTGATCGTGAGCGCCGTGCCGGCGATGCCCAACTGGCCTCCCTCCGGGCGCGCCACGCCACCCTCACCCCGCGCGAGCGCGAGGTGATGGATCTGGTCACCACCGGCCTGATGAACAAGCAGGTCGCCGGCGAACTGGGCGTCAGCGAGATTACCGTCAAGATCCACCGGGGTCATGTCATGGAAAAGATGGCCGCGCGTTCGCTTGCCGAGCTGGTCAAGATGGGCGAGGCCCTGCGCCCGTCAGGGTAGCGCCGACGACACACACTAAACCTGTGTATGATTGAATTGGTGCCCCGGTGGGCGCATTTGGATGGCATTAGCGCAGCGCGCTCCAGTATGCTGCGCGAGGAATTTCAATGTCACACGTCAAGACCATTGCCATTGTCGACGATGACCCTTCGGTGCGTCAGGCAACATCCAGCCTGATCCGCTCGCTGGGCATGCACGCCACCACCTTTGCCTCGGCAGAGGACTATCTTGCCGCGCTCGGCACGTCCGATGTCAACTGCCTGATAACTGATGTCCAGATGGATGGGATCGGCGGCGTGGAACTATCCCAGATCCTGCGCGACCGGGGCAATGCAACGCCTGTCATCTTCATAACGGCCTTCCCCGACGAGCGTATCCGCGAACGGGTCATGGCCGCCGGCGCCATTGGCTTCCTGGGCAAGCCCTTCGAGGGCCAGATGCTGATCGACTGCATCGAAACCGCCCTTGCGGCGTGAGGTCGGCTTCCCTCTGACGCGTGTTCCACTGCAAAAATGGCCGCCCGACATGGGGCGACCCTTTCTGCGATACTGGCAGCACTTGCCTAGCGCTGGCGCAGCGCCCAGGCCATGCCCAGCGCGCTGAGCCCTTGGAAGATCAGGTCCACACTCAGGATGGCGCCCAGAAGCCACAGGCTGACCCCGGGCCATGCCAGAAGGACCGCCAGACCAGCCAAGGCGGTCACCGTTCCCATGGCAGCGAGCGACCAGGAAGGACTGCCTTTGTGTTCAAGCGCGGCCGAGCCGATGCGGGATGCGCCGCCAATCACCAGCAACACGCCGATCAGCAACGTCAACCCGGCACTGGCCAGCAGCGGGTTGGTAAATGCCAAAACGCCCGCGACGGTGTAGAGCACGCCGCCAAACGTCCAAAGGATCTTGGCCTGCCAGCCCGGGGCGGTGAAGGCAAAGCCCACCTGCGCAAGACCGGCAATGATCATCATTGCGGCAATATAGATGATCGAAAAGACGGTTGCGAGCATCAGGCTTGCGCTGGCCAGCAGACCGGCGACGAGCAGGGCCAAGCCCAGCGTAGCCAACCAGATCCGGCCGTTGCGGGGTTTGTCGGAAACAATGCTGCTGGCGGTTGAGGTGGATATGTCGTCCATTTTCATCTCCTGTCTTCAAGGGTTGAAGGGACGGTCTGGTGCAATGCGTACCCGCGATCAGCCCGCGTCGGCGGCGATGAACTCCGCCCCGACATACCGTCCTCTCGATGACTACGAGGATCGCATGGACACCATCGTGGGGTCTGTCATACGTGTAGGCGGCCCGGACGTGTCTTAGTTTGATTGCCCCATACGCAGGTATGGGTCGCCCGCCGTGGCAGGAGGGTCGCCCGGCCGCAAGGCCTGCCGAGCATCGGTTAGGCCGGACGGCTTTTGACCCATCAAGGGGCAGAAGAGCGGGCAGCCAGCGCGGCATGGATCTGGGCGATTACGGCAGCCCCTTCGCCGACCGCCGCAGCAATGCGCTTGGTGGAGCCTGCCCGCACGTCGCCTATGGCAAACACGCCCGACATGGAGGTCTCCAGCGGCAAACGACCGGCCGGCGGCGGGATGGCAGCCATACCCGCACCCGTCACAATGAACCCGTGGCTGTCCGTTTCGACACAGCCGTCCATCCAGCTAGTGTTGGGATCGGCGCCGATGAACAGGAACAGGTGTCGCAGCGCCAGCCTGCTGTCCTGCGCACTCTCCCGATGGCGCAGGACCACTGCATCGAGCCCGGCGACCTCATCGCCCTCCAGCGCCGACACCTCGGAGCTGGCATGCAGCACCACATTGGGCAGCGATGCGATGCGGTCGATCAGATAGCGCGACATGGTGGCCGTCAGATCGGGCCGGCGGATCACCAGATGCAGCTTTTTCACCCGCGGCGCCAGAAAGGCCACAGCCTGGCCAGCGGAATTGCCGCCGCCAACCAGCGCAATCTCCTCGCCCTCGCACAGCCTGGCTTCAATGGGGGACGCCCAGTAGGCGATGCCGCGCCCCTCAAAGGTCTTGAGATTGGCAAGCGGTGGATGGCGATAGCGCGCCCCGGAGGCCACCACCGTGGTCCGGGCCCGGATGACCTGCCCGTCAGACAACGTCAGGGCGGTCAGGCGCTCATCCGTCAGAGACTTCAGGGCGGTCACCGACTGCGCCAGCGCTATTTTCGTGCCAAATTTGAGCGCCTGGCTGAAGGCGCGCCCGGCCAGCGCCTGGCCGGAAATGCCACTGGGAAAGCCGAGATAGTTTTCGATTCGGGCCGATGCGCCGGCCTGCCCACCAATGGCATTGGCCTCCAGCACGACTACGCTGAGCCCTTCTGACGCGGCATAGACCGCCGCCGCCAGTCCCGAGGGACCAGCACCGATGATGGCTGTGTCATAGACGACGTCCGTGTCGATGGTCGGCGATATGCCGATGCAATGCGCCAGCGCAGCGTCGTCCGGACAGCGCAGCGTGCTGCCGTCAGCGCAGACCACCAGCGGCAGAGTGGCCCCGCCGGGCTGCATCTGCGCAACGAAGGTCCGAGCCCTCTCATCAACTGATACGTCCAGCACGACATGGGGAAAGCCGTTGCGGGCCAGAAAGCCACGCAGGCGCACCATGTCCGGACTATTGGGAACACCGATGAGGATCGGTCCCCCGCTGCCGGCGTCGATCAGCGCAGCCCGCCGAAGCATGAACGCACGCATCACCATTTCGCCAATATCGGCCGAACCGATCACCAGCGCCCGCACCTGCGCCGCCGTCAATAGCACCGCCTGACACCCCTGCGCACCGGCGCGGCCGCCGGCCAGCGTCGGCTGCCCCGTCAGCTGGTTGATTTCCCCGCTGAACTGCCCGGGGCCAAGCGTCTGGATCAGGCGCTCATCGTCGAGGCCCGCATGGGAAAAAATGTCCATCGTGCCGGCGACGATGAACCAAGCAGGCGCGTCTGTCGCGCCCACTGCATAGGCCAGGGCACCTGGCGTCAATGTTGCAGGGGCACCGCCGCTCCGCCGCTCGACCACAGCGAGTTGATCAGCCGTCAGGGTGGGAAAGCGTCGATCCTCAGTGGTCTCGCTGGTAGCCATGGCCCAAACCCTCTTGGCAATAATTCAGTAGTAGCGGGGGATTGGCCCCAGCTGCGGCGTCTGGGAAGGCAGATCGATCATCATCTCGTCGACATAGCACCAGCCCCAGCCCTCGGGCGGATCATAGCCTTCGATGATCGGGTGACCGGTATGGTGGAAATGGGCGGTGGCATGGCGTCCGGGCGACTGATCGCAGCAACCGATATGGCCGCAGGTGCGACAGATGCGCAGGTGCAGCCAGCGCTGCCCGGTCCGAAGACACTCCTCGCAGCCGCGGCTACCGGGCGTCACCTCGCGTATGGTCTGTACATGCGTGCAATGGCTGGACATGGGAGTCTCTCCTGGGGCCGAAAGAAAGTGGGCCACACAGCGGCTGCGTGGCCCCGGGCGCTGATCAGGCCCTGATGAAGGCGAGCACGTCAGCATTGAATTTTTCGGCCTCCGTTTCGGCCAGACCATGCGGCGCGCCGGGATAGATCTTGAGCTCGGCGCCCTTGACGATCTTGGCCGTCTTGAGGCCGGCCGCTGCAATCGGCACGATCTGGTCAGCATCGCCGTGCACGACCAGCGTGGGCTTGTCGATCTTCTTGAGGTCCTCGGTGTAGTCGACCTCGGAGAATTCGCGGATGCAGTCATACTCGGCCTTGATGCTGCCCTGCATGCCCAGCCGCCAGAAGGTGTCGCGCAGACCCTGGTTGACCTTGGCGTCTTCCTTGTTGAAGCCGTAGAACGGCATCGACAGGTCCTTGAAGAACTGCGACCGGTCGGTGGCCGTTCCCTTGCGGAGTCCGTCGAACGCCTCAATCGGCGTACCCTCGGGATTGGCTTCGGTCTTGAGCATCAAGGGCGGCACGGCACCAACCAGCACCATCTTGGCGACCCGTGCCGTGCCGTGCCGGCCAACGTAATGGGCGATCTCGCCGCCGCCGGTCGAGTGCCCGACCATGATCATGTCCTTGAGATCGAGCGCCTCGATCAGCTCGGCCAGATCATCGGCATACTGGTCCATGTTGTTGCCGGCCCATGGCTGGCCCGATTTGCCGTGGCCGCGGCGGTCATGGGCGATCACGCGGTAGCCCTGCGAAGCAAAGAACAGCATTTGCGGCGCCCACGCGTCGCCGGCCAGCGGCCAGCCATGCGAGAACAGGATCGGCTGACCCGTGCCCCAGTCGGTGTAGGAAATTGCCGTGCCGTCGGTGACCTGAAAAATGCTCATTTTGCTCTCCACTGTCGCGAACCCGCCGGTGCGGCCGGTTGATAGGGAGAGCATCGGCCAGACGATGATTTGGCACCATTCTACGAGTGGTTCGTGGCATCATACTTGTGTATGCCTGTTGATTTCCGCCGAGAAGTGACCCGCCTCTTAATTGTGTTCTTGGTCAAATGTGGTGGTCAAGGGTCTGGGTTTCTCCTTCGGTTTTGGCGGCGCATGGGCCGAGCTGTTCTTGAAGCGGAAGCTGTCGTTTCCGGTCTCGAGGATGTGGCAATGATGGGTGAGCCGGTCGAGCAGCGCCGTCGTCATCTTGGCATCGCTGAAGACGCTGGCCCATTCACTGAAGCTGAGATTGGTGGTGATGACCACGCTGGTATGCTCGTAAACCCTGCTGAGCAGGTGGAAGAGCAAGGCGCCGCCTGAGGCACTGAACGGCAGGTAGCCGAGCTCATCGAGGATGACCAGATCACAGTGAGCCAGGCGGCCGGCAATCTGACCAGCTCGCCCCTGCATTTTCTCCTGCTCGAGCGCATTGACCAGCTCGATGGTCGAGAAGAAGCGGACGCGTTTCTGATGATGCTCGATGGCCTGCACCCCGATGGCGGTGGCGACATGGGTCTTGCCGGTACCAGGGCCACCGACCAGAACGATGTCATTGGCTTCCTTGAGGAAGTCGCAGCGATGAAGCTGGCGCACCAGGGTCTCATTGATCTCGCTGCTGGAGAAGTCGAAGCCATTGAGGTCGCGATAGGTCGGGAAGCGGGCGGTCTTGAGCTGGTAGGCTGTCGATCGAACCTCACGCTCCGCCGTCTCGGCCTTGAGCAGTTGCGACAGGATCGGGATGGCAGCCTCGAAGGCCGGAGCACCTTGCTCGGTCAACTCGCCTACGGCCTGGGCCATGCCGTGCATCTTAAGGCTCTTGAGCATGATGATGATCGCGCCGGCGGCGGGGTTATGGCGCAAGGCGGGCCTCCGAGGCTTTGCGCAGAGCGTCATAGCGCTCGACATTGACCTTTGGCTCATTGGTCAGCATCAGGGCTTGGGGCGCATCGATGGTCGGCGGCGTGATGGCTTTGCCGTCAACCAGGCGGTGCAGCAGGTTCAACACGTGCGTCTTGGTTGGGACGCCTGGAGCGGCTCACTGGCGGAGTCGCCAATGAGGGTTGGAGCGTGCAAGTCGGTGGGTGGTTTGCAGCCGCCCGCCTTGGCACGCGGAGCGACGCTGATCTGGCTTTGGAGACCGGGCTCCTCCAGCACCTCGGAGTATTAACCCGTTGTGGTGCGCGGGATCGATCCGCGCTTGTCCACTGTCCCGGGACTGAGGACGAGACTCGAGGACTGCGGTTGCTAGCGGCATGCCGAGCCGCAGCTGTTTGTCGCGACCAAGTTGGAGGCATACCGCGGACGCGGCCAAGGCGATCTCATCGCCAGCCGCGATGCCGAGGACATTCTGCTTTTGGTCGACGGGCGGGAGGAGATCGTCGAGGAAATCGCAAACGGCGAGCCGGAGATCCGGGCCTACATCGCCGAACAGGTTACCATGCTGCTCGCTGATCCAAACTTCGACCATTTCCTGGAGGGAAACATTCGCGGACCAGTGGGCCGCACCGACATCGTCTACGACCCGGCTGGTCGCGATCAGCACGCTGGATCTGGATATGCGCTGACAATTCCAGACTGCAGATTATCCGACACTCAAAACGGGTAGATTGCCCCATCACCACCGCCGAGTCCGACGTTGTCGGCGGCGAATGGAATGGCGAGGTCACGGACGACACAGGCTGCGGGAGGCCACACGGGACGTGATACACGACCTCCACTTTTTGTCACACCAACTAACCGTGCGCTATTCAAACTGACGCGACTGCGGTGTAATCTAGCGTCAATTCGCGGCAACCAAGCTTCAAAATAGAGGGCATATCGCTGCCAACGCTCAGCGCAGAGCGCAGCAGGAGAACCGCGATGAACCAGCAGGCGAACCTAGCCGATAATCTTAAAACTCTATGCGAGCAGCACGGCACCGTATCGGAAGCATGCCGAAAGTTGGGCATCAATCGTCAGCAATTCAATAAGTATCTCGCCGGAACTCACGCGCCGTCGCAGAAGAATCTCCGCTTGATCGCGAATTTCTTCGGATTGAGCGTCGATGTCATGACATACAATCCGCATGACTTTCAATCGCTTGTCGAGGGAAACCACTTCCATCTGTTCAAGCGGATACAAAAATCGCCTAAGATGATGATGTTTATCACGGAAATACTGTCCGCGAATGCGACAGACGCGGCAGACTTTCTTGGGGCCTACGAACGCTACCACTACTCCTCGATCTACAAAGGTCAGATACTCAGGTCAATATTTTATCTCTATTCGAAAGACGGGATATTGATGCATAGCTACGTTGAACGGTTCCCGAACCTCGATGGCTCTAATAAGATTGACTATATTTTCAAATACCACGGATTCAGTTTCTATATTTCCAATCGCCTGTTCTCAATCGATTTCGAGACCATCCAACGTAACGAGATGACATTCAGCAATCTCGCCTCAATCGACCGAAATTCGAAGAAGTTCATGTTCGGGGTAACCAGCGGAATCGCGGCGAGCATGGTGCGACAGCCGGTTGCGCAAAAGGTGGCCATGCATTTTGTGGGAGACCGGAAGACTCGGAAAGGCGACCTGCGCCGTGCCACGGTGCTTTCACCGAGCGACGCTTCGATACCCAAGGAAGTGATCACCTATCTTACATCCGGAACGTCGACGATAGACTCCATTTGAGATTGACCGTCACCGCTCAAGCGAAGTGCGTCAGAGTGCTCAAGTGTCATGCCGCCTGCGAAATTGCGCTGAGCGCTGCTTGCGGGTGAAGTCAGCTGCCGTCGATGCCTGTCAGCCGCGCGCGTCCACGCCAGTTGGTGGGTGCAGATGGTAAGCACCATCGCAGACGTGCCGGAGCCGCATATGTCGAGAACCGTCAATTCCTACATGATGCCGTTCTCGAACGTAGCGCATCTGTCTTTAACGGACAAATTCCGGGCGACGCAACTTGCCGGCTTCAAGGAGCTGTCGCTCATGCCGCGTGACGTCGAGAGACTGATCGAGGGCGGCAAACCGGCATCGGACATCGTCGCGGAGGCCGCGGATCATGGTGTGCGCATCACCCGGCTCGACCCGTTGAACACCTGGCCGCGGATCTGGCGCCCGGATAATATGGACGAGGCCTACATCGCCACAGTTAACACGCCACCGGACCAGTTTTTTCGCCTGACCGACGCGCTCGGCTGCACCCATGCGAGCCTGAACGCCACCTTTCCGTTGAATGCAATGTCGACAGACGAGATCACGGAGCACTATGTGGCGATCTGCGCCCGCGCGGCTGCGCATGGCCTGAAGTGTGATCTCGAATTCATCCCGCTGTGGGGCGTTCCAACGCTGGAAATGGCATGGAATGTCGTCCGTGATTCCGGCGCGTCGAATGGCGGGCTGGTGTTCGACGTGTGGCATTTCGTGCGCGGAGGCTCCGACATTGGGCTCCTCAAGACGATCCCCGGCGACATGATCCATTGCGTGCAGGTCAACGATGGCCCTCTGGCGCTGCCGAAGGGGGTGACGATCAAAGACAATTGCTACGACCGCCAGTTTCCTGGCGACGGTGAATTCCCGAATGCCGAAATCCTGCGAATCCTGGCGGACACAGGCGGCCTCAACCAGGTCGGACCCGAGGTGTTTTCGCCTACGCTCACGTCAATGAGCGTCGAGGACGTGGCGCGCAAGTCTGCGGAATCGACACGAAACGTGCTTCTGGCCGCAGGTCTGGCGGTCTGAGCTTGAGAAAAGGCTCGACGGGTTCGACCCGACGCCACGCCCCACTCACTGACTGGACGAGGTGTTTCGTTGAAACGGCAAGAGCGAGCCAATCAGCCTCCAATCTGGCATTCCTTAACAGCGGTGCAAACGATGGCGACGAAAAACTCGGCCATTTGGAAGGAGGATTTGTGACAATTCAAATTTGCGTTGTAGGCCTGGGCAAGATCGCACAGGATCAGCATCTGCCGGTAGCTGCCAAGAACGCTGACTTCAACCTCGCAGCGGTAGTCAGTTCGCGCGGCTCTTACGGAAATGTGAAAACCTTCAAGACTTTTTCGGAACTCGTCGCAAGCGGGATCAAACTCGATGCCGTCACGCTGTGTATGCCTCCGAAACCGCGCTTCGATATCGCACACCGAGCAATCGACGCCGGATTTCATCTTCTTCTCGAGAGGCCGCCGACATCGACAATCGGTGAACTGGAGGCACTGCTGGCCCATGCTGCCGCCCACAAACGCATTGTCTTCACAGCATGGCATTCGCAACACAACGCGGCGGTCGACGAGGCAAAACGCCTCCTTGCTGGTTTGACGGTCCGCCGTCTGCATGTGTCGTGGAAGGAGGACGTCCGCTACTGGCACCCTGGTCAAGAATGGATCTGGGAGCCAGGCGGGTTCGGCGTGTTTGATCCTGGCATCAACGCATTCTCCATCATCTCGAAAATCATGCCGGTTCCGATCCTTGTAGCCGATGCGCTCCTGATGATCCCGTCGAACAAGGCAACACCCATTGCTGCCTCCATTCGCTTCAAGTCGCCCATTGGGATTGACACCGATTTGACCGCCGAACTCGACTGGCAACAAACCGGTGAACCATCCTGGGACATAGACGTCGAAACCAACGAAGGCACGACTCTTCAGCTGAGCAACGGCGGGACGCAACTCCGTGTTAATGGCGAGGTTACTCTCGCCGGTTCATCGTCCCAGGAATACGAAGGCATCTATGCCCATTTCGCCGAGCTGTTGAAGTCCGGGAAATCGGATGTAGATTCAACGCCGCTACAACTGGTCTCCGACTGCTTCATGCTGGGGCGACGGGTCGACGCGGACCCGTTTGTCTGAAGGCGACACTTGCTCGGGTGCGCCCAATCCAAGCCATCTGACTGACTGAATCCGCGATTGGGTCGTGGAGTAGTTTGTGGACAAGTCGGAGGGCACTCGTCGCCGCCCAGTTCTTCTGCGCCCGCCCATCTGCACACACAAATGCGCCCCGCAGCCGGGCTGTCCGGACTACGGAGCGCACTTCGCCTTGTGAGGCAATCGAACCCGATTTGGATCGGGGTGGCGGATAGATAGCGGTGGACCTAGTGGCTAGATTGTGTCGGGTTCCACAGCCGCATTCCTGCATTTGCCTCATAGGCCTTGCCGGATGGATAGCTGATAAGTTCCATTTGAAGGCCCCATGGCGCTTCGAAATAGACCCACGACTCGCCCGCTCCGGGACCGTGTTTTTCGAACTCCGGTTTGTCGTAGACTTTAACCCCATGGCTGCGGAGATGTTCGCTGGCTGCGTTGATATCATCCACATAAAAGCACAGATGATAGCCGCCAATGTCGCTGTTTCGGGGGAATACTGTCTTTTGATCAGGGGCCTCGAAATCGAAAAGTTCAATGTTGCTCCCATTGCCACAGCGCATGAAGACGACCTCTTTCATGTGTGCGCGCGGGTGGATATTCATTTTGTCTTGCATGAAATTCCCGGTGTCGTCCTTCAACGATCCGCCGGAGTAGATGAATTCGCATCCGATGATGTCTCGAAAGAAGGCGATCGCCTCTTGCATGTTCGGCACCACCAAACCGGCGTGATCGATCCCTGCCAGTCCAGGGAGGCCCTTCGTCTGATTGTTCATGTCTGTCTCCTTTTTTGAATCCGAAAGATCAAGTTTCCCGGCGCGCCGCCTTCATGGAATGGTGGCAGAAAGGCGCAGCAACCGGCGTGTCAGGTCAATGAGCGCAAGATAAAGTCCGCCCCTCGTTCCCCGATCATTATTGTCGGAGCATTCGTGTTGCCCGACACCACGGACGGCATCGCTGAAGCGTCGATGACGCGCAGGCCGTCGAGGCCGCGGACGCGTAGTTCCGGATCCAGGACGGCGAGGTCGTCGGTCCCCATTCTGCAGGTGCCGCTGGGATGCAAGGACGACTGCGCATACTGCCGTATGTACTGCTCGTAATCGGCTTTCGTCATAAGTTGCTTGCCCGGCATATGCTCACGTTCGATGTATTTTGAGAGCGCCTTCTGGGACATGATCTCTTGGCCGCGTTGAACTGCCTCGACCAGGCAACCGAGATCGGAAGGCTCGGAAAGATAGTTGGGCACGATATGCGGAGGCTGCGCGGGGTCGGAACTTCGTAGCCCCAACCATCCTCTGGACTTCGGTCGGATGTGGGTCGCGTTCAAGGTGCAGCCGAACCCGCCAGGAACCGGGGCGCCGGATTCTATGCCGCTGCCGCACAGGAATATGTACTGAATATCCGGCCGATCGGTGGATTGGCTCGAGCTCCAGAACGCCCCCGAATCCATGACGTTCGACGTAACCGGCCCGCGTCGGAAAAGCAGATACTCCAGGCCTGCCCAAGACTGCCACAGAGGGCTTTTGTAGCGATCGTAGCTGTAGGGTCCCGACAGTTGATAGGTCATATAGATGTCGACATGATCACAGAGATTTTGTCCGACACCAGGCAAATCGTGCACCACGTCGACACCGCAGGATCGCAAATGCGCCGCGGGACCGACGCCGGAAAGCATCAGCAGGTGGGGTGAGTTGATCGCTCCCGCGGATATGATGACTTCACGATCGGCATAGATAGTCGACGTCCGTTGCCCGTCGGCTATCTCTACCCCTACGGCGCGTCCCTGTTTGAAGACGATGCGCAAGACGCGACAATCTGTTCGCACCTTCAGATTTGATCGCCTCTGCGCCGGCTTCAGAAAGGCAACGGCTGCACTCGAGCGCCGGGCGTTGCGAATTGTCAGCTGATAGAAACCACATCCAGCCTGCTCCCCGGAGTTGAAATCCGCATTGAAGGCAAGGCCAGCCTCCTGACAGGCTTTCAGCCATGAACGGCTCAGCGGGTGGACATAGCAGGGATCCGAGACGCCCAGCGGGCCGCCCTCACCATGAGCTTCGTTGGACAGCCGGTCATTGTCCTCGGAGCGTTTGAAAAACGGCAAGACCTCCTTGTAGGACCAACCCGTGGCCCCTTGCTCCACCCAGCGTTCGTAGTCGTCCGGCGCGCCTCGAATGTAGAGCATGGCATTGACGGAACTGCCTCCACCAAGAACCCTGGGCTGGACCATTGTTTGAGCGCCAAGATGCTTGTCCGCCTCGCAGCGGACCTGCTCAAAGCGCTGCAGCAGATTGCCCTGTGCGGTCTTGTAGTAGGTGACCGGCATATGGATGTAGGGGCTGTTGTCTCGGGGGCCTTGTTCAAGCAAGAGCACCGAAACATCGGGATTCTCGCTGAGCCTGGAAGCCACCACGCAACCGGCAGACCCTCCTCCAACCACGATGAAATCGACCATACTCCCTCCAAACAATAGTAGCGCCACGCGTGAGAACGGATTTCCTCTCCGAATTAGGCGTAGCGCCGGGCGCCGGTCCCATAGGGCAGATTCAAGCCGCCATAGCGCCGAAGACGGATGTTGGCCTGTTCCGCGTGACCAACGAAGCCTTCGAGCATGCACAGACGCGAGCAATAGGCTCCGACTTCCGCGGAAGCAGCGTCAGTGTCGATGCGCTGGAATGTGCAGGTCTTGAGGAACTTGCCCACCCACAGCCCACCGGTGTAGCGCGCCGCAAGCTTCGTAGGCAGCGTGTGGTTGGTGCCGATCACCTTGTCGCCATAGGCGACCGTCGTGCGCGGCCCGAGAAACAGCGCGCCATAGTTGGTGAGATTCTCCTGGAAGTAGCGGTCATCCCTTGTCATCACCTGCACGTGCTCACTGGCGATCCTGTCGGCCACCTGGAGCATTTCCACTGCGTCCTCGCACAGAATGACCTCCCCATGATTGGCCCACGCCTTGGCCGCGACCGCCGCCGTCGGCAGGATGGCCAGCAACCGATCGATCTCGTTGAGCGTGTCTCGAGCGAGTTTTTCGGAATTCGTGATCAGAATCGCCGGGGTATCGACGCCATGTTCGGCCTGGCCAAGCAGATCGGTCGCGCAAAGTTCGCCATCCACGGTTTCGTCGGCGATCAAAAGCGTCTCGGTCGGGCCTGCGAAGAGATCGATGCCGACCCGCCCGAAGAGTTGCCGCTTGGCCTCCGCGACAAAGGCGTTACCGGGGCCTACGATCATATCGACGGAGGCGATCGTCTCGGTGCCGAGGGCCATCGCCGCAACGGCTTGCACGCCACCCAGACAATAAATGACGTCGGCGCCCGCCAGATGCTGTGCGGCCACGATCGCCGGCGCCGGCTTGCCTCGAAAGGGCGGCGCGCAACTGATCACCCGCGGACATCCCGCCACCTTTGCCGTGATGATCGACATATGTGCGGAAGCAAGCAATGGGTAGCGGCCTCCCGGTACGTAGCAGCCAACATTCTCGACCGGTATGTTCTTGTGACCGAGGAAAACGCCCGGCAGCGTTTCGACCTCAAGGTCGAGCAGACACGCCCTTTGTTTCTCCGCAAAATTGCGCACCTGTGCTTGAGCAAAACGGATATCGCTGAGTTCACCCATCGAAAGCTGGGACAGGCAATCCTCGATCTCCTGCTCGCTCAGGCGAAAATCTTCACGGTCCCAGCTGTCGAATTTCGCCGAGAGCGCCCGCACCGCCGCGTCACCATGCTCTGCGACGTCGGTGATGATCGCCTCGACCGTCGCGCGCAGTTCGCCTTCGAACACAGCGGGGCGCAAGTTCTCGTCTGCTCGCTTCAAATGGCGTGCCATGGTCATCTCGTCTTTCCGGTTGGCAGGATGCGACGCCGCCGGCTTTCGCACCGGCGGCGTCCAAGGAGGGTCAGAGGGAATTCAACCCTTCGACAAGCTTGTCGACTGCCTGCTGCGAGGTCATGTCGGGCGTATTTGCGAACTGTGTAATGACGTCCATGTACGGAGCGCGGATGTCGCGCGGCAGCGCATTGTTTTCGACGAACGAGGGAATGAGCGTGCCGTCTTTCATGCCTTCCTCACGGTCAGCAAAGGCCTGCTTGGAGCAGTCATTGAACCTGTCACGCGGTACATCGAGGCGTGCCGGAATAGAGCCACCTTTGAGGTTCAGGTTCTCCTGAACTTCGATCGACATCGCCGCGCTGGCGAGAATCTCCTGCTTCCTCTGCGCTTCGGGATTCGGCTGCTTGAACATGCCAAAGAAGTCGGTGAGAAAGACGTACGTGTGGCCGTGTCCGGGCGCCGCCGTGCAGAGATAGTCAACGCCAGGCTTCATGTTGACGGCGACGAACTCGCCATTTGCCCAGTCACCCTGGAACTGCATTGCGGCTTCGCCCTTGATCACCTTGCCCGTCTCGATCGCCCAGTCGGTGCCGGCGCGGTTGGGGTCGGCATAGGCGAGCACCTTGCGGAAGGTGTCGAACACCTTGACCGTCGTGTCGCTCTTGATGGCTGCGTGGTCGGTCGCCATCACTGCCTTCTTGTAGAAGTCGACGCCGGCCTGGCCGATCAGGATGTCTGTCCAGATTTCGCCCTCCTGCCAGTCGTCACCACCCAGCGCCAGCGGTATTATCCCACCCGCCTTGATCTTCTCGGCAAGCGTCAGGAACTCGTCCCAGCTTTCCGGTACCTTTCCGCCGAACCGGTCGAGAACCTTCTTGTTGATCCAGAGCATGTTCTCGCGCCGCTGGTTGAGCGGCACCGCAACGATCTTTCCATCGACCTTCATGTAGTCGAGCAGAGCGGGAGCGACGAGCTGTTCCCATCCTTCCTTCTCAGCGGTTGCCGACAGATCGCCGAGAGAACCGGCTTGCGCATATTCCAAGACGAACTGACCTGGCATCTGCGATGCGGCGGGCGGATTGCCGGCCGCGAAGCGCGCCTGCAGCGCCTGTGTCATGTTCTTGCCGCCGGCGCCGGCGATCGGCGAGTCCACCCACTTGAGACCCTGCGCGTCGACAGCGTCCTTCAACACCTTCATTGCCGCAGCTTCGCCCGCGGCGGTCCATTGATGGACGACCTCGATTTCGTTTTCGGCGGAGTAGGCCGGTATGCTGATTGCCATTGACGCGATGGCCGCTGCACTCAGCAGAACTGGCCCGAAATATTTCCGCTTCCCCTTGATGCTCATTATGGTTGCTCCTTGTTCGGCAGAGATTGGTGCACGAAGGCTCAGACGCGCCGAAACGTCTGCCGCCTTTTTCATTGTCGGTTGTGGCGTGTTGCCTCGAAGGCCCTGGGTTGATCTACCCGGTCGCGAACCGCGTCACGTCGATCGGTGGCATGCCCGCGTCCTCTCCAGCCTGCTCGATGCGCATGCCTGTGTTGACGTCGAATATCTGGATGCCATCGATATCGACCAGGAAGGTTTCGCGGCCTGCCCTCAGCGCCGATTTCGGATGGCACCGCGCAATGACTTTGTTGCCGCCAAGGGTAAGCGTGACGAAAGTGTCGGAGCCCGTTGGCTCGACAAGGTCGACCACCGCATCGACTTTCTGGGTGTGTTCATGATTTTTCTCGTGCGGCAGAAAGATCGCCTCGGGGCGGATACCCGCAATGACCGCCGTCCCCTCTGGGGCGGCAGATGGATTGGCAGGACCCGAGATCGCAAGGTGGATCGGTTTGTCGCCAGCGCCCACGATTTCAAGCAGCACACGGCCATCCTTTCGACGCATGCGAGCCGGGATCAGGTTCATTGGCGGCGAGCCAATGAACCCCGCGACGTAGGTGTTGGCGGGGCGGCCGTAGATTTCGTCGGGCGAGCCGATCTGCTGTATAACCCCCGATTTCATCACCACGATCTTGGTCGCAAGCGTCATCGCTTCGACCTGGTCGTGCGTCACGTAGACGATTGTCGCCGAGAGACGCTGGTAGAGTTTCTTGATCTCGGCGCGCATTTCGACGCGAAGCTTTGCGTCCAGATTCGATAGCGGCTCGTCAAACAGGAAGATCTTGGGCGAGCGCACGAGCGCGCGGCCCATTGCGACACGCTGCCGCTGACCACCCGACAGTTGACCCGGCTTCCGGTCAAGCAGAGCGCCGATCTGCAGCGTCTCCGCGACACGGGCGATCGCCTTGTCGCGCTCTGGCTTTGCCACGCCGCGCACTTTCATGCCGAAGGCGATATTATCGCGAACCGTCATCGTCGGATAAAGCGCATAGGATTGGAACACCATGGCGATGTCGCGATCCTTTGGCTCAAGTCTGGCGACCGAGCGCCCGTCAATTAGAATGTCGCCGCTGCTGATTGGTTCGAGGCCTGCGATGGCGCCGAGCAGGGTCGACTTGCCGCAACCCGACGGGCCGAGCAATACGAGGAATTCGCCGTCCCTTGCCTCAATGTCGATGTTCTCGAGCACCGGGAGGTTGCCGTAGGACTTGTGAAGACTGCGGATGTTGAGTTGTGCCACGGCCCTACCCCTTTACAGATCCGGCCATCAGACCGCGGACGAAATACTTTCCGGCGAACACATAGACGAGGAGCGTCGGCAACGCGGCGAGCATGGCCGAAGCCATGTCGACGTTGTACGGACGCTCTCCGGTGCTGCTCGAGACGATGTTGTTGAGCGCCACCATGATCGGGACATTTCGTCCCGAGGTGAAAGCCACGCCAAACAGGAAGTCGTTCCAGATGCTGGTGAACTGCCAGATGATCACCACCACCATGATCGGCAGCGACATCGGCAGCATCACGTGGCGAAATGTCTGAAAGAAACCCGCGCCGTCTATCCTGGCGGCCTTGGCGAGATCGCTTGGCACAGAGATGAAGAAGTTCCGGAAAAACATCGTCGTAAACGGCAGACCATAGACGACGTGTGCAAGGATCAGGCCGTTGATCGTGCCGGCGAGGCCGAGTTTGCCGAGTGTTTGAGCAAGCGGAATCAGAATTGCCTGGTAGGGCGCAAAGCAGCCAAACAAGATGATCGCATAGACGATGTTCTGCCCGCGAAAATTGACCTGCGTGAGGGCGTAGCCGTTGAGTGCGCCGATTGCCGTGGGAATGAGCGTTGCCGGAACGACCAGGTAGATGGTGTTGAGAAAGAATGGGCTGAGGCCGGTGCATTCGACTCCCACGCACGCGTTCGACCACGCATCGATCCAGGGCTGAATGGTTGGGTGGCGCGGGATGCCGACCAAAGTGCCGAGACGTATCTCCTCCATCGATTTCAACGACGTGGTGATCATCACGAACAATGGCCCGACAAAGAACAGAACGAAGATGAGAAGGGTGAAGTAGACCGCGGCCCATCCCAGGACTCGTGCGACATCGATACGCGCCGCCGAACGCGGCACCGGGCTAGCGAGCGTTGCGGCGTTCATGGCGTATTTCCGAATAGAGGTAAGGGACAATGATGGCGATCACCGTCATTGTGATCATCACCGCGCTTGCGGCGCCTTGAGCGAGCTGGCCACGTCCAAAAGTGTATTGGTACATGAAGGTCGTCGGCAGATCGCTGGAGAACCCCGGACCGCCATTCGTCAGAGACACGATGAGGTCGAACGAGCGTAGCGCCTGGTAGAGCAGGATGACGATGACGCTGAAGAAGACCGGGCGCAGCATCGGCAGAACGATCGACCAGTAGATTCTCGGCAGGCCAGCGCCGTCGATGCGAGCTGCCTTGAAGAGCTCCGCGTCGACACCTCTCAGGCCCGCCAGGAAAATCGCCATGACGAAACCACAGGACTGCCAGAAGGCGGCAAGCACTATGGTGTAGATGGCCATCTTCGGGTCGATCAGCCAGTCGAACTTGAAATCGACATAGCCCATATCGCGCACCAGTTTCTGGATGCCGAGGCCAGGGTTGAGTATCCATTTCCAGGCGATGCCGGTGACGATGAAGGAGATCGCCATCGGGTAGAGGTATATGCTGCGGATGACGTTCTCGAGCCGCACTTTCTGGTCAAGGAAGATCGCAAGCACCAGGCCGGCAACAAGTGAAAGGCCGATGAAGAGCGATGCGAAGATCCAAAGATTGTCGACCGCGATCTGCCAGCGATCAGCCTTCCACAATTTTGCGTATTGCTCGATGCCGACGAAATCGTACTTGGGGAAGAAGCGCGACGAGGTCAGGGAAACGACTACCGTCCACAGGATGTAGCCGTAGACGACCAGCAACGTGACCAGCAAAGTCGGCAGCAACACCAGCCAGGATTTCGAGGGCCAGCCGGTCAAAATTTCTGTGATCGTTGCTCGGGGGCTATTCGTCGTCACGTGGCTCTTGCGCCTCTCAGCTTTGGTGGCGGTATTGTCGCTGCTGCCCTGACCATGCGGTCAAAGATGCTGCTCTTGCGCACGTTCTCGCCAATAGTCGTCCTGACCTTCGTCGTGATAGGCGGGGATCGGGAAGTCCCACCAGCCTGGGACGAAAGCGCCTGCCGCATCGCGCGCCGTCGGCACTTCAACGAGCGCTGGGCCGCAGCAGGAAAATGCAGCTTCGAGGGCCGGCTTCAGCTTGTCGGCGCTCTCGACGCGCCAGGAGTCGATGCCGAAGCTCTTGGCAATTTCAGCGAATTGCGGCGAGTAGGCGCCGCCATTGCCCATATTGAATTCGCTGGCGACATGGCGGCCGAGGATCTTGCGCTGTCCGCCGCGGATCGACATGTAGCCGGAATTGTTTTGTACGACGATGACGATCGGGATGTTGTGCATCGCTGCCACCGCCATCTCTTGCATCGACATCATGAAGTCGCCGTCACCGAGGATGACGCAGACCTTTTGGTCCGGGCAGGCGAGCTTGGCGCCGAGGGCAGCAGGCAGCGCCCAACCCATCGAGGAGTAGCTGCCGGAGGTGATGTGCGTGCGTGGCTCGTAAACCGGATAGGTCTGTTTGACGACGCCTTGCGTGTTGCCTGAGCCGACCAGAAGAATGTCCTCGCGACCCATGATTTCGCGAAGTTCCTTCAGCGGACGCTGCGTCGTGAAAGGGAACTGGTTGCTGTCGCGACGTACGGCGAGCTGCGTTTCCCAATCGGCCTTCTCACGAGCGACCGCATTGTGGAATGCTTCCCGCCGGGCAAGCGTCTTCTTTGACTGCTCGGACGAAATGGCATCGATGATATCGGCAAGCGCCATCTTGGCGTCGGCGACAAGCCCGACCGCAGTCGGGTAATTCTTGCCGATCTCCTGATGGTCGATGTCGATGTGGACAAGCTTCGCCGGCGGGATCGAGAAACTGACGCCTTTGCGCCAGCTGGACGCGGACCAATCGGTGAAGCGGCAGCCGACGGAAACAACGAGGTCCGCCCCGGCAGCGATATTGTTGCCGGCCGAAGTTCCCGTCTGGCCTACCGCTCCTGCGAAAAGCACATGATCTTCCGGGAAGGCACTCTTGCCGTTCCAGGTCGTGACAACCACGGCGCCGGTCTTTTCGGCCAACTTCCTCACTTCCGGTGCTGCTTCCGCCGTGATGGCACCGCCGCCAACCACGATCACCGGACGCTCTGCCGCAAGCAACGCCGCGGCGGCAGCCTCGACTGCCCGCTGGTCAGGTCGGGCGCGGCCCATCGCCATCCTGAGATCTAGGTCGTGGATGTCCACCTCGGCTGCCTGCGACTGGATATCCATCGGCACTTCGACATGCACCGGACCCGGACGACCGCTGAGCATGGCGTTGAAGGCGCGATGCATGATGAAGGGCAATTCATCGACGCGACCAGCTTCGAAAGATCGTTTGACGGCGCCGCTGGCGATCTGCGGGAAGAAATTGGTGCGGTGGCGATCGAGCTCCTGCATGACCCCGTGGCCGCGCATATGCGTCGCCGGCCCGCCGGTGAAGAGCGGCACCGCCGTTGAGTCGGCGTAGGCTGTCGCCAGGCCGATGATGGTGTTAGCGGCACCGGGTCCAATCGAAGTCATCGCCGCCATCGGCTTGCCCGAGGCGCGCCAGTATCCATCGGCCATGTGGACGGCGCATTGCTCATGCATCACCTGGATGACCGGGATTTCGCTGCCCTTCTGCAGGAAGGCATCGAGCATCGCCCAGCATCCATGCCCCGGGATGGCTGCCACGTATTTGATGCCATACTTCTTCAATGCGGTCGCGATGACCTGGCCGCCAGTAAGCTTCATGTCTGCAGAACTCCCCTCGTCAGCGGTCGGCGGTCGCACGTCTTCGTGCGCCGGCATGCATTTGCTCCGCTCTTTTCTGGCTTGCCTCCGGTATGCACGACCACTCCTCTGGGAGGTCGGTCCGGATCGGCTGATTCTCCTGCGATATGACTTCGCCGACAGCCAACTCGCAATTTCTCAATGATGTCTAATGTGACGCAAGCTGAAGCTGCCAGTGCGTAAAATGCTGTCAGCTTATGCTGCCGCCCGTTCTGCGATGGCGCCGGGCTTGCGAAGCGAAACCAAATCGGCCGTTGAAATTTCGGCGCCAGACCCTCTGCCCGCTGTTGGATCGACGGCTCGACCATTGCCGCTGACAGGGCAATGCCAGCCAGTGACGCAGGCATTGCGTCAGATCGCGCTGATCGAAGGGCGTCTGCGAAATTGCTGAAGCCCGCCCTTTCTGTCCTTTTGATCGTCAGTCGATGTGACATGGCGACAGCGGTCGCAGGACGGCATCGCCCTACGGTCGCGATGGGTGGAGGAACGATATGAGTGTTCATCGGGGCACCGGCCTGCTGCAGCATCGATCTCTGAATTTCGCGGACGATTTCGTCGCCGCCGATTTCTTCGAAAATGGCGCCGGCCTGCACGTCGAAAGCAGCATCGTCGTCAACCTGTCGAGCGACCGGCTGATCATCGACGATGCGATCAAGACTTCAATTGCGCCGTGGCGTTCGGCTATGCTGTCGAAAGCGACGATCGAACAGAGCGGCCGGATCGCTGTCCTGAAAGTTTGCAAGACAGTCGACCTGGGCGGCGTCATGTTCCGCGGCTGGGACTGGCTCGGCAACCGCATCCGGTCTTTCCCGCGCCAGACCCCGCTCTTCATCTCGCCGCAGGACACGATCGGCGAAGTCGAGCTCGACCCGCTGTTCTTTACAGGCGAGGTCGCCGTGGAACGGCAAATGCAGCGCTTCGTGCTCAAACTGAACCTCTGGTGGTCACCTGCTGAAACCGACTGCTTCATTCACGACAAACCATCCCTTCCTGGAGATCCACACGCAGATATTCGGAACCGGCCGCATGCAGAAATTCCGGGAGAACGACCAGGCGACGCTTTATCAAGATGTCCTCATGGCGCCGGGCTTTACCCATGAGGCGTTTTGCCGGGTCAGCGGAACGAACCAGTGGAAATATCCATGGCATCGCTATTTCGCCGACACCGATGCGGTTTGGTTGGCCATCGAACTGCACCCGATCGGCTGAGTTGATCGTTGCGTGGTGAGCGACTGTGGCGGGTTTTGCCGTAAGCTCGAACCGTCCAGTCAATGGTAGAAAATGTCCAACCGCGTCAGATCGTTCACTGACTCGGCAATGGCCCGCAGGATCGCCCCGCGCCTCCCCGACGCTCTGGCGGCGGCCCCTTTTGTAAGATCCGACGCACGGCCCGCCCCATGTTTGTCAACAAGGCGACGAGCAAAGTCGTGAACCCTGGCCAGATATCGCCACCTTTGAGATACGCATTCGGCGAGTGCGCCGAAGTCAAAATGCTGCAATGTCAAGCTGTGCAGTGCTCTTATTTGCATTTTCGATCTCCATCGATGGAATTTTCAGAATTGACCTGAAGTCTTCTTGCGCTTGCGGAAACATTCCTGCCTTTGTGATTTTTATCTGGCGGCTTTTATTGTTTTGGAGTAGGCGCCCGCGAGCGGGCTCGATCTAGGAGCGTTTCTGCCGATTCCGGTAGACATCAATGGTCACGGCCGTGACGATGATCAGGCCCTTGACGATTTCCTGGTAGTAGGCGTCGACCCGCAGAAACGTGAAGCCTGACGACATCACGCCCAGGATCACCACGCCGATTACGGTGCCCCCTATCCGGCCCACCCCGCCGGCAAGCGACGTTCCGCCGATCACGGCTGCGGCAATCGCATCGAGCTCATACATGTATCCCATGCCGGACTGAGCCGTCTGCGCGCGCGCCGCGGTGACGATGCCGGCGAGACCGGCAAGCATTCCGGCGATCGCGTAGACCTTAACCAGATGCCTTTCGACATCTATGCCGGAGACCCGCGCTGCCTGGACGTTCGCGCCGATGGCATAGGTGTACTTGCCGTAGCGGGTGTAGCGAAGCGCAACATGGAAGATTATGGCGACGACTATGAAGACGAACACCGGCCATGCAGCCGAGCCAATGGCGGTGAATTGATCGGTCAGCCCCGAAATGGGCTGGCCTTTTGTATACCATTTCGAAATGCCCCGAGCTGAAACCATCATGCCGAGCGTTGCGATGAACGGCGGGATCCGGGCATAGGCGACAAAAACACCGTTGGTTATGCCTGCAATCAAACCGACCAGGACACCAACGCCGATCGGGACGATGGCCGGCAGATCGGTCAACGAAGGATAAAGCGCTTTCGACCATTCCGCGGATTGGGCGAACCCAGCCGCCAGCATCGCACTTGCCGCCACGACGGACCCCGAAGAAAGGTCGATGCCGCCGGTGATGATGACCTGCGTCACGCCGATTGCGATAATCCCGACCACGGACACCTGGAGGATGGTGATCGTGAGGCGCTGCGGATTCCAGACGAAACTCTGCCCGATCAACAGCCAGCCGCACACCTCGCAGAGGACAACGATCCCCACCAGGACCAGGAAGATATTGAGCTCCTGAGGTTTTCGCCAACCGCCAAGGCCGCCACGGTACTCAGGCATGGCGGCGGCTGTTGTGTCTTTTCCCATCGTACAGTTCCTCTTTCCTCGCCTACTTCGAAGCGAGTTCCATTATTTTGACCTGCGTCGCCTCATCGCGGTCCAGAACGCCGGTGATCTTGCCTTCATGCATCACCATGATGCGGTCACTCATTCCGAGGATCTCCGGCATCTCCGAGGAAATCAGAATGACGCCGGCGCCCGCGCTGGCGAGCGCTGAGACCAGAGCGTGGATCTCGGCCTTGGCGGCAACGTCGATGCCGCGTGTCGGCTCGTCGAGGATGAGGATGCCCGGTCTGGTCAAAAGCCAGCGTCCGATCAGCACCTTCTGCTGGTTGCCGCCGGAGAGATTTTCGACCGTGGTGTGGATACCTGAGCTTTTGACGCGCAACGTCCTGCTCATCTCGCGGCATGCCGCGGCAATCGCCTTGCCGTGCACGAAACCGGCATTGACGAATTGGCTTTGAAGAGCGGCAATCTGCATGTTCTCGAGAATGTCCAGGACGAGAAAACAGCCGCTTTGTTTTCTGTCTTCTGTCAGGAAGGCCATTCCGTTGGCGATCGCATCGCGTGGCGATCTCAGATCGACGCGTTGCCCCCTTATCCGTATCTCGCCGCTGGTGGCGGGTGTCACCCCGAAGATGGTTTCGGCAACATTGGACCGCCCCGACCCAATCAGACCGGCGAGGCCCAATATCTCGCCCGCCCGCAGATCGAAAGAGACGCCCGAGAAGACGCCGCGCAAAGTCAGGTCCCGAACCGAAAGCAAGACATCATCGGTCGGCACGTTCTCTTTCGGAAACAGCGTCGAGATGTCTCTGCCGACCATCATGTGGATGATCTCGTCCCGGCTGGTGGCTGCTGCCGCATGGGTGCCGATATATTTGCCGTCACGAAAAACGGAGATCTCGTCCGATATTTCGAAGATCTCGTGCATCTTGTGCGAGATGTAGACGATGCCGATGCCCTGCTTTCTCAAATCCCCGATTATCTCGAAGAGATGGGCCGACTCGCGCTCTGTCAGTGCCGAGGTGGGCTCATCCATGATCAGGACACGCGAGCGATAGGAAACCGCCTTGGCGATTTCCACCATCTGCCTGCTGGCAATCGACAGATGGCGAACTTCCGCCTCAGGATCCAGGCTGATCTTCAGCTCCGCGAGAAGATCGCGCGATAGGCGATTCATGCGCCGATGATCGACGATCCCAAATCGATTGCGTGGCTCTCGGCCGATCCAGATGTTCTCCGCGACCGTCATCGAGGGCATCAGGTTCAATTCCTGATGGATCATCCCGACACCCTGTGTCAGCGCGTCGAGCGGGGTCTTGAACTGGGCGGAAATGCCGTCGAGGAAGATTTCTCCTGCATCGGGTTGGTATATCCCCGCCAGGATTTTCATCAGCGTGGATTTGCCGGCGCCGTTCTCGCCCATCAGCGCATGGACGGTACCCCGCCTGAGTTGAAAGCTCACGTCGTCGAGAGCCACCACGCCCGGAAACGACTTGCTGATTCCGGTCACGCTCAGCAGGCAGGGCTGACGCTTGTCCTCAAGACCAGGTGGGATTGGCGTAGCGGCGACTGTGGTCTGCATCGAAGTCGTCCCAAATCCAGATCGAACGGAACAGTCCGCGCGCCGATCAATGACCGGCGCGCGATGCTGGCGGTCAGTTCCTTTTCAGGTACTTGTCCATATTGTCCTTGGTGACGAGTTCGAGCGTGGTGAAGACCTTCTTGTCGGTCTTCTCGCCTCGGGCCAGCTTCAGAACCGTGTCGAGCGCGCCTTTTCCCTGGCTGATCGCGTCCTGGAAAACGGTCACCTTGAGGTCGCCTGACTTCATGGCTGTCAAGGCGTCCTGCGTTGCATCGATGCCGGCAACGACGTAGTCGCCGGTTGATTCGCCACTTGCCTTGATGGCCTGAAGCGCACCCAGCGCCATCTCGTCGTTGTTTGCGATGACGGCATTGAAGTTGAGACCCGCCGACAGCCAGTTTGTGGTCAGGTCGAGCGCCTGCGTGCGTGACCAGGTGGCCGTCTGCTCTTCGACGATCTCGATGCCCTTGCAGTCATCGGACTTGAAGACCTCGTGCACCGCCTCGGTGCGGCCACGCGCAACCAGGGTTCCGAGTTCGCCCATCAGAATGACGGCTTTGCCCTTGCCGCCCAGCAGGCGACACACCTCTTTCGCCTCCAGGCTGCCTGCCTGGATCTGGTCAGAGCCGACGAAAGCCTGCTTCTCCGGCAGCTGATCGACGTTGGAAGGCTGATTGTTGGCGAAGACCAGGGGAATTCCGGCCTTGTCGGCGGTCTTGGACATTGCGACGCCGGCATCGGCCTCTACCGGGATCACGATCATGCCGTCGACCTTGGCGGCAATGAAGTTTTCGATCTGGCTTTGCTGCCGGGCGATATCGCCCTGCGCATCCTCGATCAGCAACGTCACGTTCCCAAGGTCTTTGGCGTGCGCCTCCAGGCCACTGCGAAGAATCGCGAGAAAATTGTCGTCGAACCGCTGCATGCTGAAGCCGATTGTTTCGGCCTGAGCAGGGACGCCGAGCAACGTTAGACATGCGGCGGCCAGCAAAAACTTTTTCATGTTCCGTCTCCGTCGGTTTTTTGATGATGGAAAGCTTTGTATTGCCGACTTCGCCCCGGTACCCGTCGGACTAGCGGCAGCATCACAAGAAAACGATCGTGCAAGTTTCAGGCGTGGCGTTGCCCCAAGCGAGACGTGTTCAGCGCCGTTAAGCCTGCTGCGAAGCTCTTCGGCTTGCTACAGTTGGTAAAACGATACACCTGCTTTTTTTCACCTGTCAACTCCCCTTTTGACGTGTTTGCCTTCATCAGAGTCGAACTGTCTCGCCAAAACCCGGGATGTCGACGACATGATAGGCGACATCGCCAGATCGGCGATCGATTGACAGGGAGAATTTTTAGTGTACCGTTTTACCAACTTGCTCGACCGCACAACGGCGGAGTTGGACTCGCGACCATCGAAGTTTTGTTCTCCTGCGGGAGTTGTAGAATGAGGGTCTCTGGGACCTTGGGAGATTTGAACGACATGCCGCCGAAAAGTGGATCGCCCACAGATGCCGCGGACCGCGCCACCATTCAGGACGTCGCGAAAGCGGCGAGCGTATCCGTGAGCAGCGTCTCGAACTACATGAACAATCGATTCCACCGGCTCGGGACGGAGACCAGGACGCGCATTGCGACGGCAATTGCTGAGCTTGATTTCCGACCGAACCAGGCAGCGCGCCAATTAAAGACCGGTAAGGCCCGTGTAATCGCCCTTGTCGTGCCGAGCATCGTTAATCCCTTCAACGGGCAGATGGTGTTCTCGATCGAGCAGGCCGCAGTGAAGGCGGGTTACCGGGTTCACCTGTGCAACACCATGCGCGATCCGAAGCTCGAGAAGGAGTTTCTCGACAATCTGGCCGCCGTAGGCGTTGCGGACCTCATCACGATCGCGCCCCTGAACACCAGGCGGGGTTATTACTCGGCCTGGAGCGACCTCTCGATCGTGGCCGTGGACGCCAACAGGCTCGATTTGAAGCTTGCTCGGCTCGATACGGTCAATCTCGATCACGAGGCTGCAATCGGGATTGCCGTGGAACATCTGTTTGCTCTCGGTCATCGGCGGATTGCGTATGTCACGGATCCCCTCATCACCCACAGCCGGGTGATGAGGTTGTCCGGCTTCAAGAAAGCGATGAGAGATCACGAGCTCGATGACAGCCAGGCAGTGGTGCTCGAGCGTCACCAGAGCGCACTTGATGTCGCAGACGCCCAGATGGTCGAGGTCGGTCGCGATGCCGCTTCCGATGTGGCGGCGCTGTCGCCCAGGCCCACAGCCATTATCGCGTTCAATGACATGGTCGCGCTGGGGTTGCTTGCGACTTTCCGTTCCGCCGGCATTGCCGTCCCAAAGGACATGTCGATTATTGGCGTGGACGATGCCTGGATCAGCCAGCTCTCATTTCCCGCACTGACGACCATACGTCAGCCTATCGAGGCGATGGCCAGCGCAGCCGTCGAGCGTGTTCTCAAACCGAATGCGGCGCCGGCCAACGCCGGCTCCGACACGGTCTTCCTGCCCGAACTCGTCATTCGAGACACATGTGCGCCGCCACAGGAAGATGCCGCCACGCGTGTCGGCAAACGACACTTGGAATAGCAGTCCCAAACAGCGCCCTTCTTCCAACAACCCCAGAATATCCGGCCGGATGCGTCCGCGCCGGCACGAAAGAGGCTTGCCTTATGGATACCCACGCCACCGAGATCAAACCCAGCGCAAATCATATCAGGATGGCGTGCGACACCGGTGGTACTTTCACCGACCTCGTCGTTGAAGATGGCAACGAGATCAGGCTGTTCAAAGCGTCGACGACACCTGACGACCCGGTGCGCGGCGTGCTCGATGCCTTGGATCTCGCAGCTAGGCACTATCGACTAGGCCTCGGGGATTTCCTCAGCCGCGGCGCCATGTTCGTGCACGGCACCACCCGGGCCATCAATGCGATCATCACCGGCAAGACGGCGAAAACAGCCTTCATCACGACCAAAGGTCATCGCGATATCCTGGTCATGCGCGAGGGCGGGCGTATTGAACCGTTCAACTTCACGGTCGCCTACCCTGAGCCCTATGTGCCTCGGCGATATACGTTCGAAGTCAATGAGCGCGTCGATGCGCGCGGCAACATCGTCGAGGATTTGAACGAAGCCGACTTCATCACGACAATCAAAAAACTGGAGGCTCTGAAAATTGAAGCGGTTGGCGTTTGCCTTCTGTGGTCTGTCGTCAACTCGGCTCACGAGCGACGTATCGGAGACCTGCTGAAGGAGCATCTGCCTGACGTTCCATACACGCTCTCGCACCAGCTCAATCCAACCCTGCGCGAATATCGCCGAGCTTCCGCGACCGTCATCGATGCATCGCTGAAGCCGCTGATGTTCAAGTATCTCGATGGCTTGACCAACCGGCTGCAGGACGCCGGTTTCAACGGCCGGACACTGATGGTTACCTCAAGTGGCGGCATCATGGATGCCTCGGCAGTCGCACGCGCTCCAATCCACTCGATCAATTCTGGACCGGCGATGGCGCCCGTCGCCGGCCGCTACTACGCAGAGCGCGATTTTGGCAACGCCATCGCGATTGTCGCGGACACGGGTGGAACCACCTTTGACGTCAGCCTGGTGCGTGACGGGCGCATCCCCTGGAGCCGCGAAACATGGATTGGCCAGCGCACGCGCGGCCATATGACCGGCTTTCCATCTGTCGATATTAAGAGCATCGGCGCCGGAGGTGGCTCGATCGCATGGGTCGACAATGGCGGAATTCTGCAGGTCGGTCCGCAGAGCGCGGGCTCGACGCCGGGGCCGGTCGCTTACGGCCGCAGAGGAACCGAGCCCACCGTCACGGACTGCGCCTTGATCCTGGGCTATATCGACCCGGACTTCTTCCTGGGCGGCGCCATGGTCCTCGACCGGGAGGGCGCGACCCGGCAATTGCGTCTGAAAGTCGCCGAACCGCTCGGCATCAAGGTTGAGGAAGCCGCTGCCGCTGTGTTGAGGCTTTCAACCGAAAAGATGGTCGGAGCGATCGAGGAGATCACGGTCAATCAGGGTATCGATCCCACCTCGGCCGTCATGATCGGCGGCGGCGGTGCCGCCGGACTTAATGCGGTCGCAGTTGCCAGGCGCCTTCAATGCGCTGGTGTCCTCATCCCCGAAGCAGGTGCGGTCATGAGCGCGGCCGGGGCCTTGATGTCGGAGCTTTCGTCGGACTATGCGCAACTGCAATTTACGACCAGCGACAGATTTGCGGGCGACAAGATCAACGAGGTTCTGGCAGAGCTGAGGAAGCGATGCCTTGAGTTCGCGGAAGGGCCCGGCGCCGGGGCTCTCGACTACCACATCGAGTATTCCGTAGAGGCGCGGTATCCGCATCAGATCTGGGAAATCGACGTTCCTCTCCCGCTTGATCAGGTGAAGAGCGACGGCGATTTGAAGCAGGTCTCGGATGCCTTCCATGACACCCACCAGCGTATTTTCGAGATCAGCGATCGCAATTCCAATGTCGAATTCGTGACATGGCGCGCCAAGGTCAGATGCAGACTGACCGATCGGGCCGCCGGCACGATCCCCCCCGAAGGCGATTTTGCCGGTGGTCGCGCAAGGCGACCGGTCTACTTCTCCGAACTCGGCTGGAGCGACGTCTCGGTTCATCGCTACGAAGCCATGCAGCCGGGCGAACCAGTTGCCGGCCCCGCCATCATCGAATCATCGTTCACGACCGTCGTGGT
The DNA here is from genome assembly GCF_040319065.1 of Mesorhizobium sp. M0968. NCBI lineage: Bacteria > Pseudomonadati > Pseudomonadota > Alphaproteobacteria > Hyphomicrobiales > Phyllobacteriaceae > Mesorhizobium > Mesorhizobium sp. M0968. Next base: position 117,358 of record NZ_JAMYNL010000013.1, read on the forward strand.
CGATCCGGGCACAGTCGCAGAACGCACGGCCAGCGGTGGCCTGCGTGTGACATTCTAAGGAGGCGCTTTCCCATGTCTGAGCAAATTTTGAAGAAGGCGCCGGACGGCGTTCAGATGGCGATGATTTCCAGCCGCATGGAAACCATCGCCCGCAAGATGCAGAACACTCTTTTCCGAACCGCCCGCTCGGGGATCCTCAACACGGCCCATGATTTCTCGTGTGTCGTTCTGACCGCCGACTGCAAGCTGCTGGCGGCGGCGGAGAGCTTGCCGAACCACACGCTCATCGGCCCTGATTTGATGTGCCAGGCGGTGCTCAAGCACCATCCGGTGCTCAAGCGCGGCGACTGCTTCCTCCACAACAGCCCGTATGAGGGAAACTCGCACGCGGCCGACCACTGCATGATCGTCCCGGTCATCGACGATGAGGGCATCCTGCGCTTCTTCGTCCTGGCCAAGGCACATCAGGCGGACTGCGGCAATTCCCGTCCATCCAGCTATCTCGCTGACGTCAAGGATTTGTACGAAGAGGGCGCGCTGATCTTTTCGGCGACGAAGATTCAGGAAGACTACGAGACCAACCACGACATCGTGCGCATGTGCCAGGCCCGTATCCGGGTCCCGGACCAATGGTGGGGTGATTTCCTTGCGAGCCTTGGATCCGTCCGCATCGGCGAGCGCGAACTGCTTAACCTTGGCCGCGAGATCGGCTGGCACATGCTTGAGGGCTACGCCGCCCGCTGGTTCGACTATTCCGAACAAAAGATGATCGAGGCAATCAGGAGGTTGTCTTCGGGACGTGTCGTCCTGGAGTCCGCTCACGACCCCTTCCCCGGCATCCCGCACGGCATTCCCGTCAAGGTGGACGTTGAAGTCGATACGGCCCAGGCCAGGATCATCGTCGATCTGCGCGACAATCCCGATTGCCAGCCCTGCGGCCTCAATCTCACGGAAGCAACCGCCAAGAGCGCGGCGATGATCGGGATTTTCAACGGCATACTCGATCATCATGTTACCGCCAATGCGGGCAGCTTTCGACGCATTGAGATTCGGGTTCGCGAAAATTGTTGTGTCGGCATACCGAGGCATCCGGCCTCGTGCTCGGTGGCGACCACCAATCTCGCCGACCACGTCACCAATCCGGTGCAGCGGGCGATCGCCGAGCTTTCGGCTGGCTTCGGGCAAGCCGCGACCGGCCCAATCCAACCTCCAGGAATGGGTGTCATCTCCGGGCGCGATCCCTACAACAATGACGAGCCCTTCATCAATCAGGTCCACATCGGCATTAGCGGCGGCGCCGGCACGCCGGTCACCGACGGCTTCCTCACCATGATCCATGCCGGCAATGCGGGGATGTGCCATATCGACAGCGTTGAAGTCGACGAGCTCCATCATCCAATCATCATCCAGGATCGCCATATCCTCGGCGACACCGAGGGGGCAGGCACGTTTCGCGGCGCGCCGTCGGTCTACAGTGAGTATGGCCCGTGGGGCGGAAACTCCTTGACGGTCCTCTACACCGCCGATGGTACCATTACGCCTGCCGCAGGCGCCCGCGGCGGTGGCTCCGGCGGTGTGTCCAGGGCGGCAATGTGCAAGGCTGATGGTTCGGTCGTCGATCTTCCCCCCTGCTACGGGGTCACTCTGCAGCCGGGTGAGCACATGGTCTCTCACTCCGCAGGCGGCGGTGGATATGGCTCGCCCCGGGAACGCGATCCGGCGCGGGTGCTACACGATCTCGCCGAAGGGTGGATCAGCGTGCAGCGCGCACGAGACATCTACGGAGTCGCCGTCAAGGGATATCCCGAAGACGACAATCTTGAATTGGACGTCGTCCAAACACGCATCCTGCGCGCCGGCCGAAGCGAACTGGCGGTGGCCGTTTAGCCCGGCCGATACCCCGGGTGTTTCTTGTCAGGCTGCCCGACAACGGGCACGATTTCAGGTCAAGGAGAACTACGATGACAGACGTCGATTGGTCCGCTGGCGCGGCCTACATTGATGGTGAATTCATGCCTCTCAAGGATGCCAAGCTCGGTATCACCGAATGGGGCTACCGCCGGTCCGACGTTACCTACGACGTCGCGGGCGTCTACTACGGCGCATTCTTCCGGCTTGACGACCATGTCAAACGCTTTCGCGCCTCGATGACGAAGTTGCGGATGAACCCGAAGGAAAGCGACGAAGAGATCAAGAATATTCTCACCGAACTGGTGCGGCGCACCGGCTTGCGCGAGGCCTATGTGGCGATGGACTGTGTCCGCTCCCGCCCGCCGCGCGGCGTGCCGCTTCATCCCATAAACGGCCGCAGCTATTTGATTTGCCATGTCATGCCTTGGGTGTGGGTGTTCACCCCAGAGCAGCAGGAACGCGGCGTGCACGCAATGATCGCGTCGCCCCAACGGATTGCACCGGAATCAGTCGACCCGACGATCAAGAATTTCCACTGGGGCGACCTGACACGCGGGAATTTCGAGGCGCACGATCAAGGCGCCGAGACCTGCATTTTACTGGATCGCGATGGAAACGTGACGGAAGGACCGGGCTTCAATGTCTTCGCCGTCATCGATGGCAAGGTCATCACGCCGAAACACGGTGCGCTCGAAGGCATCACTCGAAGAACAGTCCTGGAACTCTGCGACGAATTTGGAATTCGCTGTGAGGTCCGGGATATCTCGCGTAGCGAATTCGAAGCTGCCGACGAAATCTTTTTCTCGACAACCGCCGGCGGCATCATGCCGGTGAGCCGCCTGGGAAAAAGGATCCTGGGGAACGACCGGCCGGGTCCGATTTCCGCGCGGCTGAGAACAGCCTTTTGGGACAAGCGGCAGGACGGCTGGCATGCGACGCCAGTGTCTTACGCTTCTTGATCGAAGGCGAAATGCAGATGCGACGGCTTTTCGACCTCGATGGTAAGATTGCCCTGGTTACGGGCTCGGGTCAGGGCATTGGCCTGGCGCTTGCCCGTGGCCTGGCGGAGTGCGGTGCCCGTGTTGTCCTGAACGGCCGCCGTGAACAGCTGTTGAAGGACGCCGCCACGGATCTGCTCAAGGACGGTCTGTCGGTGGAGGTGGAGGCCTTCGACGTCACGGATGCCCTGTCTGCGCGTCAGGGGGTCGAGCGGATTGAGACCTCGATCGGCTCGATCGACATTCTCATCAACAATGCCGGCATCCAGCACCGATCAGCATTGGAGAATTTCCCGGAAGACAAATGGCACGATCTCCTTCGAACCAATCTCTCCAGCATTTTCTATGTGAGCAAAGCCGTGGCCAAAGGCATGATAGGCCGCGGGCGCGGAAAGATCATCAACATCGGCTCTGTTCAGAGCGAATTGGCTCGTCCGGGCATCGCGCCCTACACGGCGACAAAAGGGGCTGTCAGAAACCTGACCAGAGGCATGTGTGCGGATTGGGCAAAGCATGGTTTGCAAGTCAATGCCATCGCGCCAGGCTATTTCAAGACGCCGCTCAACGAGGCTCTCGTTCGAGACCCCGAATTCTCCACGTGGCTCGAGCGGCGCACACCGGCCGGTCGGTGGGGCAATGTTGAAGAACTCATCGGGGCTGCAGTGTTTTTCGCCAGCGACGCGTCTTCATTCGTCAACGGCCACACGCTCTACGTGGACGGTGGTATCACAGTGACGGTGTGAACGCCTGGCGCTGCCCTCGCTTCTCCATCATCCAGAAAGTGGACGCGGATTTTCATGCAGCAAAAACACTCTCGACGGAACTCAGCCTGTTACCCTTCGCTTAAGGGCAAGGTTATCACCGGAGGCTGCTCTGGCCTCGGCGCAGCGATGATCCAAGGATTTTCCTGGCAAGGTGCAAGGGTGGCCTTCGTGGATATCAAGAAATCCTTGTCTGAGGCGCTTGTGACGTCGCTGAGCGAGCACGTATATCCACCGGTGTTCATCGAATGTGACATCCGCAATATCGCCGCTCTCCAGATGACGATAGAGCGTGTCGGGCGAGATCTCGGTGACGTTTCAGTTCTGATCAACTATGTCGCCAACGACACACGGGACAACAGGATGGCGATCAACCTGCGGCCAATGTTCTTCGCTACACAGGCCGTCATCCCGCAGATGAAGCGTCTCGGAGGCGGGTCGATCATCAACTTTGGATCGTTGAGCGCGCGTACAGCGTCGATCATCCCCACATACATGACGGCCAAGGCTGGCGCGCACGGTCTGACAACGGGGCTAGCTCGAGAACTCGGTCCTTTCAATATCCGGGTCAACACACTTCTTCCGGGTTGGGTGATGAAGGAAAGACAGAGGCGCGAACATCTGACTCTGCAAGGAGAAGCACGGATCGACGCGCTGCAGTCCGTTCGAGTACACGTTCAGCCCGATGATATCGCAGGGCTCGCACTGTTTCTGGCCAGTGATGATGGTGCGCTCTGTTCGTCGCAAGAATTCGTCATAGACGCCGAGTGGACCCCATAACACTGAACGCGTCCAATCAGACGGTTTGCCCCAATGCCGGGGGCGAACGTGAGCGGACATTGCTGCGCTACAGGCTTCACTTTTCCAACCAGACGGTACGGACGGACCGTAGACGCGGGTACTCGCCGTCATCAGAAAGGCGGAAGGGCCTTTAGGAGACTTGCCTCGGCCCGCGCTTATATCGTCGAGGTGAGTCTTCAAGAATCTACTCGAGAGGGACTGAATTATGAGCTTCACGCCTGCTGAGGATGCTCACGCGGTTATTCTTCCTGCCTTCGATGGAATGATGCTCAGTGATCCGGCAAAGCGCTTTCTCGATCGGGGAGGAATCTCCATTCTGCTGGGAGAAAGCCGGGAAGAATATCTAGCCCGCGAAATGAGTGATACCAGACGTGGGTCAGAAACGGCGGAGTCCTTCCTGAGGATAACCGACGACGCCCGGGGCAGGTCGGGCATGCTACTTGCGGCAGTGGATCAGGAGATGGGGGGGATTTGCCGACTGCATGATTTGGTTCCGCAGTTTCCTGCACCAAGCGAGCTGCCCTTTGCGTCGGAAGAACAGATTTCCGAACTTTCAATGTTTATCGCGACTCAGGCCGCCGGCATGGGGATCAATGTTTTCCTGTCTCCTATCCTTGACGTATTGACCGGTTCCAACAAATGGCTGGAAAGGCGCACATGGTCGAAGGACCCTCTACTGATCGCGCGCCTTTCTGCAGCCTACATCCGCGGCGTTCAAAGCGGGCGTGTCGCAGCGACGGGCAAGCACTTTCCAGGCTACAGCACGACAACTGGCGATCCGGCAGTCGATGCTACTGCAATCAATCCCCTTGCCCTCTCCGACGTCGAGGCGGGTCTGGCACCCTTTCGTGCTGCCATCGCTGCCGAGGTGGAACTGATTATGGTCGGACCTGCCATCGTGACGGCCTACGATCAAGCAAAGGCTGCACTCCGATCCAAGGCGGTGGTCCGGATGCTGAAGGAGACCCTCGGCTTCGATGGTGTCGTGATGGCCGATGACTTAGATTCCATGGCCACCATGCGTGGCGATAGCGTTGCCGCGGTCGCAATTGATGCGCTTAACGCTGGTTGCGATTTCCTACTTCTCGCCGACATCGGCACGCAACTGGACGAGATCGCCGATGCAATCGAAACAGCAACTCGGTCCGGAACGATTTCGGCCGAGGCGTTGGCAAAATCTGCTAACAAGGTTCGGCACCTATCACGCAAGTATGAAATGAGAAAGGTGTGAAACCCCTCACATTCCAGTCTGCCAATTATGCGACTTTCGAAGCACAAATCATGAACATAGGATGATGGGGTATTCGGTTCAAATTCGCCGGTGGCGTCAGCTTCGCGCCCAATGACGGCCGTAAAGGTCCACTTCACAGCTTCTTAAAAGCAGACATCGCTGGCGATGCCCTCGAAGTCGACCATGCCCACTTCCGGAACCGCAGATCGAGGCATTTGCGCCTCATGGCGTGCTCGCTTTGTCTGTCGCCAACTGACACCAACAAAACAGGCAGGCCGGGATCAGCCTGCCTGTTAAGAGGGCTACCGCGGCGGCCCAAAGGAAGTGAACCGGGTCCAGACACGGCCCAGCGCAGACAGCACACGCTTCAGGAAGGACAGACGCGCGGGGTCGCCGTGCGCGTGGCGTTCGATCTGCTTGCGCATCACCGCTTGCGACGTGGCTGGATCGAAGGCGCGCAGCCATTCAACCTCGCCGGCCGTAATGAAGTAATGCGAATTGCAGGGTGCATCGCAGACGGCAATCGAAGGGCGCACCGTCGCCATACCGCCTTGTTCAGTGACCTGGTGGCTGTCGGGTACCAGCAACGAGACACGATGACCACAGCCGCAAGCGCACAGCAGGGCCCCGATCTCGAACTCCTCGCTGTGATAGACGACGCCCGGCATCAAAGGCTTGGGCATGCGCTCGACCGCTTCATAGCGAAATCTCATCTGGGCTCCCTCGCCCGGTCCATTTCGAAGGTCACGGTATCGAAGATTATCGACGTCGCATCACTCTCCCGGTCCAGCAGCCCGAAATGCTGCTTGAACCGGATCACGGCCATGTTAGCATTCAGCGCATTAAGCTCAGGAATCTGCGCCTGCTTGCGATATTCGTCAGCTTTCGCGTTTTCGACCGGCAGACGCACCGTTCCCCGATTGTTGTCGAAGGCTTCACGATCGGTGCCCGTAATGCGCACGAAGCCGCTGAGCCCGACGGTTGAGCGATTGAGGCCCATGCCGCAATCGACAAAGGGGATGTTATTCGCACTCAGCCAGTCCACGATAAGCAGGCGCGCAGGTCCCTCATCAACCGAGACGAAGACGAAATCGAAATCGCGGAGGCTAACAACATTGTCGGCCGTGATGCGTTCGGCGACCGGCACAATGCCCGAATGCCATTGATCATAGTGCGTGGCTAGCGCCTCGACCTTCAGCTTGCCGATGGCGCCGGGGATAAAGCCCGGCCATCTGAAGATCGTGTGGAGATGAACCTTGTCATCATCGAACAGCGCGATCTGATCAAGATGCGTACGGGCCACTGAATCGAGAATGAAGGAGCCGGTTCCGCCAAGGCCAACGATCGCGACCTTCTTGCCACGCAGGAGTGCTGAGAGATCATTGAGATGATAGCGCGCGGACATGGTATCCGGAAAGCGCAGTGGCGAACCCTGCGCCGCCGCCTTGACGGCGATGCCACGAAGGGGTGTAGCCTTCGGATAAGCGTTGATCGCCGGCGTCGTGATCGTATCGATGTACGTCTGCACCTTTTCCTCGAACGACTGGTACGCACGCAGCGCGCCCTGCTCATCCATCAGCTTGTAAGAGAAGGAGCAGGTCATCACGAGATCGGGCGTCACCTCAACGGGATTGGGGCCGCCGCCAAGCCTGAGCTCGCGTCCCTGCTGGTCATGGGGTCTGCTGCCGCGCCACCAGGCCTGGTGATCGGAGGGCGGGCCGATAATCGGGCTGGTCAGACCAAGTGGGCAGGCCCAATCGCCGTGCTGAAGCCTGCCCTGGTTGTCGAGGTAGGGCAGGCCGTAGATAACGAGATACCCGCCCACGAAGTCAATCAGGTATCCCGTCTCGTCCAGATCGCGCAGGGCGGGATTATGATTCGCCAGTTCCGGCAATGCGAAAGCGCATTCCATCTTTCACCTTCACTTTCTGACCGGGTGCGAGCGTGCCGCTCGGGTTCTCGACCGGGCCGTGGGAGTATTTGATAAGATACTCGTTCGAGGGCTTGCCGCCCTGCCCGAGATAGAGATCGACCACGCGGGCGTAAGTGATCTCTTTGGTGTCGATCTCGTGGTCATCCCCATTGATGAGAATGTCGAAGACCTTCTGGCTATAGAAGTGCTGATCCTGCGTCAGATGGATCGGCGTCTCATCGCGCGGAATGGGCTCATCTTCTTCGTCGCCCGCGACCTCGCGGTAGAGCTTCTCGTGCTTTTTGATGTCGGCCAGGGCATAGAGCGCTTCACCCGTCGTTGGGTTGGGCGACTTGGTCGCCACGCGGTTGATGTGGATGCGCACGATGTGCGCCGCAGCGATGTCCGGCATGGTTTATGTCCTTTCCCGCCTCTGGCGGTGCTTGCGTTTCGCCTTGGCCGGTGGCATTTTGGTGTCCGGCCAGACAACAGGGAGGGTTTGAAAAAAGCCCTGGTCTAGCTCATGCAGATCAGAGCCTGTTGTCTACACAGACAACAAATAGGCATTAAGTAAAATTTGTCAAGGAGGACGAATGCCGGACACAGCACTGGGCGTGTGGTTGAAAGGCCTGAGGGAGGAGAAAAAGCTGAGCCTGAGAGATCTCGGCCAGCGCAGCGAGGTCGATCACGCCTACATTCATCGACTTGAATCGGGCGTGAAGGAAGCCCCATCCGAAGACGTTCTGGACAAGCTCGCACAGGCGCTGTCAGCCTCAAAGCGCGATCGCGACATTCTGCACCATCTGGTGCGCCAGACGAACGTCGATCCGAATATCCTGGAATTTGTCCGTAAGGACCAGAGTATCAGCGCCGATGAGCTGCAGATGCTGTCCACTGTCGTGAATCGCGGCACGCGCGCGGATTACGCGACCTCGCTCGCGCGCATCAGGCGCATGATGACGGAAGATGATGATGGATGAGTTGTCAGTCGTTTCATCTGCACGGGCGTTTATCAGCAAATGCGGGCCGCTTGCGCAGCCGGTCTCAGTCGATATCTATGCGGCAGCAATCGACGGCACGATCAAAAAGGAAGCCTTGAACGACGGCGAAGATGGCTGGTCGTTCAAGACGCCCAAGGGCAAATACAAGATCTGCGTGAACTGCAATCAGAACAACAGGCGTCAGAGGTTTACCGTCTGCCACGAGGTTGCCCACGCGGTTTTAGACATCGCCCCCGATCATAGCCAGCCAAGCTGGTGTCTCAGCAAGCGGCCCCAAGGCGAGATTTTCTGCGACATTTTCGCCGCCGAGCTACTCCTACCATACAAGCTCTTCAAGCCGCAGGTTGACATGTCGGAAATGGGCATGGCGGCCGTCGGCATGCTGGCCGATGATTTCGATGCCTCGCTTGTTGCGGCCGGCTCGCGTTTCGCAACCTTCTCGAAAAATCTCTGCGCGTTCGTCGTCTCCGAAGGCGGCAAGGTTCGCTACAGCGCCCGCTCGGCAAGTCTACGCCAGGCAAAGGGCTGGGTCAGGCCCGGGGCGCTCCTACCCGAGGGTTCCTACAGCGCACGAGCACGAGCGGGCGAGAAGCCGTCAGGACCTGAAGAAGCGGAGGCCGACGAGTGGTTCGAAGACTGGGACCGCGATGGCGGCCTCTTCGAAGACGTCTTGCATGTTAGTCAATGGGATCAGACCATGACACTACTGTGGTACGAAGAGGACGACGCCCCGCCCGCGCGTCTCGAGCGCAAGCAATGGGAGGAACAGACCTACGGCCTGCGTGAGCTTGACGGCAATCTGCCCTGGCCGGGCGGCAGGAAGCGGCGATAGGTGGGGACTTGGGTTTGCTAGGAGCGCATCGATCGCTCCCCCAATAAGCAGACCTTTTCAGCGTCCGGGCAGTGTCATTCCCAGACTTTTTGCGCTCCCATTCGAGCGGCCGATATCTTTCTTTCGAGAGAAAAAGCGGTCCGTCGGATCACGGTCGAAAGGCTGCCGGACCGCAATGCGCCTCATGTCCGGCGTTCAACATTCTGATCGCCACGCCCAAAACCCGCCGTTCGATCGACTGGGTGGTATTTTCCCACCTTGCTAAGCGCAGATTGAGGCTCGTCTCACGCACTGGTTGACAATAATCCAGATGGTTGACAGAATCTTAAAAACGCCCGATTCGGAAAAAGAGGGAATGACAATGCTGCCTTGGGACTTTCACCCCGAGTTGACCGTAGAACGGCTGGTCAAGGTTGCACAGCTGCTCGCGCTGGGTCGTGGCAGTGCTGTCGACCGCTTTGATCCCGCAATCGGCGACGATAATTGGACCTTGGGAGTCTGCGCCTACAACTATGGCTGCTTCCAGATCGCGCGAGCTGCGGGAACACTGGGTTTTGAGTGGCTGGGAGTGATTGATCCCGGCAAGCATTTCCAGTTCAGTATCGGCGGCGTTCCGATGCGCTTCTGGCGCGGTGATCCAGCTGAGCCGACCGCAAAGATCTCGGTCGCGACTCCGTTAGAGCAGCTGTTGCTCGACCTGGAGCCGGGCATCTCAACCGCCGGAATGCTGTTCCGCATTGGCGTGACGACCGACGTAGACGGCGCGCTGCTGGGAGCCAGCTTTGTCGCACTGCGGAACGACCAGCCCGAAGTCGTGTGGCCGTTGCCCCTTGCTGAGGCAGAGCCTTTGATCGTGCTGCTAGACGACACGCGGCCTGAGGGTATTGAACTTTCATCGCCGTCTGTCGGCGATCATAGGGACGACGAGGACGAGCGCGGCGACGATATTGCCTCTTCTTCCGACGGGGCGTAAGCGTGATAACGAAGGGAAGTCCGCCGAGCCAAGGCCCGGCGGATCGAGCACATTTCTTTTACGGCGACAAGCTCCGACTGGCGCGACTGCTCGCAGGGCTGTCGCTTGATGAGTTGGGCGGGCTCGTGGCCGCTAGCCGACAGTTTGTTCATCAGCTTGAAACGGGTGCCAAAGAACCAACCGGCGAGATGCGTGATGCTTTGGCAGCCGCGCTTGCGGTGACGTCTACGTTCTTTGCAACGCCGGGGACAAACCCCGTTCGTGAAGAAGACTGCCACTTCCGTCGGCTGGCGAGCGCCCCACGAGCGCTGATTTCGCAGGCGGTGGCCCGGGGGACAGCTTTGGAAGCCCTGGTTGATGCGATCGAGGGCCAAGTGCGCATGCCGATCGTCGACTTTCCAGAGGAGGCGCGCCCCGCTTCGCCTGACGCGATTGAGCGCATCGCCGAGAATGCTCGACAGCACTGGGGCTTGGGCCTCGATGGTCCAATCACCAGTATGATGCGGGTTGTGGAGAATGCGGGTGCGGTGGTGGTCCACTTCGACGATCTCACTGACCGCATCGATGCGCTGTCTATGGCTCGGCGCCGACCTATCATCGTTCGCTCAACCGCGAAAGTTGCGGGTGCCCGCTTGCGCTTCGACCTCGCACACGAAACAGCTCACCTCATTATGCACCAAGGTATCGTGACCGGCGACAGCGTCACTGAAGGGGAAGCGCACCGGTTCGCCGGCGCCTTTCTGATCCCGCGCATCGCCTTCGCGCGTGAATTTCCCCGAAGTCGGCGGACTCTCGATTGGAATGCACTGTTTACTATGAAGCTTCGTTGGAAGGTTTCGGTGCGAGCCATTGCCCGCCGCGCGTTTGATCTGGGCCTGATCGACGCTGCGCAATATCGCACCGCCAACATACAACTGGTAAAGACTGGGCAAGCTAAGGCGGAGCGCTACGACGAACGGGTTGCGGTCGAGGAGCCGGAGCTGCTGCGCGCGGCCATCAGCTGGGTTTCCAACCGTGACGCAATTGTCCTGCACCGTCTGCTTGCCAATCTTGGCATGGCCCCCGAGCTATTTGCCCGACTTACCGGCGAGCGCATGCCGACGCTACCTGACAATGTTGTACCACTCGGTACAGCTAAGCTTTTGTAGATGCCGTTTCCCGTATTTGGCTTTACGGTATGATTTCGCTGAGCGATGCTTTCCTGCCCGGTATGAGGCAGAAGAGGCAGCGCGATACGAACTCGGAAGCGGGGGGCACCATTCGAGGCGGACACTCCCTCTAAAGTCAGCCGATCTGCTCGATTCGCCAGCTTGTCTTGGCTTTGGCCGAGAGCATCCGGTTCAGATACGCAATGAGCATGCTGGCGTGCTGTGGCTTCGGAACGAAGAACATCACTGCCCCTCTATTGAGCTCGACCAACTCATGATGAACTCTGGGGACCTGAACACCGCCCTCCGTCATGAAGTCGCGGACCGAAAGGTCGTGCCAAGGCATCGAGTCCAGGGCGTAGTAAGAGCCGACCGACTTGAAATAGGCGAACAATGTGTCCCTGTCGGATCCGTATTGGTCAAAACGGGCCGCGTATCGCAGATCGATCACCGACCTGGGCTTGTTAGACAGCACGGCCTTCTGGAGCGTCCGGCCATGCACGGTATCCATGGCAACGACGAAAACGCGCAAATCGGGAAGAGCGGGCGCGTCGAACAGATCAAGCTGATCGGCGCGTGGTAAGCTCTGGACAGTAGTATTACGGGTGGCAACCTCAGGCATCTGCGCGACAACGCGACCATCGACACGGCCATGCCAGCTTCCGGTATTCTCGACGAGTGTGAGTTGCGGTTTCGCCACGCTATTTCGCCAAGGCTGCTTCGAGTTCCGGATAGCCTACCGTCAAGGTGGCCCATTCGCTACCCCAATCTGGTGCCCGCATCTCAAATTCTCCGCTTGTCTTATTCTTGAGTTGCCACGTCTTCTCGAATGCCCGGACGTACATCCGCGGTGCGACTCCTACGAACGGTCTGAAAAGCACTTTAGGCTCGTTGAGCTTAACGTCGTCCTTATCGACCTCCGAGGCGGTACGCAGCTGTGACCGCGCGGCACTGATGCTCTTTGCGACCGGCGGTATCCACTCGGATGGGGTCACCTCGATGGAATCGCTATGCAGCTTTGTGGCCAGGCTCTTGGGGTAGGGCTCGATGAACTGAACTTCGTACACGCCGGCACTGACAATGTGCCTGGCGCAATAGTGGCACGGATATGTCGTGACGAAGAGGCGGGTACCGACGGTCGAAACACCTTCGCGCCCAGCCGACAGCAACGCATCCATTTCGGCATGGACCGCACGACTGAACTCGATAAGGCCGCCCAGCCGAGTCTTCCGGATGCGCGCAGCCAGGCCGATCCTGTCCGTAACCTGCTTCAGCTCCGGAAGGACCTCGATCAAGTTGTCGATGATGTCGTTTTGCTCGCGATTGCTGCTGCAATACGCCTCGGCGCGAAAAGCACAACGATGATCGTCAATGCCTCTGCTCGACGTTGCGAAGCGTTCGCCATAGACGCCGCCTCCCGCCGCCGGCACTTCGTTCGTTCCGGTCGCGACCACGGTTCCATCGGCGTCGACCAATGCCGCTCCCACCTGCCGGGATAGACAGGCGCTGCGCACGCGGGCGGAGTGGGCATGGTGCATCGCGGTCTCCTCTATGGTGGGCCGCTCCACACGATCATGCGCGATGATGCTAACGAACCTGCTCAAGTCGGTGTCGAGCAGGTTCTTAGTGCCGTTCGGGTCATCACGGGTATTGTCGATAAAGAAATCCGCCTCGTAGAACGCCTCGGTCACATGCTGGCCATGCTTGCGGCTGGAGTCGTCCGAGTCGCGATCCATGAAACGGTCGACGGCATTCTGTGTTTCGGGCAGCCCCTTCTCCGGCCCGCGGAAGTATTTCTCGAGGATTCGTGCGCGACGCACGCCCTCCTCGCAAACGACACCGATCAGCCCGAATGCGTTGCCGTAAGTTCTGCGCAACAGGTGAATTTCGGCCGGGTGCCTTATCGAATCGACAAAATAGACGCGCTTGACGCTGTCGGGAATGACCTTCTCGCCCTTGACGTACGTCTGACCGGTGCGGTCAGCACGTCGCTGTGCAATTTCGCGCATCGCCGCCTTGGCGACTTCTGCCATGTCGTGCTCGCGCATGGAGTCACCGAGGTTCTGCAACTCGGTGACCACTTCCAAGGTCTTGGGCCCGACATCAGGGAAGGCGAGCCCGTTCTCATGTGCCCAGGTTCGGATCAAGTCACTTGCCTTGATCAGCTCAACTTCATAGCCGCCGGACTTGCAAACGCGTTGCAGTGCCTTGATCGCCTGCGACGCACCTGCCCCTACTGGACCGACAACGGCGAAGAAAAGCTCTTTCGAGTGGCTCCCGGCCAAGACGGTCTTGCTATCCGGCTTCTGACCAGCCTTCTGCTCAATCTTTGCGACGACCGTCGATCTCGCCATGCCAGCACCTCCCCCGATCCCCGATTCGGCTTATTCTTTCCATATCGAAGGACCCGCAAAGTGCTAAGCGCGTATATCATTGGATACAACCACGAAATCCCGAAGAACCTCCGATTGGGGCACCACTTGCGCACTTGAGGGACTCGGACGACTAGATATTGGACTATGTGGGTGGGAACTCAGGAAAGCTGGACCATTCGGAGAGCGAGTCGTTACGTCGGCGGAGGTCGTCGTTAATCGTCAATGCGATGGGTGCCGCAAAGCTCCCGGGTTGGTAGTCTCCCTGCGCAAAGAGGGCGCCAGAGGAACGGCTGCTTCAGCCAAATGCCTCTCGACAGCGGTCGGTCGGCTTACGGCCCCCGACCGGACATCCGCGGCGTGGAACAATTAATTTCAATTCTCATCCGCAAAGCTTCCATACGCATGCCGTTGATTGTACGGACCCTTAGCAGGCTCTTGAAAAAGTGGCTCGCAGCGAGGCAGTGAGCCGTGATTCAGTGTCTCCGGAGAGATTCGGAGAACGAGGCATGCGCGGCGGGGACGACCGGTCTGGCGAACTGTTCAGTTATGTTGATCTCGAGGCTCGGGTGCGGCGCGATCATCCGTTGCGCCGCATTCGGGCGATTGTGAACGAGGCGCTTTCGGCGTTGGAGCGGGACTTCGCGGCGCTGTATTCGCCGATGGGGCGGCCTTCGACCCCGCCGGAAAAGCTGCTGCGAGCGATGCTGCTACAGGCGTTCTATTCGATCCGCTCGGAGCGGCTGTTGATGGAGCGGCTGGAATACGACCTTCTGTTCCGCTGGTTCGTCGGGATTGGCGTTGACGATGCGGCCTGGGATCATTCTGTGTTCTCCAAGAACCGCGACCGGCTGCTGGAGGGCGACATCGCCGCAAAGTTCCTGAGCGCGGTGCTGGCGCAGCCCAAGGTCAAGAGGCTTCTGTCGACGGATCACTTCTCGGTCGACGGGACGCTGATCGAGGCCTGGGCGTCGATGAAGAGCGTCAAACCGAAGGACGGCCCAAGCGGCGGCCATGGCGAGCCGCCGGCTGAAGGGGGCGGGCGAAACGCGGAAGCGGACTTCCATGGCCACAAGCGCTCGAACGACACACATGCCTCGACCACCGATCCGGATGCCCGGCTCTATCGCAAGGGCAAAGGCAAGGAGGCCAAGCTGCGCTTTATGGGACATGGCTTGATGGAGAACCGCCACGGGCTGCTGGTCGACGCCTGCCTGACACTGGCCGACGGACATGCTGAGCGGGTGGCCGCACTGCACATGATCGAACCTCGCGCCGACCGACCGCAGGCGATCACGCTCGGTGCCGACAAGGCCTACGACACAGAAGACTTCGTCAATGAGCTGCGCTCGATGAGGGTGACGCCGCATGTAGCGCAGAACAACACGAGTGGCCGCAGTTCCGCGATCGATGGGCGCACGACGCGGCATGGCGGCTATGCCGTCAGCCAGCGCATCAGGAAGCGCATCGAAGAGGCATTCGGTTGGATCAAGGTCGTGGCCGGCCAGCACAAGACGAGGTTCCGCGGCCGCGACCGTGTCGGATGGGCCTTCACCTTCGCAGCCGCTGCCTACAATCTGGTGCGACTGCCAAAGCTCATGGCGGAGACCGGCTGATGGCCAAGGTTCCCGGCTTCGCCAAGGCCTTTGCCGGCCGCTGGCGCATCGTCGAGATGGATGTTTGGGATAACGACTTCCTCGATCTCGTCGAGGAAGCGCATCTGACATTCAAAGGCTCGGCGGATGGCGAGATCGCCTTCGGCGCACTCAAGGGCTTCCTCGATGTCCGATATGGCACCCGCGATGGCTCAGCATGCGCGGAATTCTCGTGGGAGGGGCATGATGAGAAAGACCCAGCCTCTGGCCGCGGCTGGGCTGTCTTTGGCACTGCAGGCCGCCTCGTCGGCCACTTCTACATCCACAACGCCGACGATTCAGGCTTCGTTTGCGAAAGAGCCTGACTTCTTCAACAGCCTGTTAGTGCTGAGTTCATCGATTAGCGAGATCGATCCCGGAGCGCGCCGACTCGCGCGGCGGCTTCCCGGTCCGACTAAACACGCGCGAAAAGGCGGCCGCGCTATCGTAGCCGACCTGCGCATCGACACTCTTGACCGGTTTGCCCTTGCCGAGAAGCTGGCGCGCGATCGTGATGCACCAGACCGCCAGGTATTCAATGGGCGTCAGGCCAACCAGTGTACGAAAATGATCGGCGAACCGCGTGCGTGACATGCCCGCGACTTCGGCCAGATCCTCAAATGGCGTCGCTCTCAACGACGTGACGCACGATTAGGATCAGGAGATAGTCGAGCGCCGCCTGCCGGCCTCGGTTGCCGCCGGTGCTTGAACCGCTGCGGCAGGGGTCTAAAACACCCTCCACGCCTGCAATCTCGAACCAGCAAATCACCGAGGAGACAATTCCCATGAAAGCAATTGTTGTAACGGACCAGACTGCGGGAACGGCCGGCATGGCATTGGTGGAGCGGCCCGAGCCACGGGCAGCGATCAACGACGTCGTCGTTCAGGTTCATGCGGCGGGATTCGTCAACACCGAACTGGAGTGGCCTTCGACCTGGGCGGATCGGGCCTTTCGTGACCGGACGCCATCGATCCTCGGCCATGAACTGGCCGGTGTGGTCACCGCCCTTGGCTACGGCACTACGGGGCTGTCGATCGGACAGCGGGTGTTCGGTCTGTCGGACTGGCATCGTGACGGCACGCTTGCTGAGTACGTCGCCATAGAAGCACGCAATCTCGCTCCATTGTCCGGCGATATCGACTTCGCCGTTGGCGCGAGTCTGCCAATCTCGGGCCTGACCGCATGGCAGGGCCTGTTTCAGCACGGCCGCCTTCAGGCAGGACAGAGCGTGCTTGCGCATGGCGCGGCCGGCGCCGTCGGTTCGATCGTGACACAGCTTGCGCGGGAAGCCGGCGCCTATGTCATTGGTACCGGACGCGCCACCGACCGCCAGAAGGCGCTCGACTTCGGTGCAAATGAATTCGTCGAGCTCGGGAACGATACGCTGGAGGACGTCGGCGGCGTCGATCTGGTGTTCGATGTCATCGGCGGTGACATTCAGGAGCGGTCCGCCGCGCTGATCCGGGCCAAAGGAACGCTTGTGACTGTCGTCGGGCCCACCCAAGTGAGGCCGGCAGATGGCCTGACAATCGACTTCGTCGTCGAGGCGGATCGCGCCCAACTGAGTGAGATCGTTCAGCGGGTGCGGGACGGACGACTGCGCACGAACATCGGCAAAATTTCGGCTCTCGACGAGGCCGTTGCAACCTTCAACGCGAGCGAGCGACGCACGGGGAAGACGGTCATTCGCGCTCGTCCGTAGGAACTTGGGAGAGAGGACGGTTCCTCTCTTCTCGGTTATCGTCTGCTGGTTTCACTGGCCCGCGCTGAGCGATATGACCACGCGACTACGACTGGCCCTTCGAAGATCTGCAGCGGCGTAGCCCACGTCGAGAAACGAAAACCGGACGCATGGTGGGGCCTCGGCCGAACGTCAGCTTCCGGCTCTTTGGGATCCAAGCCGGACGGTCTGGTAATGGCCCCAAAGTGACAGTCAGCAACGCGCCTGATGTCGGCGGTTAAGGTGAGTTGGGCCGTCGCCTGAAAGCAGTCATCGCCGTCGACCAACGCTGGAGGACGCAGTGGCGCCACCAGTGGACTCTTCAAACCCCGGTTCTCAGCTGTCCTAACCTATCGCCATGAAGATCTAGACGGGGTGGAGCACGCACCTACCCTCATCCTGCGTATCGCCCTGCTCTACGCTTCAGCCAGAGCCTTCAGCCGATCGACCGGCGATGAGAACTTTCCCAACGGCGAGGTCTCGCGCGCATCTCATCATGACCAGCGACGACCGTCTGGCGCTCCCGATTGTGACGGAAGTGAACCTCTCAGCAAGCATCAACCCCGTGTTTGAACTTCGCCGCCGCGCATCTCCGTCAGGCCGGCGCCCAGTTTCGCCCTGTCCAGTGCATGCCTGATCGGAAAAGTGCCGAGAAACCACGCGAGAATATCCTCCTGCGATGGGTTCGCGGGTCCGGCCCAGGCGGCTCCTGCCGCCGCGAAAAGCTGATCGAGCGCCGATTGCCGCTCCTCGATGCGGCCGAGCCTGCCGAGCGCGGCCGCTTTCCATCCGGGCGTGTCTATGATCAGGTTCTGCGAGCGCTCGGCAGCCTCGATGCTGCCCGCGTAATCGCCGATCAGAAAGCGCGTCGCCGCCATGTGCGACCATTGATAGTCGGGAAACAGCGACGTCAGGTCGAGCGCGTGCTGGTTGAGCCGGGCAGCAAGGTCGATCCGCCCCATGAAGGCCAGTCCGAGCGCCGCCGACACCGTGATCTTCGGATCGTTCGGATTGAGCTCGGATGCCAGCTCGAAATGCAGCTCGGCCTGCTCGTAGCGCTCCACCATCGCCGCGGACCAGGCGACCACCATCTGGTTGCGCGCATCGAGCGGGTCGAGCTCGACCGCCCGCCTGGCGAGCGCAAGCGCGCGTTGCTCGGCCGTCGCATCATGCGGGCTTCCGGGCCTGATGAAAGGCCGCGAATTGTAGACGCTGGCGAGGCTGGCATGCGCCGGGGCGAAGCTCGGATCCTCGGCGATCGCCTGGTTGAACAGGCGCTCGGCTTCATCCTCCGCCTCGGCCGACCAGCGCAGCAGCAGGTGCTCGCCGCGCAGCCATGCGTCGTAGACGCCCAAATCCTCGGGAAGCCGCTGCACGGCGCGCGAAAGGCGGTCCTGCGAGAGATAGACCTCTAGCTTCGACGTCAGGCGTGCGACCAACCGGCGCTGGGTCGCATGCCAGCTCGCCAGGGTCAGCCGGTAGGACTCGCTCCAGACGACCCGCCTGGCGGCGCTCTCGTCGAGCGTGACGACCAGCGCAAACTCCTCGCCGAGGTCGCTGCAGCCGGCCTTGAGCCGGTAGTCGGCATCCGCCGCATCGTCACCGTACTGCATGTCAATGATCGTCAGTTCGCGGAATTTCGACAGGCTGATGATCAGTTCGGAGCGGAAGCCGGTCGCGAAGGCCGCTGTCGATTCCGCCTCGCTGCTGAAGCTCGAGACGGCGATGACCGGAGCGCGCTGGTGCGATGGCTTCTCGGGCTGTCGCGGCAGCGCGGGGTCCGACAGGCTGGCGGCGAGCGCGGCGGTTTCGGCGCTGGGTTTCAGCTGATATTCCCGCTCGAGGCGGGCGACGAGCTTGTCATAGACGCGCCTTGCCGCGGCAACGTTCTGGTGGGACGCATGGTGGCGCATCAGGCAGCGCACGGCGCCCTCGTGCGACGGCTCGAGCATCAGCAGGGCGCTCGCCGCATGCCGGATGATCGGTTCGCTCGCGTCGAAGCGACCGAGAATGTTCTCGAGCGCCTCTTCCGCCCGGTTGCGGCGATTGTGGCGGGCGACGCTCAGCCAGGCGCCATAGAGGCTGCTGACGGATTCGAAGCCGTAGAGGATGGCCTCCGCCCAGTCGGACCGCTCGAGCAGCGTATCGTCCACCTTGCCTTCGCTGAGGTCGACGAAGATGCGATTGATGTCGACGACAACGCGTGCGGGATCCAGGCTCACATAGGCGCCATGCCGCAGCCCGGATTCCCTCGATCCGCGGGAAAGCGCCTTGGCGGCGACGCGCAGCCCACGTGTCAGGGCGCTCCTCGCCTCGGCGTGCGGGCGCTCGGGCCACAGCAGCGCCGCCATCCGGTCCTGCAATTCACGAAATCCGGTCGACAGTACGAGATAGCCGATCAGCGCCTGTGCCCAGCGGGACCGCAGGGCGACCGGCTCGCCGACGTCGTCGAGCACGGCGAGCCCGTCCAGGACGGAAACCGAGAAATGTGGTGCCCGGCTCGCTTCCTCGCCGGGCGTGTCGCCGGGAACCACATGGTAGAGCGACATCTGTTCGGGCAGGTTCTTGAGCGTGTGGCGGCCGGCGAACCGGAAACCGCAGCCGGTCATGCCGCGCGCTGCCCGGCATACCTCCTCCGTCACGCAGGTGCCGCCGGGTTTGGCCAGCGTCTGGACGCGCGCCGCAATGTTGACGGCATGGCCGTACGCATCGCCCTCGTGACGGCGCACCTCGCCCAAGTGGATGCCGATCCTGAAGCGGCCGGCAGCGGGCTGCTCTACGGCCAGCGCTGCCAGCCTGCGCTGCATCGTGACCGCGTAGTTGACCGCATCCGAGACGCTGTCGAACAGAGCGAGCACGCCATCACCGGTCGACTTGACGAATTCGCCACGGTGCTCGGCGGACAAATCCCTGAACAGCGCAAAGCACTGGGTGACGAGGTCGATCGCCGCGAGCTCGCCCGCGGCGGTGAGGCGGGTGTATTGCGAGAGATCCGCGAACAGGATCGCCTTCAGCGCCGGCAATTCGACTTGGGTTTGCATGATGGCCGGCTCGCGCTACGGTCTTGACTGATATTGTGGCCCGGCTGATCACGTCTGTCGATGGGATCGCGCCGGGATGGTAAGCATGGCGATGACGAACGCGAAAGAGACCAGGCGGGCACTCGATCAGCTCTTCGACATTCTCGATCTGCCGGGAGGCGGCGGCCCGGTGCGCCTGGCGATCGCGATGCCGCGTGCGGCGCTGGTGCGGCTGCCGGGCTTCCCGCAAGTTGCCCTGCCCGACTCGGGGCGCGTCGCGACCGGGCGCGGCCTGGACGAGGCGGGTTCCCGCGCCAGCGCGCTCGGCGAGGCGGCCGAGCTCGTCTCGTGCTCGGCGTGGGGGAACGAGACGCTCGTCACGGCACGCGCCGGTGATATTGGCCCGGCGGCGGTCCCGCCGGAAATGCTGAACGGCTTTTCCGATTCGCAGCTCGCGAGCCGGGCGTCCTGGAACGACCGCAATCGCGACTTCGACTGGCGCCCGCCACCCTGCGATCCGGCCGCAGAGATCGACTGGCTCGAGGTGGAAGACGCCCATGGCGGGCCGCCGGCCTATGTGCCCGCCGATTTCGCCTTCATCGGCCGCAAGGCGGCAGGGGATGAGCGTGCGGTGGCGAGCGGCGACAGCAATGGTTGCGCCTGCGGCGCCGGCGCGGAGAGCGCCAGGCTTGCCGCAACGCTGGAGCTGATCGAGCGCGATGCCGCGGCGCGCTGGTGGTATGGCCGGCGGCAGAGGCCGGTGCTCGACCTCGCCATCCTCGACGACACCAGCGGACTGGTGTCATGGCTCGGTGCGCGCAGGCGCCGAACCTGGCTGTTCGACATAACAACCGATCTCGGCGTGCCGGTGGCGGCGGCTGCCTCGTCCGAACGCGACGGCAGCGACGTTGCACTCGGCTTCGCCGCGAAGCCGGACATCCGCGAGGCGGCACTGGCGGCGCTGACCGAGATGGTCCAGACGGAGTTGCCGCTCGCGGCAGCGCGGAAGCTGGGCGCCGATGCCGCCGACTGGACACAATGGCGGCAAACCGTGACGATGGCCTGGCCGCCCCTCGATCCGGTCGGTGCTCCGCGGGCGGGCGGTCCGCTTCGCTTGCCGGGCATTCCCCCGTCGCTTGACGCGCTGGTCGATGCGTGCGCACGGGCCGGCGTTCGGCTGTGGTTCGCTGACATGACGCGCGATGCCCTGGGAGTACCGGCGTTCCGCGCTCTTTCAACCGAGCTTTGCCACATAAAGCCGCGGCTCGCCCGAAAGCGGCTGCTCGGGCCCGACCGCCATGATCTGGGCCCTGTTGTCAGCGCACCGGAGACCCAGATTCCGCTGAATGTGTGAGGCGAGCTCCGAGCGCCTGCGATACAGTCCGGCGATTCAGCGACACCTCTTGAGCAGTAGCAGACCAAAGAGAAATTCGCGCTTCTCGTCGGGATGTATTTGCGGGTCGATCAACTTGGTCAGCGCATTGTTCAGATAGTCTTTGGTATCACCGGTATCAGGGTCGGCAGCCACACTGGGAACGGCCATCGTCACAACGTCGTTATTCGGATTGTCCTTTTCCGCTTTGACATTAATCTGCTTGTCCTGCCCGCCGGACTTGTAGAACACATGATTGGCTCCTCCAGTGTTTTTCACAAAAACCCTGTTATCGGGATTGAGGTCGTCCTTGTAGGTAACGATCAATCCGCTGCCGACGAGCCCGATAATGAAATCTTCAAAAATCTTCAGCCCGGGACCGTTCTGCGTCCAATAATTATGGAACAAGGCACCGGCTCGCTTCGTACCTTCGAATTCCTGGTCGTAATTCGATGTTCCTCCGTAGAACACCTTGAATGTCGACATATCTACTCCTCCTCTGGCAATGTGGGCGGGTCAACTGTCCAAAAGTCCGGAAAAAGCGATGAGGTCCGGAAGGGCGTAACTTTCCGACGAAGGATGAAGCCTGGGATCCGGACGCCACGGCTGCACGGACGGGTCCAGGATCGACGGTTCGGCAGCGCTGACGGCAGCGTGGAGCGTCTCCATCACGATGCGGCTCCCCAGGGGACCGAGCTTCAGCCCGCAACCTTTGACGGCCGCTTCCTTGAGCACGTAAAACCACAATGGCGTGGAATCGACGAGCCGCGCTGCTCCGCCTTCCGGCCGTTCGGTCAGAGCGTCGCGGACAGCCTGGCTCTCGCCGTCAAGCAGTTCCGGCTCGGTCAGCGGCGCGAAACCAGGAGGCGCGCGATCGCCGAGCTTTCCCGCGACGCAATGAAAGACATGTTGCGCGCTGCTCAGCTCGAGCAGGTAACTGCGCTGGAGCGTGCGAACTGCGAGATTTCTCGACAATGGCATAGAACCGGTCGTGTGCGGAAGGGCTTGCGGCCTGATCTGCCTGAGCTCAAATGCCAACCGCGTGTCGATCTTCGCTGCGAATATCGCGCCCTGGGCTTCCGTCAGACCGATTGCCAGGAGCCGGCGCCAATCCGCCACCCATTGGCCGCGCAGCCGGGTCATCGGCGTGATCGCGCTGTTGTAGGTATTGTCCCAAAAGGCACTGACGGTCGCCCCCGGGTTCCATGCGTTCCAGGGATACCGGTTGCGGATCATGCTGTGGCCGAACCGCGCGCAGGCCGCGGCGAATTCGAGGGGTAGCTTGAACCCGTCGGCGTCCACGTCGATGACGGCTCGACCGCGCTCCATCACGTCCTGGTAAATCACGTTGTCGATTAGCCGGCGGGCGTAGTCGTGAAGCACCACCGACTGGAGATGCAGTTGCGTCAGCCGCCTAGCCTCGTCGGCGTCGTCGCTGAGACGGCGCACAGCATTGAAAAAACGGATGAGCGCCATGTGGGTCTGGGCGAGCGCCAGGTTGCTGTCGTTGCGCCGGTCCGCGATGCACGGCATGCCATCCGTCGCACGTGGAAGGTCCAGCAATCGGCCGTCAGTCGTCTCGCCTACAGCCATGGGCGCCGGGCAGGCCTGGGAAGATGCCGACGCGCCTCCCGGCGGCATCGCACCAAATACGCTGTCGAGATCAAGGGTCGCGCTGCGAATATTCTTCGGCTTCGATTTCCCCGGTGTTATCGACGGTGTCATCGACGTCAGGTCATGGAGGACGAACTGCCCGAAGTAGGTGTAGCCCGCCGGGATCGTTCCCGTCTGATCGCCGAAATCGTTGAATTCCATTGCGTCCCCGAGCGCCTGAAGGAGCGCCAAAGGCGGGGCGGTTCCTTTTTCGGGGCGGCCGAAATAGCGGCGATAAGGCACGAGGACCTTGCGCGTGGAGGTCTTCGGATCCGCCCGGTCCTGGACTTCGACAGTCGTAAAGTCACGATCGATCCTGAAGCTGTGCTCGGGCAGCAGCCCATCGTCGTCGTAGAAATCGATCGGCGATCCCTGGTCTTCGAAGACCGCGTACAAGCCCTCGCCGTGCCGCTCCGGCGCAATGACGATCTGCGCCGTCTCGTTCGACAGCGTATCACCCGAATACACCGGAGAGCTGCTCATCCCTCACCCCCCCTCGGGAGCCGCCGAGCGCTAGTCACTGACCGCGTTGCACCGCATACGACCGACTGCGACGTTTGAATTGTCGCCAAATAATCCTTCAAGGCAGCAAAGGAACCTGGAATTCACTTTGCCTCGCCGGCCAATGCGACCATGCAATACTCAAACCGACAGCTTTGCAATCGGATTTTCATCGGCCCCTCCTCCTCGGCGATCGCAAAGCGATCGCGAGGATCTGGAGGAGTGGTAAGGCCCGCTTGCGCTCTATCGGTACCGCTGATGGGGCGACTTGGTGACGGGTGCCATGAAGCGCGAGGCGCTGGCGAGTTCGCGCCCTCCTCCCTCCTTGTTGGGGGAAGATAGTAAGGCCCGTTCCGCACTTCGCGGAACCGTTCACTGGTGGAGGGGTGCGAAAAGCGCGCCATCGTCCTTTCCATGCCGCAGCGATCGAGAAGCCCGTCCGCCGGATAACATTCGCGGCATTACTGGCAAGGCCCGAAGGTGGCGCCACCACGACCTCCAGCGCGGTCGCCTGCGATGTCAGCTTTCAGGAAACGGCAAAGCGGATCTAGACGGCTGACATGCGGCGTAAGGCGAGATTCACGGCGCCGCCAGCAAAGCCAAAGCTCCAAAAACCCCTTGCCAGCGGAGAGCCGTCCATACACGGCCCCCATTTCGGTCATTGGAAAATCGGCTGCGAATGATCGGTCTAGCGATTTATCGGCCCTTCCCGGCCTCGATCATTGCTCGCCGTTTAATTAGCCACAATGTCAGCATGGATCGTCCGCCGGCAATGGGTCGTCTTTGACGCGGATTGGTTCAGTTTCGCGAGCGGAAGAAACGGCAGCTTTGCGCCTCCATTCGGCCGTAGAGATTGGCTTAGCCGCTGCCTGAAAGCAGACGTGGTCAGCGACAGGGCCGGACGTCTTGATAGCGCCAATTGTCGACGTTTGCAGTTATGCCAACAACGTCGCGTCTACTCGGCAAGCAGACTTACGGCCTTGCGGCATTTGGGAGTTTCACTTGACGACCGAAAACTCGAACTGGTCCCCGCGGTAAACGGCCTTGTATTCGTCGTCGCGCCCCGGCGTCCTGAACACATTGCGAAAAATCGCCCCACAGCTTGTCAGTTCTATGGGAAAGGCGTTGCACAAGAAATCGCCTTGCACCCACGAGGTTCCTACGCGGCTCCTCTGGCCAACGGTCTCGCTGACGGCGCCGTCGACCGAGGTTGTGCGCTGCATCGGCAGGAACGTGGGCATTACCAATTTTCCGCGCGTTTCGTGCCCGAACATGAGAGACTTTATTTCCGCCCCTGTGAGCCGGTCCTTCGGATTCATGCCTGCCTTTGCCAATGCCGACAGCTCTGGCACACCTGCCTTGGTCAGCCCGGCCAAAAGGCGTTCGATATCGGCCGTATTCTTGAACACCATGTAATCCTGGGTCATCAACTGGCTCGGCCCCCTGTCCACCCGCCCAACAACCTTCCTAAGCGTTTCCAAAGCCGCCGCGGCCTGGTCTGTGCGCCCAAGATGCCCATAAGCCGAAATAAGGACCTGCAGGGCATAAAATTTCGCCCGTGGATCGGCCGATATAAGGTCCATCTTCTCGATCGAGCGAACCGCGTCCTCAAACTTCTCCTGGCCGAACTCGGCCAGTCCGGCTTGGTAGCGCCTGTAGTCCATCCACGAGTTTGGGTCGACGCGCGCAGCCGCATCGAGATAGCTAAGCACTTCCTTCGGCCTGCCGTTGAAATTCAGAGCATTGGCCAGCGAGAGATAATTCCAAGTATCGCTGGGATCGAGCGCCACCGACTTCAGAAGAACGGTAACTGCGTCGTCCGAGTCGTGCTCGCGGACCATCAACTCGGCGACGAGCTGATAGTAGCCCGGCGAAGGATCCCTGGCCGCCGCTTCCAGGGTTTCATAGATCTTGCCCTGGGCCACGTCCGTCGTAAGTCCCATTACTACCACCCGACCGACATCCGCGTCCCAGTAGGCCCAGGCGAGCTGGGCGTACGCCGCGCCGAAATCGGGGTCGAGTTGCACGGCTTGCTGGAAATACTTCACAGCCTGCGCAAACTCCTCGGGCGTGTTGATACGGTTGTAGATGTCCATCCCCTTGAGATAGGCCTCATAGGCCTCGGGATTACTGGTGCCTCCGGCCCGGGTAGCCGGCGCGCCGCTCACCAGGCGGAGCTGCAGCGCACCCGCGATGCTGCTGACAACGCTGTCCTGCAGCGCGAATACGTCTGCCCACCGGCCGTCGAAACGCTCCGCCCAGAGATGTCTGGAAGTCGAGCCATCGATCAGCTGCGCATTGATGCGCATGTCGTCGCCGACGCGGCGAATCGAGCCTTTCAGCAGGTACCGGACGCCCAATGCCGCCGCAATCTCCTTCGGGTCCTTGTCCTTGTAAGCGGAGCCCGCGTTGGGGGAGAAGACGAAAAGACCCGGCACACGCGCCAGTGCGGTCGTCAGATCCTCGGTGAAGCCGTTGGCGAGATATTCTTGTTCCTTGTCGTCGCTGAGATTGTCGAAGGGCAGGACGACTAGCGAGGGCCGGGTGTCGGCTGCCTCGCTGACGGTCGGAACGGCAAGCGGTGCAGGCCTCTCCCACGGCTGCCACCATGCTACTGCAAGGCCGAGAGCCAGGACGAGAATTCCCGCCGCGGCCGGAAAACGCCAGGCGCGCGGCTGGCGGCGAGCATGGAGGGTCTTGCCCGCTGTCGCGGAATCAAGCAACACGCGATACGCCTGAACGGGTTCGGCTATGTTTTTGACCCTCTGTTCGCCCATTGGCTCAAAGGCGAACGCCAGCTTCCTATCAACCTCCTTGGCCACTTTTCCCGAGATGCAGATGCCGCCCGATTCCGCCAACTGCTGAAGTCTGGCCGCGATGTTGACCCCATCGCCATACCGGTCGTCGCCGTCGACGATCACCTCGCCGAGGTTGATGCCGATCCGCACCACGATCTGTTCCACTGCGGGAAGCGAGGCGTTGCGCTCGGATAGTCCCCGCTGCAACGACACTGCACATTCGACGGCATCGACGACACTACCGAATTCGGCCAGCATCCCATCGCCCATCAGCTTGAAGATATGGCCGTGGTGGCGGGCAATTTCGGGCTCGAACAGTTCCTTGCGTCCGGCACGTAGTCGCTCAAATGTACCGGCCTCGTCGCGCTCCATCAGAGTCGAATAGCCTACTACATCTGCGGCTAGAATCGCGGCAAGCTTGCGGTCCATCGGTGGCCTGGCCCCAGCGGATCATAGTATTGGTTGTTCTGAAAGGAAACCGACCTTACCAGCAAATCCCTTCTCCCGCACGTTTGATGGACCGCTGATACGGCGAGGTGTAACCAATGTCGTAGTCACCACATTCGAGACATTAGAGCTTGCCTGCCGGAATGGCTCGTTTGGGTCAGGGCTTGCCGTTGAGCCGGCCGCCGGAACGGGCAACTAGCGCCAGAAGCGGCCGTCTATGGGTTCGCCGCCAAATGGGGGCTTTGGGGTCAAAAGTTCGCGTTCGCGACAGGCCGGATCGCGCCTATGTCGGTCATTGACGTGAGGTTTCGCATTGTCCGAAAGCGGACATCCTCTCCAACCCCGCTGCCAACATCCGCGCCTCCGCGGACCAGTCATTGCGGTATGAAGCCCACTCGCTCTCCGGGCTCCGCTTCTTTTCCGGCAAACCGCTCGTAATGGAGCGCAAGCGCAACATCGGGCGGAGGCTCCTTGTTCTCAATTACAATGATCTGGATGCCCTTCTTTACGCTGCGCGAGACTCCCAGAATGCAGCTTCGATTCCAGCGTTTACGCGCTCATCGTCACTGACCGCTTTTCCCTGTTTCTTATAACTCGTCAGAGGGGAATCGATGATCACGGTACCTAGATGCGGGCGGTTATTCTCCTGGCAGTAGCGTAGCAGTGCGATCACGAATGCGGCGTATAGGATTGCGCGAACGCCTTTGCCATGTGACTGGCGCGCTTGGCCATCAACCTTGATATCGAATACGGCCTCATCGAATTCGACCCGGCCCTCTCCCTCCCAATTCCACTCCTTGAGAACTGCTTCCACCTCTTTGCAAAATTTCAGCAAGGCAGCAGACGGGAGAGCTTCCCACTTCTGCGTAGCAGCGCCTGCTTTACCGCTCGAGACAGTTTCGATCCGTTCTCTCAACTGTCGCAGGTTAGTGGCTTGAGTATCGTCGTTTTGCATAGCCTCCAGCTGTAGGCGGCGAGCTACCAAGCGGTCCAACCGCGAGCTGCCATCCTGGAGGGCAGGTGCCAAGATGGTCCCGATCCTCGTGTCGATTCTTCTCGTCTCGTTCTGGAAATCCGTCTGCTCTCCAACCCTCGTTTCGCGGAGATGCACGACAGTTTCGATCGTCTCACCCAAATCCTGACGGTGAGCGAGAATTTTTGCGGCTTCGGCGCGTGCAGCTGAGTAGACAGCGTTGCTTTGCTCGGATGCTTTGTGAACATGATCCGGTGACATGAGTTGGTCACACAGCGGGCAGCGGACCTCTTGTAGACCATCGAAAAAATGAGCGCCTTCGGCAATGAAATCTAAGCGCTCAAGATCGGTCCTATAGCGCTCATCCAAGAGTCGATACTGTTTTAACAGTTCATCGATCGCGACTATCTGCGATTCCGCTCGCTGAGCAGAAGCGAAGACGGTACGGCGCTGCTCCTCGAGCTCTTTTCTCTCGGACGAATGATCGGAAAGCGACTTGGACAATGACGATATGGCGTCATCAACCTTCTCGATACCCTCATCGGCTGCATGAGATGGCCTACTTTGAATCCGTTGTTCGATGGGCTTCAGCAAATCTGATATAAGCGATAGCTGACCCGTCAGCTTCGCGTTTACAATTTCCTTCTTCTCGCTCGCGATGATCCCTTCATCATCTTTGCCTGTTAGGAGGTAGACGAAAGCGCGCTTTCGGGGAGTGATATCGTATCCGCCGCGTCCCAGCACTGGCGATCGCTCGTCGATCATAGAGACCTCATCGACGAGAAACAGAGGCAGCAAGGTTCTTATTGTCAGTCGGTTTGTATTTCCGAGATCGTCGCGACGGAGCTGCGCCTCAGCGATCCCGGCGAATTTGAAGAGGACCTCAGTTACATCCTTGGCCTTGCTTGTTCCCGAGCGCTTCGGTGCAATGTTCTCACTCTTGCCTTCTTCCCGATTGGAAAACTTGCCGGAGTGAAGCATGAGGTTGCCGCCAGAAAGGTGGCGTTCCAAGGTAATAGATTCGCCTTCCGTGTTTCCGAATTCGACGAAGAGTTGCGAGTATGGTTCGGCCTCGTCGATACGTTTGCTGAGCTTATCGGCTCCAAAAACGTAATCGAGCAGGTGTACGAGGTAACTCTTGCCCGTATCAGAATCGCCTGCAAGGATGTTTGCCTTCTCGCGAAATTCGACAACCGCGTCGGCGACTCCTTTCCCCGTAAGTCTGATGGATAAAACCCGCAGCATCTACAGCTCTAGGTCCTTTATCGCGGATAGGCGCTCAAATTCAGCGCCCCAGCGTCCGACATTCGAAGACATATAGGAATTCAATTCGGCGTCCAGCATGCCGCCGAACCTTTCGATCACCCATCTCGATCGGAGCCGCAGGTCGCCCGCATAGCGGGTTTTCAGCAGCACGACGAAAGCTGACGTTAGCTCAGTCGCGCGATACAGAATACCTGACGTGTCGAATGTCTTCGTTATGAGCTCCCGTGCAAACATCTGGTTCAGTCCCGCGCTCAACACTTCGCGCTTAACGAGCAATTCCGAACCCCTATAGGGTACAGAGGGGTGTAGGCTATCTGGGCCGTCCGCGACATCTCCGGAATGCACCAGGAGGTAATCGTAGGAAATGAGCCGCTGCAAATCAGCTGACTTCCCGCCGCTTGCCTCCAAGATGAACAGCATCCGGAACCCGCATTCCAGCGGCGAGTTGAAAGGACGGCTCGGCGATGAGCCTTCAGCACTTGGTTTCACGGCTGGTACCATGAGACGCGATCTTCATTTGCCAATTGGTGACACATTCCCTCTCGATCATTGGCGACGACATGAGGCGCGAGCACGTGTCCTCCAAGCTGTAGCTGCTGAGCAGCCTTAACCGTTGCCGAGAGACGTTGTAATCCCGTCAGTCCAAGGGCGCTGTAGTCGTGATAGAGCCCGTCTGAAAACTCATTCAGCAGGGTCTCAAAAAATGCAACGTCCGCCATCTGGTCACGCGCCAACTCTTTGAGATTCTCGGCGCAATAAAATGTGACTCTGGAGCGGTCAAATAACTTCGCATGAACCGGAAGATGCGCGAATTCCGATCTATCGGTGATTGCTTTTCCCACTGCCTCGCCGATCGCCAGGAAAAGCTGTTGCACATATTCCGCTTCGCCAGCAGCAACGGCTGAAGGAGGCATTGGCGGCGGCGGCCTGTCGATGAGAGGCGCACCAAAAACGGTCAGGTGATATCGGGTTTTCTGGTGCTCTTTTATTAGCTCTAGCGGCTGCTTCGCACGAAAGATCGAAAAATCGAACGACCCGATATGGGCCTTTATTGCACCGTCCAGCGGCACTGTTTCCTTGATGATTTTGGTCGCGCATCGCTGGTCCCACTCGGCGAGAATGTAGGCGCGTAGCGCGTCCGGATTGTCGAGAAGATCTTGGAAGTCGGAGGTCACGCCGGCATGTGTGACGAACCAATATTCCTCTGGAGCGGAATAATCCCCCTTCAAGGTGTAGTGGAGTACCTTTCCGATTTCCGGAGCGGCCACACCTTCTCCGAGGCGCGCACCATAGTGCTTACATTGGTAAAGTCTCCACCGTCGCGGCTTAACGGATGGCGCGT
Source organism: Mesorhizobium sp. M0968 (assembly GCF_040319065.1). Lineage (NCBI taxonomy): Bacteria > Pseudomonadati > Pseudomonadota > Alphaproteobacteria > Hyphomicrobiales > Phyllobacteriaceae > Mesorhizobium > Mesorhizobium sp. M0968. The sequence goes on from NZ_JAMYNL010000013.1 coordinate 148,025, forward strand.
CGAACCAGACAACCACGTCGCGGCCTTTGTCGCCCGATCCCCCGCGTTGCTGCACCTCATACACGCCGGTAAGTTTGTTCGCGATGTAGTCGGATGCCCACTCCAGCGTGAATCGCTCGAAATCCAACGGGCTGAACTGCGCGAGGCGGTCTAAGGGCTGCACGGGCAGGCCGACGCCCAACCCAAGAAGTCGCGCATTGGCATTCGGCCAAGGTCTTGGCGCGCTTAACGGCTCAAAGTTGGTGGTATTGCTATCGTGCACGTCTCCCCCGCCGCCGATTTCTAGCGCGTATGAATGATTAGGGGAAGAAGAGTTCGAATGAATTAAGGGTTGTACGTTTCCAATGAAGAATTTTCGTAAAGGAAGAAGGGCCAACTCCGCAACCTGACCGAGATGTCGACCCAATTCCTTTTCGACCCCAGCACGTCCTAAGAGCTTCAAGGCATCCACGCTGCTGCGGGCGGCTCCAGCGATTCCCAGAAGTCTGCGTACGCGGCGTAGGCGTCCGTTTACAGGCACCTCATAGCGAAGCTCGAACAGCCGACGAGAGGCATGCCGCAGAACGGCAGTTTTCGCGAAATTTATCTCGGAACCTGCTATTCCGCTTCCGGCCCCAACACCGGTCGTTCCGTTGCTCCGGCTTAATGGACGCTTCTGGCGCTACAGCGACCTTCGCAAAGCGATACGGATACGTACTGCATCTTCACACCAACCCCACCCTGAAATCTTCCAGAACCTGAGCCAGCCCTCGCGCGCCGAGAAGGGTCACAACACGCCTCGCTTGAAGCTTCGGTACCGCGCGATCGTAAATGGCAAGATTGGTCGCCTCGTTGAGGCGCGAGGGATAAATGATCCCGTCGGGCTCGGATGGGTGCTCGTGAAACGCCAGTGACCACCGGCGTGCCAGGTTCTGGCGCTGTGCCCGAACGACATCGGTCGGCACACCCATCCGCACGGCATTGTCGCCTCTGAGATCGACCAGGCGTAGGTCTGTCGTGGTCGCAATCTCCGCGTAGCGCCGTCGGGTCAGCTCCACCTGCTCTATTGGAAGATCGTCAAGGATTCCTTCGCGGCGGTCGCGGAGCACTGTCTCTAGGAAGCACACCTTCAGGGAGTCACCGAGGTAAAGAACGCCAAACCGGTTGGCGTCAAGACGGCGTCGAGGATCGCTGAACCGGCTCGGCGACTTCCCGTACCCCAACGGATCGGGATAGGTGTTCCAGTAGATCCGGCCGAATGTCCGTCCCGGCGATATGGTCTCGATTTCGAGGTTTGCACGCCCGAAATCGGCTGGAGGTGGAACGACGGGCATTCAGTCGAAATCGCTCCTGGCCATGCCTTTCGCCGCGGCCAGCACTGCGACATCGTCACCCTGCTGAAGGGCTCGAAGGCCCGTCCGGCCATCGAGGGCGCCATGGCGCGACACCAGAAACCGATAGACCGCCCAGGCGCTGTTGCCGAGCGTCTCGTGGAGCGCCGGCAATGCCCCGAACGGCCGGCCGTCCTTGTCGAGTTGCCAGACGGGAAAGCGGAAGCCGCGCTTGGCGCCATCGATCCCGAGCACCTGCCCGCTTTGCCGCCTGGCGTTGACCGTCACCCGCGACGTGCCGAGCAGCTTGGCAAAGGCATCCGCGCTCAGCATGTCCTCGCCGGCGACAATTTCGGCAACACGCTTGCGGCCACGCACGCGCGCTGTGGCAAGCGCCGCCTCGAGTTCGGCATCGGGCTTCCCCGTGTCCTCGACGGGAAAGGTATCGACCGGTTGCTCCTCGACTGGCGTGATCGTCTGCGCATCGGTCGCCGGATCGACCTCTACCCGGAACGAGACACGGCGGCCGATCTTGCGGCTGCGTGCGATCGCTTCCTGATAGCGTTCGAGCAGCACCTTCTTGAAGTCTGCCTGTGCCGGCAGCTTCGTGGTGAAGCTCAGGGCGGCGACTCCCGCAGGGGACGCGGCGCCGCTATGATTGCTGCGTTTTGGAGCGGCCATGATGAGAACCTCTTGCTGTCACCAATATGGCTACAGAACGCAAGTTCGTCAAGTTCGATAATTTCGTAAAGTGAGTGGAGAATGCTGCGGACTAAACAATTCCCCACGCCCGAAACCTTCCCCTGCCCGTCATCTCGCGCAGACCAAGCTCGCCGATCAGGTTGAGCGCCCCCTGCTTTGTCACCTTTAGCCGCTCCTGGATCATTCCCGTCGAGACGAGCGGCCGGGACAGCACCAGCTCGACCAGGTCGGGCAGTTTCGAGCTGGCGCGCCGTTGTTTGAGCCGCCGCTCCATCTGGCTTTTTGCCAGCACCAGCCGATCGTGTTCCTTCAGGCCAGCCAGCGCTGCGTCGTGGATTCCATCGAGGCAGGCCAGCAACCGATCCCCGCGATTGCGCGCCCGCCGCCGCTCGCGCGGAATGTTTTTCGCGCCGAGATGCAGGCAAGTGAGATGGTGGGCGGCGAGTCCTTCCTGTCGCAGCAGTGCAGCCACGAGCAGCGGCCCGAGCCACGTGGCATGCTGCAGCACCTCGATGTCCGACCAGGCTTCGAGCAGGACCGCAGCGCGCAGGACGACTGGTTGCCCCCGCGTTTCCGCGACTACACCGTGCCATTCGGCCAGCCCTTCTTCCTCATTCCAGTCGAGATCGTAAATCAGGTCCGGCCGGTCGTCCGGGCGCGCCGCTTTCGCCGGCACGTCGGCACCGCCGAGAATCTTCGACGAGCGCGCCAGGACGGCATCGATCTCGGCAAATTCTTCGGCCAGCAGATCGGCCTCGGCGTCATCGCGATCGTCGGCTTCCACAGAGGCAGTTCCAGCCCCCTCCCCGTCCCGGCTTTTTTGGCCCGCCGCCGGCATGGCGCCGCCGCGACCGGTCAGCGCCAAAAAACCGTCGCGGCTGAGCGCCCAGTCCGGCTTTTGCGCAAAAATCCGCCGGCGGGTTCGCAGCACCGCGTGCGCCCGAGTGAGTTCGTGGGTCGGGGTGCGGATGTCCATGTGGGCGTCGTGCAGCACGAGGTCCTCGAGGTGGACGAGTTCGCCCTCGAGCCAGAGCGCGGAAGCCGCGTCGGCAAAATGCTGGCGCTCGACAAGGCCGTCGCGGACCGGCGAACGGGCGACCCGCTCGTCGAGGCGGACTAAAACCTCGGTCGCGCGGGCAACCGGCCCGATCAGGGTTTCCAGGGGCAGTTTGTCGAGCGTGTAAGCCATTGTTTTCATGATGGCTGATTCGCGTAGGTCAAGCTAGTGAGGGTATCGCTGGACTTACGTCGTGTTTCTTCGGGGACAAAAGTCACTATCGATAATTACCTCTTATCGATACTTAGAGATTACAATCATACAACCGGATTGCTATTGCGTCGTTGCTTTCCCACCGAGCCCGTCAACAACGCTAGTGCGTTTTCGATCATAGCCTTTGGGATACTTGTTCCGCAGTATGCGCTCAAATGGGAAGCCAGCTGGCGCTTCACCCGCAGCAACGAAGTAGGTAGCGCGGATGTGGCGAAAGGCGGTAGCGCTCTACTGACTCGACGCCTGACCGTTTCTTAGGTCGCGCCTACTGTTTTGCACGCCCTCCCCTGCCCGGCCGTGACGGAAGGTTGAACCAGTCGGGCGGCTTGCTAGGTTCCAGACTGGAGATGGGTAACCCGGCATGAACACGGCACTGCTTTTGATGGCTCAGTATGGTGGTAAGGCCATTAACCGGATCGATGACGTCTGCCGAGACTATCTCCCACCTGACGCCGCCGAAATTGACTCGAGAGATTTCCATGGCGGAAATTACCCTTCCGCTCATGCAGATCGAGGACAGCCGGAAGTCAGAAGCGTGCCAAGGGCCATGGAATGCGATGTCGATCCTGAATTTTTTGACTGTACCCTCGACCCAATTCTGCCGATGGTTTCTGCTGAACGGCAGGAACAACGAAATGCCGTCGCCAAATCCTAAATGCTTTTTGCGGACGTTCGAGAACTGCCCTGCACGGCGAAAACGGCAGGTTGGCATAGGAACCCTGTCCGTGACCGCACCGCCCGTCTTGCGGCACTGCGCCGCGATAGCCTTCTACGAGGCGCGTTCGCGGTAGCGGGCTTCGATGGTTTCAGCCTGCCCTTGAGCCCGCTTCTGACATAGCCGGCAATGACTCTGCTCACGAATTCCCCAGGCAGGAGGGCCCGGTGCCGGATCGGCATGAATGCCGAGCAAGCTTGTGATAGCCGGTTTGGCTCAAGAACGGCTTGTCCAGATCGACAGCGTGGGCGGCGAAGCCGGCCAGAACCCGACGCTGCTGCCGATGCCGAAGATCTCGTTCAGATCGATGCGCACGCGCATGCCCTCGTGCTCGATGATGAATTCGCCGGTCTGTCCCTAGCGCGAGCAGGCCGGCAATCAGCCTCAGGCACTTTCGAAGCCTAAGCCGCCTGCCGGGCCGCGCTAAACCTGGCCGCGCCCGCTCACCAGCGGGCGTGGCGAAATCCCGGTTTTTCCCGCGAGGCGCCCCCGGCGCCGAACGCCCGCCCAATCCCGCGCCCGCCGGTGTCGCCGGCGGGCGCGGAAAAATTTCTCGCATCGCTCATCGCTGGCGCTCCTGCATCAGCACAAGCAGGCTCGGTTCCTGATCGCGCCGTGCGGCGCTTCGGTCCGCTGCCGGGCGCCGGTCCTGCTTCAGGTCAAAGAGCGCGGGCTGCTCGGGCTGCGCGGCCTTCCATGCGTCAAGCTGTTGTCGCCGCATATCGAGGACACGCCAGCTATAGGTGCGTCCCCCGATGATGATGGTCTCGGGCCGCTTCATTCCGCGGCCTCCAGCAAGCTGGCTTCTTCCTGCAAGCCGTGAAGAAAATCCGCGGCGCGCGGCGCGTGGCTGGCTGCGGTGAAGATCGCCCGCTTGTCGTTCTTAAGCACCTTCAGCCATGAGCCGATATAGGCGGCATGGTCGGGCCGGGTTTCGGGCGTCAGGTCGAGATCGGCGGACAGGAAGACCGAAGCAAGTTCAGCAACGAGTTCTTCCATCGCGTAGCCTTCGTCGCCCCAGCGCTTGCGGCCAAAATCCCGCTCCAGCCGCGAGGGGTGGCGCGTCCATTGCGTGCACTCGTGCGCCAGCGCTGCGTAATAGCTTTCGGCATTGCGGAAGGTCTCGAACGGCGGCATCTGCACATGGTCGCTGCCCATGCTGTAATAGGCCTGATTGCCGCCGTGGCGGATATCGGCGCGCAGCGCGGCGAAGAAAGTTTCCGCATGCTCGATGCGTGCTACCGGATCGAGGCGCTGTTCCGCCGGGGCATAGAATTGCGCCGGTAGGCCCTCGATCTGCTCGACATTAAAGACGGTGTAGCCCTTCATAAACGGGATATCCCGCTCCTGCTCCTCGCCGGTCGCTTCGTCCTTCTCTGTCCTGCGGATACGGTCGGCATAAACGACAAGATTGCCCCTCTCGCCCTTGCGGACATGCGCGCCCATCTCTTGCGCCTGTTTGAAGGTCATCCAGATCGGCGCGGCAAAGCCCTGCGCCATGGCTACCGACCAAAGCATGATGATGTTGATTCCCTGATAGGGCACGCCGTTATGACGTAAGGGCCGCGAAATCCGCCCGGCGGCGTGCTCCGCGTTCCAAGGCTTCAGCCATGGGCGCAGGCCCTGTTCCAGTTCGGCAACAATGCTCGCCGTCACCTTCTCATAAACATCTGCTTTCATTGGTTTTTCCTCCTAGTTTACGGTTGCGCAGCAGCTGCTGCTGCAACCGGACTAGGCCCCGCGCCAATGAGCGGGCGGAATGCGGTCAAGGCTGAAAATCAAAGGGTGGTGCGGCCCACAGCGGAGTGAGCACACGGCCTTTGATTTTCACGCGAATAGCGCCCGGCCTTGACGGCAGGGGGCGGCAGCCCCGGATCAAAAGGGATGAAGAGAAGCTGAGCAAGGTACCGGCAGACCTTGATGTGACGCCCTACCGAGAGCTTAAGGACTTCGCTACTCTGGAGCGCCTTATTAATGCTAATACGGCGGGTGAGTAACTTCCGGCACACTATGCGAGATTCAGACGGATGCCCGCCTTCCTTTCGAGTAAGCGGTTATGAGATTCCGATGCTGAAAGGCTGTCTCCAGACGCTGCTTAGAGGTCGGTTTGAATCGCCCTGATCTGCCCCGGAACTGTCATCCAGCGTCGATCAGAGCCTCGGTAGTTTCTGTTACGCCGTGGGGCCGGGAAGAACCGACGGAGGCGCGAAGCCTTCAATAGCCGAGCGGAGGCGTTGGAATGCGGTGCCGGTTACACGTCTTCTTCCCAAAGGGGATCTCGGCCGAGGCGTAGCCACTGCCGGCGGCCAACCGTTTCGGGATCGAGGCCGAAGCGATCCTGGTGCGCTCGA